>NZ_JAKZFK010000050.1:0-19984 GCF_022549315.1 Aeromonas sp. MR16 | reverse complement strand
TCGCCGTGGTGTAAGCGCTGGCCTGTGCGTACCGGCTCAAGAAGTTCCGCCGTGGTCGTGGCCGGCGCCCGACTCCGATCGCCAAAGACCTGCCCATTCCCCCCGAGTTCCGCACATAGCGGCGTTTAAATAACGCCATCAGCCGCAGCGCTGTTCGCCGCCGTGGCCGACACCTAACCCCACTCGCCAAAGACCAGCCCATTGAGCCCCAATACCGCCAATAAACGCAAAACCCTGGCCCCGCCTGTCATGGCCCCGGTTCATGTGCGGGCCGATGGCGACGGACTTCTGACATACTAAAAATAAATTCCATATATATCAGTATTTTAAATTGTTGGCTTGATGTTTGCTTTAGTCCGGCACTGGCGGTTGATAATTTGAGAATAATGATGGGATTCAAGGCTGGACTGAGCCGTTTCAAAGAGTACCGATGGTTGCTGACCAAGGGGGTGGGGACGCCGTTGCTGGTGCTCGCTTCCCTCGGCATGGTGGTGTTGCCCATCCCGCCGCTGATGCTCGATATCCTGTTCTCCTTCAACATCGCCCTCTCCATCGTCGTGCTGCTGGTGGCCGTCTACACCCGCCGGCCACTGGAATTTGCCGCTTTTCCCACCGTCTTGCTGATAGCGACTCTGCTGCGGCTCGCGCTCAACGTCGCTTCCACCCGGGTGGTACTGCTGGAAGGCCATAACGGTACCGCGGCGGCCGGCCACGTGATCGAGGCCTTCGGCAACGTGGTGATCGGCGGCAACTATGCGGTGGGCATCATCGTCTTCATGATCCTGGTGATCATCAACTTCGTGGTGGTCACCAAGGGGGCGGGCCGGATCTCCGAGGTGAGCGCCCGCTTCACCCTGGATGCCATGCCCGGCAAGCAGATGGCCATCGATGCGGACCTGAACGCCGGCCTCATCAATCAGGAAGAGGCCAAGAAGCGTCGTCAGGACGTGACCCAGGAAGCAGACTTCTACGGCTCCATGGACGGTGCCTCCAAATTCGTGAAGGGGGATGCGGTCGCGGGCATCATGATCCTCTTCATCAACATCATCGGTGGCTTCATCATCGGCATGGTGCAGCACCAGCTCACCTTCGGCGAGGCGGCCGAAGTCTATACCCTGCTCGCCATCGGTGACGGCCTGGTGGCCCAGATCCCGTCCCTGCTGCTCTCCATCGCCGCCGCCATCATAGTGACCCGCCAGAATACCGATCAGGACATGGGCACGGCGGTGCTCGGCCAGCTGTTCGAAAATCCCAAGGCGCTGGTGATCTCCGCCGGCATATTGCTGATGATGGGCAGCGTGCCCGGCATGCCGCACCTGGCGTTCCTGAGTCTGGGGGCCGTGGCGGCGGCCGGAGCCTGGTGGTTGCTGCGCCGCGAGAAACAGAACAAGGCCAGGGCGGCGAGCGGTGAACTCTTGCCGGCCCATGGGGATGCCCCGGTCGAGCAGAAAGACCTGAGCTGGGACGATGTGATGCCGGTGGACATCATAGGGCTGGAGGTGGGCTATCAGCTGATCCCGCTGGTGGACAAGAGTCAGGGGGGCGAGCTGCTCAACCGGATCAAGGGGGTGCGCAAGAAGCTCTCTCAGGAGTTCGGCTTCCTGGTGCCTGCGGTGCACATCCGCGACAACCTGGATCTCGCCCCCAATCATTACCGCATCACGCTGATGGGGGTGAGCACCGGCGAGGCCACCGTCTATCACGACAAGGAGATGGCCATCAACCCGGGTCAGGTGTTCGGCCAGATCCAGGGCATAGCGACCCAGGATCCCGCGTTCGGACTGGAAGCTGTCTGGGTCGCCAAGGAGCAGGTCTCCCAGGCCCAGACCCTGGGTTATACCGTTGTGGACGCTGCCACTGTGGTAGCCACCCACATGAGCCAAATTCTCTCCAATCATGCCGCCCTGTTGCTGGGACATGACGAGGTTCAGCAGCTGCTGGACATGATCGGAAAACATCAGAGCAAGCTGGTGGAAGGGCTGGTTCCCGAGGTGATCAGCATGGGGAACCTGGTCAAGGTATTGCAAAATCTCCTCAATGAAGGCGTGCCAATTCGCGATATGCGCACTATCCTGCAGACCCTCGTGGAATATGCGCCGCGCAGTCCGGATCCGGAAGTGCTGACGGCCGCTTGCCGTATCGCCCTGCGCAGGTTGATCGTGCAGGAGATCGCCGGCCCGGAACCCGAGCTGCCGGTGATCACGCTGTCACCAGAATTGGAACGTATATTGCATCAATCCCTGCAAGCAGGTGGAGGAGATGGCGCCGGCATAGAGCCGGGACTGGCGGAGCGGATGCAGCGCTCCCTGGTGGAAGCCACTCAACGACAAGAACTGGAAGGCCAGCCGGCCGTGCTTCTGACATCGGGGATACTGCGCAATACCCTGGCGAAGTTTGTCAAGAATGCCATTCCTGGATTGCGTGTTCTGTCTTATCAGGAAGTGCCTGATGACAAGCAAATCCGCATCGTCAGTGCGGTAGGACAGAACTAGTTAGCGGAGATGACGGGTGAAGATTAAGCGGTTTTTTGCCAAAGACATGCGAACGGCGCTGGCCGAGGTCAAGGAGACGCTCGGGCCGGATGCCGTCATCATGTCCAACAAGAAGGTCACCGGTGGGGTGGAGATAGTCGCGGCCGTCGACTATCAGTCTCAGGTGCCCGGACCCAAGGACGCGCCGGTTCGCCGTCAGTTGAACGATGAGAGCGTCAATATCTCGTCTGCAGGCAAGCAGATGACGCGCCCGGCTCCTGCCAAGGAGCAGAACGAATATTATGCCGATACTCTGGCGGCCCTGCTGGCCCGCCAGCAGAAGCTCAACCCGGCCAACCCGTCAGGCAATGGCAATCCAGCGCCGGGTGCCTGGTCCGCGAATGCGGCGGGCGGTGGCAATTCCTCGCCGGGTTCTTGGTCCGGAAATGCGGCGGGCGGTGGCAACCAGTCCGCGGGTCTGGTGTCGGCCAATACGGCCCCCAGAACCCTGGCCGAGCAGGGCCAGTGGGGCGCCGCCCCCGAGCCTGCCAAGCCAAGGCCGCGTTCTGCCCCAAACCCGCGCCCAGCCCAGGCTCCCCAGCGGGAGCAGGAGATGGAAGGGATGCGCAAGGAGATGGCCAGCATCCGCAAGTTGCTGGAGCACCAGATCTCCGGCCTGATGTGGCAGGAGGTGGAGCGCCGGGAGCCGATGCGGGCGCTGCTCATCAAGGAACTCAAGAAGATGGGCTTCGACGATGCCTTCGCCGATCAGCTGGCGGGTCTCATCCCGGAAGATATGCCCATTCATCAGGCCATGGCCCAGTTGGCCGAGGTGCTGACGGCCCAGCTCAAGATCAGCGAAGACGATATCCTGCGCCAGGGTGGCGCCGTGGCCCTGCTCGGTCCGACCGGGGTCGGCAAGACCACCACCATCGCCAAGCTGGCGGCTCGCTTCGCCATGAAATACGGCGCCGAGCAGGTGGCGCTGATCACCACCGACAACTATCGGATCGGTGCCCATGAACAGCTGCAGACCTATGGCCGCATCATGGGCTGTCCGGTGCGCCAGGTGCGCGATGCCGAGGAGCTGGCCAATGCGCTCTACCAGTTCCGTAACCGCCGGTTGGTGCTCATCGATACCGCCGGGGTGGGTCAGCGGGATATCCGTCTGACCGAGCAGCTCGATACCCTGGTCAAGAATGCCAAGGTGCGCATTCGCAGTTATCTGGTCATGTCCGCCACCTCCCAGCGACGGGTGATGCAGGAGGCGGTGGATCACTTCCGGCGCATTCCGCTCAGTGGCTGCATCCTGACCAAGCTGGACGAGAGCCTGAATCTGGGTGAAGTGATCAACGTATGCATTCAGAACGCGCTGCCCATCAGCTACATCACCGATGGACAGCGGGTGCCGGAAGATATTCAAGTTGCCAATGCGGCGCTGCTGGTCGGTGCCGCCATGGGCTCGCTCGAGCGAGAAGCAGAGGATCCCTATTTCTGGGGGTCGGGTTTTGGCGAGGCCGAAGATTCGGAGTTTTATGAGTAACATGTATATGGATCAGGCGAGTGGTCTGCGCAAAATGCGTCAAAACAATCGAGTGAAAGTGATCGCCGTGTCCGGAGGCAAGGGGGGCGTGGGCAAGACCAACGTCACCCTGAACGTGGCGGGAGCCATGGCCGCCCAAGGCAAGCGCGTATTGGTGCTGGATGCCGACCTTGGCCTGGCCAACGTCGACGTCATGCTCGGGCTGCGGGTGCACCGCAATCTGTCCCATGTGCTGGCCGGGGAGTGCACCATAGACGACATCATCGTCGAGGGGCCCTACGGCATGATGATAGTGCCGGCCACCTCCGGGACCCAGTCCATGGTCGAGCTCTCCCCGGTGCAACATGCCGAGCTCATCCGTGCCTTCAGCGAGATGAAGACTCAGGTCGATGTGCTGCTGGTGGACACCGCGGCGGGGATCTCCGACATGGTGCTGAGTTTCACCCGTGCGGCCCAGGACATCATGGTGGTGGTGTGCGACGAGCCCACCTCCATCACCGATGCCTATGCCCTCATCAAGATCCTCTCCAAGGATCACGGGGTGTTCCGCTTCAAGGTGGTGGCCAACATGGTGCGCTCCCTGCGCGAGGGGCAGGAGCTCTTCGCCAAGCTGACCCGGGTCACCGACCGCTTCCTGGATACCTCTCTGGAGCTGGTGGCTTGTGTCCCTTATGACACCAACCTGCGGGCCGCCGTGCGCAAGCAGAAGCTGATCGTCGAGGCCTTCCCCAAGTCGCCCGCCGCGCTGGCGTTTCGCGCCCTGGCCAACAAGGCGGCGAGCTGGCCCATCCCGAATCAACCGGGCGGCCACCTCGAATTTTTCCTCGAGAATTTATTGCAAAAGCCGGTCATAGCACAGGAAGACTCCCGTGAATAAAGCCCAAGCATACTTGCGTCATCAGGATTCCTATGTGCTGGTCGAGCGTCATGCTCCGCTGGTTAAACGGATCGCCCAGCATTTGTTGGCTCGTCTGCCGAGCAGTGTCTTGCTGGATGACCTGATCCAGGCAGGTATGATTGGGTTGCTCGAAGCCTCCCGCAATTTTGACGGCAGCAAGGGCGCCAGCTTTGAAACCTATGCCGGCATCCGCATCCGCGGCGCCATGCTCGACGAGATCCGCCGTGGCGACTGGGTGCCGCGCTCGGTGCACCGCAACAGCCGTGCCATCGCCGAGGCCATCGAAAACGTGGAGCAGGCTCATGGCCGGGATGCCCGTGACAATGAGGTTGCGTCCCGAATGGGGGTCTCCCTCGGCGAATATCACGCCATGCTGCAGGACGTCTCCTGCGGCAAGATCATCGGCATCGAGGATCTGGGGGTCAGCGAGGATGTGATAGGGCATCCCGATGATGCCAGCGGTCATGGTGGCTTTGACGATCTGGCGGCCGAGCGCTTTCAGGGCGCGCTGGCCGAACACATCGCCCGCCTGCCCGAACGGGAGGCGCTGGTGCTCTCCCTCTATTACGACGAAGAGCTGAACCTGCGCGAGATCGGTGAAGTCTTGAGTGTGAGCGAGTCTCGGGTGAGCCAGATCCACAGCCAGGCCATGCACAGATTGCGCGCGCGTTTGCGAGATTGGAATTTATAAGTGGTTGTACTGGCTACACTGGAACGCAACTCTAAGGCATAATCCGCACCATTCAACCTGCATTCAGCATCATGTAAATGAGCCGTTTTGGCGGCTATTTAGGAGGGAATTTTGGACAAGAACATGAAAATCCTCATCGTGGATGACTTTTCAACGATGCGCCGGATTATCAAGAACTTGCTGCGTGACCTGGGATACAACAATACCCACGAAGCAGACGATGGCAACACGGCGCTACCTATGTTGAAGAACGGCGACTATCAGTTTGTGGTCACCGACTGGAACATGCCTGGCATGCAGGGCATCGACCTGCTCAAGGCCATCCGCCTCGATGACAAACTCAAGCACCTGCCGGTGCTGATGGTGACTGCGGAAGCCAAGCGCGAGCAGATCATCGAAGCCGCCCAGGCAGGGGTCAATGGCTATATCGTCAAGCCGTTCACCGCCGCCACCCTCAAAGAGAAGCTCGACAAAATCTTTGAACGCATCGGTTAAGGAGTGGCAGGGATGACGGCCAAAACGAGTGCCCTGATCTCGCTCGATCAGGCAAGGATGCTGGTGACCCACCTTGAGCAAGGGGAGTTTGAACAGGCCGATACCATCCTCGCCGAGGTGTGTGCCCCCAATGCGGCGGCGCTGTTCGACAAGGTGGGTCAACTGACTCGCCAACTGCACAACTCTTTGCAGGATTTTCGCCTGGATCCCAGGATCCCCGACCTGGCCACCCACGAGATCCCCGATGCCCGGGAACGTCTGAGCTATGTCATCGACATGACGGACAAGGCGGCCAACCGCACCATGGATGCGGTAGAAGCCAGCCTGCCCATCGCCGATCGGCTCAATGACAACATTCAGCTGGTCATGCCCAATTGGAATGCCTTGATGAGCCGGGATCTCGAGCTGGGCCAGTTCAAGGCGCTCTGCCATCAACTGAATGATTTTATTAAGGCTTCAGAGGCTGATGCCGATAAGTTACGACAACTGCTGACGGAAATTCTGATGGCTCAGGATTTCCAGGATTTGACCGGTCAGATGATCCGCAAGGTCATCAAGCTGGTGCAGGAAGTTGAAACGAAGCTGATTGAGATGCTGACCATGTTTGGTGAGGCGGTGGCCGAGAATTCGGTGCGCGGCCTGCCGGCGAGCGGCATCGAAGCCGAGGGCCCCATCATGAACCCGCAGACAAGGTCCGATGTGGTCAACGGTCAGGATGATGTGGACGATCTGCTGTCTAGTCTGGGATTCTAATGGAGTGACGCATGGCCTTCGAAGTTGATGAAGACATACTGCAAGACTTTTTGGTCGAAGCATCAGAAATATTGGAACAGTTGTCTGAACAACTGGTCGACTTGGAAAAGCGACCCGATGACAAGAATCTGTTGAATGCCATTTTCCGCGGCTTCCATACCGTCAAGGGGGGAGCCGGTTTCCTCTCCCTGACCGAGCTGGTGGACGTCTGCCACGGTGCCGAGAACCTGTTCGACATGCTGCGCAACGGCAAGCGAACCCTCAGCGCCGAGCTGATGGATGTCATCTTGCAGGCCCTCGATGCCATCAACGTCATGTTTGCCCAGGTACAGAACCGGGAGCCGACCAGCCCGGCTTCCGCCGATCTCCTGCACGATCTGCACGAGCTGTGCAAGCCCGAAGGGCAGGAACGGCTGCGAACCGCCAGCGTCGTCGTCGCCCCGCAACTCGAACCCGTGCCCGAGCCGGTGATCGTCGCCGAGGTGGCACCTGTTGCCGTCAATGGCGGTGGCTCCATCGATGAGATCTCCGCCGATGAGTTCGAGCGGCTGCTCGACGAGCTGCACGGTGCCGGCAAGGCCCCGACGGTGTCGGTTGCCCCCGTGCTGAGCGGCTCTGGCGACATCACCGACGACGAATTCGAGGCGCTGCTCGATCAGCTGCACGGCCAGGGCCAGCACGGTGGTGCCCCCGATTTGAGCCCGCTGCAGTCGGTACAACAAGAGGTGGACGAGCTCATCGATGACGACGAGTTCGAGCGCCTGCTGGATGAGTTGCACGGCCGCGGCCAGGCGCCGCAGCACAATATGGCGGCGTCGACGCCAGCGCCTATCGCTCCGGCTCCCGCGCCTGTGGTTCAGCCCAGTGCCACCGCCAGCCCGGTGCCGGTTGCCAAGGCTGCCCCCGTGGTCGCCAAGCCAGCACCAGCCCCTGCGCCAGCCAAACAGGCGCCCCCTGCCGAGAGCAGCACGGTACAGAACGACACCACGGTGCGGGTGGATACCAAGACTTTGGACGTCATCATGAACATGGTGGGCGAGCTGGTCCTGGTGCGTAACCGTCTGGTGAGCCTCGGCGTCGCCAGCAATGACGAAGAGATGTCCAAGGCGGTGGCCAACCTGGATGTGGTGACCGCCGATCTGCAGGGCGCTGTCATGAAGACCCGCATGCAGCCTATCAAGAAGGTATTCGGTCGCTTCCCCCGCGTGGTACGCGATCTGGCCCGCACCCTCAAGAAAGACATCGAGCTGGTGATGGTCGGGGAGGAGACGGATCTCGACAAGAACCTGGTGGAGGCCCTGGCCGATCCCCTGGTTCACCTGGTGCGCAACTCCTGCGATCACGGCGTCGAGATGCCGGATGTGCGCGAGAAGGCGGGCAAGCCCCGTCAGGGCACCATTACCCTGAGTGCCTCCCAGCAGGGAGATCATATCCTGCTCTGCATCGAGGATGACGGCGCCGGCATGGATCCGGAGAAGCTGAAGTCCATCGCCATCAGCCGTGGCGTGCTGGATGCCGACAGCGCGGCGCGCATGAGTGACAACGACGCCTATAACCTGATTTTTGCTCCCGGTTTCTCTACCAAATCGGAGATTTCCGATATTTCCGGTCGTGGCGTTGGCATGGACGTGGTGAAAACCAGCATCGTCAGCCTCAATGGCTCGGTCCACATAGATTCGACCTGGGGCAAGGGCACTCGCCTCGAGATCAAGGTGCCCCTCACCCTGGCCATCTTGCCGACCCTGATGGTGGAAGTGGGCAAGCAGACCTTCGCCCTGCCACTTGGCTGTGTGAACGAAATTTTCCACCTGGATCTGAAGAAGGCCAACGTGGTGGATGGCCAGCTCACCATCATAGTGCGCGACAAGGCGATCCCCCTGTTCTATCTGCACAAGTGGCTGGTGCGTGGCGCCGGCAAGACGGCGCGCCAGGACACAGGCCACGTGGTCATAGTCCAGATCGGTACCCAGCAGGTGGGCTTCGTGGTGGATAACCTCATCGGCCAGGAAGAGGTGGTCATCAAGCCGCTGGACAACCTGCTGCAAGGCACCCCGGGCATGGCTGGCGCGACCATCACCAGCGACGGCGGTATCGCCCTCATTCTGGACGTGCCCAGCCTGCTCAAGGCCTATGCACGTCGCCACTGATCGTTCTGGCCCAAGGAGTTAGAAGAAGAACAATGGCAGTCAAGGTATTAGTGGTCGACGATTCGAGCTTCTTCCGCCGCAGGGTGAGCGAGATCATCAATCAGGATCCCCTGATGACGGTGATCGACACGGCCCAGAATGGACGGGAGGCGGTGGACAAGGCGCTGCAGTTGCGGCCCGACGTCATCACCATGGACATCGAAATGCCGGTACTCGACGGCATCAGCGCCGTGCGCGAGATCATGGCCAAGTGTCCCACCCCCATACTGATGTTCTCCTCGCTGACCCACGACGGCGCCAAGGCGACCCTGGATGCGCTGGATGCCGGTGCCCTCGATTTCCTGCCCAAGAAGTTTGAAGACATCGCCCGCGACAAGGATGAGGCGGTCAGGCTGCTGCAACAGCGGGTCAGGGAGATTGCCCGCAAGCGCTTCCTGATGGCGGCTAAGCCCAGGGCCCCCGAACCGCTGGTGCGTCCTCCCGTGGTCGGTGGTGGCCTGGGACGTCCCCTCGAGCGCCAGCCCGAGCCCGTCCGAGCCCCGGGGACTCCCGCCAGCTTCAAGCGCAGCGGCAAGAGTTATCAGCTGGTGGCTATCGGCACCTCCACCGGTGGCCCCGTGGCGCTGCAAAACGTGCTGACCAAGCTGCCGGGGGATTTCCCGCACCCGATCTTGTTGATCCAGCACATGCCGGCGACCTTCACCGCCGCCTTCGCCGCTCGCCTCAACGGCCTGTGCCAGATCGGTGTCAAGGAGGCCGAGGATGGCGACGTGCTCAAGCCAGGTCATGCCTACCTTGCCCCCGGCGGCAAGCAGATGCTGCTGGAGGGACGGGGTCCAGGGGCTCGCCTGCGGATCATCGAGGGCAATGACAAGGTTAACTACAAGCCTTGTGTCGACATCACCTTCGCCTCGGCCGCCAAGACCTACGGCGACAAGGTGCTCGCCATAGTGCTGACCGGCATGGGCGCCGATGGCCGGGACGGTGCTCGCCTGCTCAAGGAGCAGGGGGCGACCATCTGGGCCCAGGATGAAGCCTCCTGCGTGGTCTACGGCATGCCCCAGGCGGTCGCCAAGGCCGGCATAGCGAGCGAATCCCTGCCGCTGGATCGGGTGGCACAGCGCATCCTGATCGAGTTGGGTCGCTGAGCATGGGCATGCTCGGTCTGGTGCTGGCGTTGGGCGCCGTTGCCGTTGCCCAGTGGTGGCACGGTGGCAGCCTGCTGACTCTGCTCGACGGCCCGGCCTTCGTCATCGTGGTGGGCGGCACCTGGGGCGCGGTGATCCTGCAGACGCCCCGCAAGTACCTGCTGGCGGCGCTCGGGCAGGTACGCTGGATGCTGTTTCCGCCGCGGTGGGATCTGGCCCAACAAGCCGAGCGGCTGCAAAGCTGGGCCCAGTTTGCCCGTCAGCAGGGTCTGCTGGCGCTGGAAAACCAGGCCGAAGAGGAGACAGAGCCTTTCACTCGGCAGGGCCTGACCATGATAGTGGACGGTGTCTCCATCGAGGATATCCGTCGGCTGCTGGAGGCGGACATCGACATCGAGCAGGAGCGCAACGAGCACGCCGCCAGAGTCTTCGAGGCCATGGGAGGTTACAGCCCGACCATCGGCATCATAGGGGCGGTGATCGGCCTCATCCAGGCCATGTTTCATCTGGAGGAGCCGAGCACCCTCGGTGCCGGCATCGCCATCGCCTTCGTCGCGACCATCTACGGGGTGGGGTTTGCGAACCTCATTTATCTGCCTGTCGCGAATCGTCTTAGAGCATTCCACTACCAATACGGCCTGTACCAGGAAATGACGCTGGAGGGACTGCTGGCCATCGCCCACGGGGAGAACGGCCTGCAGGTTGAGCGGCGGTTACGGGCCTATCTGAAAGGCGAATAGCCGACGTCATGGCGTCTCGTCCACGAAGAGGCTTGCCGGCCGGCGGTTACTGGATTATCTGACTGAAAGGGGAATAGCCATGCGCAAGCGCTACCGTTTGCACCTGCAGGGACGAGAGCACCTCGATCGCTGGCTGGTCTCCTACGCCGATTACATGACGCTGATCTTCGCCCTGTTCGTGGTGCTCTACTCGGTGGCCATGGTCAACAAGGAGCAGTATCGCGCCGTCATCGATGGCATGACTCAGGGGTTCAATCAGGCGACTCCGCGCAGCGATGGCTTGCTGGAAGGGCAGGGCAAGTCCCTGTTGAACAACCCGGTGTCGGCCGCCCCCTCGTTGCTGGAGAGTGCGGCGTCCCCCTCACCCTCCCTCGCCCCCATCACGGGCACCCCGATTTCGCAAGATGGCACGGCCCTCGCCACCATAGCGCTGCAGTTGCAGGAGGCCATGGGCGCCCTGGTCGATGCCGGCGTGGTCAAGCTGGCGCAGGATGAAAACTGGATCACGGTGGAGCTGAGCTCGGGCCTGCTGTTCAACAGTGGCAGCGCCTTTCTCGGCAACAATGCGACCCCGGTACTCGATACGCTTTCAGGTATTCTGAAACCGGTCGATAACTATGTCAGGGTGCGGGGTTATACGGATAACCAGCAGATAAACAATGAGATTTTTCGCTCCAATTGGGCTCTCTCCGGGGCAAGAGCCGAGGCCGTGCTCAATGCACTGGTCGGTAAGGGCATAGTGCCACAGCGGCTCGCCTACGAGGCTTATGGAGAATTTTCCCCCTTCGCCGATAACAACACTGAGCAGGGGCGGCTACAGAATCGCAAGGTCGTGGTCGCCATATCCCGCTTCGCCTGGGTGCCCAGAGCCGCCGTCAATCCCGTGACGGTAGCGCCTGTGCCAGCCGCGCAGCAGGCGGCAGAGGATGTCAGGGTGGTGACGCTGCCCGGTGGTGGCATACGCATAACAACAAGGCAGGATTGATACAGTGATTGTTTGGACGGTTGCCAATCAGAAAGGTGGAGTCGGTAAAACCACCACAGTGGTCTCTCTCGCAGGGCTCTTGGCCCAGCGTGGCCAGCGCGTGCTGCTGATCGACACCGACCCTCATGCCTCCCTGACCTCGTATTTCGATTTCGACTCGGACCGGTTGGAGGGCACCCTCTATGAGTTGTTCCAGGCGGCCAAGCCCAGCGTCGAGCTGGTCAACCGCATGACCCTCAAGACCAAGTTCGACAACCTTCATCTGCTGCCTGCTTCCATCACCCTGGCAACCCTGGATCGGGTGATGGGCAACAGGGAAGGGATGGGGCTGGTGCTCAAGCGCGCCCTGCTGCGGGTGCAGGATCAATATGACTATGTGCTCATCGACTGTCCGCCGGTGCTGGGGGTGATGATGGTCAACGCCCTGGCGGCCTGCGATCGGATCCTGGTACCGGTGCAGACCGAATTTTTGGCCCTCAAGGGGCTGGAGCGGATGATGAAGACCTTCGAGATCATGCAACGATCCAAGCGAGACAAGTTCCGCTACACCGTGATCCCGACCATGTTTGACAAGCGCACCCGTGCCTCCCTGATGACGCTGCAATCCATCAAGGAGCAGTATGGTGAGACGGTGTGGAATGCGGTCATCCCCATCGACACCAAATTCCGGGATGCCAGCCTGCTGCACATCCCACCTTCCATCTATGCACCGGGCAGCCGTGGCACCTATGCCTACGAGACCCTGCTCAATCATCTCGATGCTCAGGAGCGCCAACGGACCCAAGAGGTGAAGTCATGAGAGAAACCACCCAGGTTCGGGCCATGGATGATTATTTCAACTCCCTGCTGCTGGACGATGCCCTGCTGCGGGAGAGCCTGGATGACGAGGCGCCGGCGCCGGTATTGCAGCGCCAGGCCAAGCCTGTCTCCTTGCCCGAGGTGGTCGTCGCTCCCTATCTCGAGACCGACCAGCGGCTCGAGCAACTGAGCGAGTTGCTCGCTCAGGTGGGGCAGGTGCAGTTCGAGATGGATGCCTTGAGCCATGAGGAAATCCACGCCGAGCCTCTGCAGATCGAGGTGGCGCTTGAGACAAGCACACAGATCGAGCCCGAACAGCTGCAGCCCGAGATAGTGCCGGCACCTGCCGTCATCGAGCCGGCCACCCTGCTGGTGACCGAACCCGAGCCGGCACCGCTAGTCGAGGTGGAGGCCGCTCCGTCGAGCTGGGAGAATCTGGACACCGGCAACGAGTTTCAGGCACTCTTCTTCGATGTGGCGGGGGTGACCTTTGCGGTGCCTCTGACCGAGCTTGGCGGCATTCATCAGCTGGGGGAGGTGACTTCCCTGTTCGGCCAGCCGGCCTGGTATCGCGGCATCATGGCCTCCCGGGATCAGAAGATGAACGTGGTGGACACGGCGCTCTGGGTGATGCCGGACAGATCATTGGATGTTACCGACTACAAGTATCTGATCATGTTGGGAGAGTCCCCCTGGGGGCTGGCCTGCCATCAGCTCAAGGGCACCGAGCTGTTGCGCCGGGATCAGGTAAAATGGCGCCATCAGGAGGGCAAGCGCCCCTGGCTGGCGGGCATGGTCAAGGAGAAGATGTGTGCCCTGCTGCACGTCAGGGAATTGCTGGTGCTGCTCGGGCGTGGCGTGAACATAGAAGGTCGCTGAGAATATCGGCAATACCGTGGTTTTATTGCTAATTTTACCCGTTGACGGGTTCATACAAGGATTAAGAGCATGACAGAGAAGCGCAATATCGCACAAAATCTGGCCGAAGATGAAGTGCTGCAGTGGGTGACCTTCCAGCTGGAAAACGAGACCTATGGCATCAACGTGATGCAGGTCCAGGAGGTGTTGCGCTACACCGAGATCGCCCCCGTGCCGGGTGCCCCGGACTATGTGCTGGGCATCATCAACCTGCGTGGCAACGTGGTGACCGTCATCGACACCCGCTCCCGCTTCGGCCTGCCGGCCGGGGATGTGAGCGAGAACTCGCGCATCGTCATCATAGAGGCGGAGAAGCAGGTGATCGGCATCATGGTGGACAGCGTGGCCGAGGTGGTCTATCTGCGCTCCTCCGAGATCGATCCTGCCCCGGCGGTGGGCACCGAGGAGAGCGCCAAGTTCATTCAGGGGGTCAGCAACCGCGACGGCCAGCTGTTGATCCTGGTGGATCTCAACAAGCTGCTCTCGGACGAAGAGTGGGACGACATTGGCTCCCTGTAATGGGAAGAGAGAAGAGAAAGGACGAGAGGATACGGACTCCGGGAGCACAAGCCCGGGGTCGCGTTGCTCGGTCTGCGTTGACAGGAAGGTGATAGTTTGATGATTGAATTCGCAGCCTTGGGGTTGTCCTTGTTGGCACTGGTGCTGGCCCTGGTCGGGATAGTCGGCCAGCGTCGCAGCCGACGAGAGTCCGAGGCCAGGATAGAGACGCTGCAAGGGCAGCTCGAGAGTCTGCGCAAGCAGATGATGGAGCTCCATACCGGGGCCATTGGCATGGGCCAGCGCCTGCAATCGGCCGAAGGGGCCATGCAGAAGATCCATGACAGCCAGCAGGAGTTGACCCTGCAGGATCCGGATCGCCGCCTCTACAGTCGCGCCGCCAAGATGGTGGAGCTCGGTGCCGATCTCGATGAAGTCATGAGCGAGTGCGAGTTGCCGCAGGCCGAGGCCGAACTGCTGATCTCCCTGCGCAAAGGGCGCTCCTGAATCCGAAGGGGAGGCAGCCGCTTCCCCGATTTCCCCCGCCATATATTCCTCTGCCAAGGCGCGATCTCCCCCACAAATCCTGCTGATTGTTGGCATCTTTGAAAAGACGCTCCCCAATCCTGTGTTAACATGCAGGCCGCCTCTTTCCACTGATTAAATCCTCATGCTGCTTCAAGCCAACAATCTGAGCTGCGTGCGTGAAGATCGCACCCTGTTTGAACATCTCTCTTTCGCGGTGACGTCCGGCGATCTGGTACAGATTGAGGGCCCGAACGGGGTGGGCAAGACCAGCCTGCTGCGGTTGCTGACCGGACTCTCCCAGCCCTTCGCCGGTGAGGTGTGCTGGAACGGGGAAGACATCCGCCGTTGCCGTGACGAGTACCATGCCAACCTGCTCTATCTGGGCCATCAGCCCGGGGTCAAGGCAACCCTGACCCCTCTCGAAAATCTCGCCTTTTACCAGAAGCTGCATGGCACGGGCGCCACCGACGTGGATCTCTGGCAGGTGCTGGCTCAGGTCGGCCTCGCCGGGTTCGAAGATTATCCGGCGGGTCAGCTCTCGGCAGGCCAGCAGCGCCGGGTGGCCCTGGCCAGGCTCTGGTTGTCGGAGCAACCGGCACTCTGGATCCTGGACGAGCCCTTCACCGCCATCGACAAGCAGGGGGTCAAGGTGCTCGAGCGGTTGTTCCTGACTCACGCCGAGCGAGGCGGCATGGTGATCCTCACCACCCACCAGGATCTGACCCTGATGCAGGGGCGCCTGAAGACCCTCTCCCTTACTCCCCTGATGCAGGATGCCGTCTGATGCTGAGCGCCGTACTGACCCTGATCCAGCGAGAGTTGTTGATGGCCTTGCGCCAGCGCGCCGACATCTTCAACCCGCTCTGGTTCTTCCTCATCGTCATCACCCTGTTCCCCCTCGGCATAGGGCCCGAGCCCCAGCTGCTGGCCCGCATCGCCCCCGGCATCATCTGGGTGGCGGCCTTGCTGGCGGCCATGCTCTCCCTGGAGCGACTGTTTCGCGACGACTTCAGCGACGGCGCCCTGGAGCAGATGATGCTGATGCCCCATCCGCTCGGGCTGCTGGCGCTGGCGAAAGTGGTCGCTCACTGGCTGCTGACCGGTCTACCGCTGCTGCTGGTCTCCCCCCTGCTCGCCATCTTGCTCTCCCTGGACATGAAGACTTATCTGGCGGTGGTCGCCACCCTGGCCCTCGGCACCCCGGTGCTGAGCCTGCTCGGGGCGGTCGGGGTGGCGCTGACGGCCGGGCTGCGCAAGGGCGGGGTACTGCTCAGCCTGCTGCTGTTGCCGCTCTATATTCCGGTGCTGATCTTTGCCACCTCCGCCATCGATGCGGCTGGCATGGGGTTGCCCTATGCCGGCCAACTGGCCATCCTGGGGGCCATGTTGGCGGGGGCACTGACCCTGACCCCGCTGGCGATCTCGGCGGCGTTGCGGGTCAGCGTCAACTGATGAAATCGATATAAGTCAATGTGATGGCTGTTTATCGCTGTCGGGGTATGTGATGTTTCCCGGCAGTGGGCGGGCCTCGCCACTAAAAATGAATAACTGAAAGGTTCTGTGAGCTATGTGGAAATGGTTGCACCCTTATGCTAAACCCGAGCGAGCCTACCGGCTGGCCGGGACTCTGCTACCCTGGTTTGCCGTGATCAGTCTGCTTGCCTTCATCATAGGCACCGCCTGGGGGCTGGCCTTTGCCCCCTCGGATTATCAGCAAGGGGACTCTTTCAGGATCATCTATATCCATGTGCCTGCCGCGATCCTCTCCATGGGGGCTTACTCCACCATGGCGGTGGCGGCCTTCATCGGCCTGGTGTGGCAGCTGCGCATGGCGGACATGACGGTGGCCGCCGTCGCCCCGGTGGGCGCCGTGTTCACCTTTATCGCCCTCTTTACCGGCGCCGCCTGGGGCAAGCCCATGTGGGGCACCTGGTGGGTCTGGGATGCCCGCCTCACCTCCGAGCTCATCCTGCTGTTCCTCTATCTGGGGGTCATCGCACTCTATAACGCCTTCAGCGACAAGGTGGTGGCGGGACGCGCCGCCGGCATACTGGCGCTGGTGGGGGTGATCAACCTGCCCATCATTCACTACTCGGTGGAGTGGTGGAACACCCTGCACCAGGGCGCCTCCATCACCAAATTTGACAAGCCGTCGATCTCGGCCGAGATGCTGTGGCCGCTGCTCATCATGATACTGGCGTTCGCGACCTTCCTCGGCGCCCTGACCCTGATGCGTTTTCGAAATGAGCTCTTGATGCGAGAGTGGCATCGCCCCTGGGTCGCCGACATCGCCAGGCTGGAGAAGTAAGCATGCACTTTGCCTCGTTCAGTGACTTTGTGGCCATGGGCGGTTACGCCTTCTACGTCTGGCTCTCCTTCGGTCTGACCGGGCTCTGTCTGGTCGGTATCGTTATTTCCACCCGGTTGAAGACCCGCAGCCTGCTCAATGAATTGCGCAGCAAGCAGGCCCGCGAGGCCCGCCGCCAGGCGGCCCAGCAGATGGAGAACACTCTATGAACCCGAGACGCAAGAAACGCCTCACCATCATCCTGGCCATCAGCCTCGGCCTCGCCGCCGTGATCGGCCTGGTGCTCTATGCCCTCAGCCAGAACATCGATCTCTTCTACACCCCGAGCGAATTGGTGGAGGGCAAGGGGCCGGACAAGATCAAGCCGGAAGAGGGCCAACGGCTGCGGATCGGCGGGCTGGTGGTGCCCGGTACCGTGGTGCGGGATCCCCAGAGCCTCAAGGTGGTCTTCAAGCTGATAGACAACGGCGGTCATCTGGTGACGGTGGAATTCGATGGCATCTTGCCGGATCTGTTCCGCGAGGGGCAGGGCATCGTCGCCCAAGGCACCCTCAAGGATGCCACCACGGTGGCCGCCTTCGAGGTGTTGGCCAAGCACGACGAGAACTACATGCCGCCGGAAGTGGCCGACGCCACCAATGGCATGCATTTCAAACCCGAATATACCGAGGCGCAGTTGAAGGGAGCCAAGCAATGAGCGCCTCCTTCCTGATGTCGTTTTCATCGTTTCTCGCCCGTGAGCAGGTTCAGGTCGCGGCTCGATTGAGAGGAGCTCAACCATGATCCCTGAATTAGGGCAATTTGCACTGATCCTGGCCTTTGCCACCGCCCTGTTGCTGGGGAGCTACCCGCTGCTCGGTGCCAAGCTTGGTCGCCTCGGCATGATGTCGGCGGCCCGCCCGCTGGCCTATACCCAGTTCCTGCTGCTGCTGCTGTCGTTCCTCTGCCTGACCTGGGCCTTCGTCGACAACGACTTCACAGTGCAGTATGTGGCCACCAACTCCAACAGTCTGTTGCCGCTCGCCTATCGCATCTCGGCGGTGTGGGGCGCCCACGAAGGCTCCCTGCTGCTGTGGGCGTTGACCCTCGGCGGCTGGACTGCGGCGGTGGCCCTGTTCAGCCGTAGCCTGCCGCTCGATGCGGTGGCGCGGGTGCTCGGCGTGCTGGGGCTGATCTCGGTCGGCTTCACCGCCTTCGTGCTGTTCACCTCGGATCCCTTCACTCGCACCCTGCCGTACTTCCCGGTGGATGGCCGCGACCTCAATCCGCTGTTGCAAGATCCCGGTCTCATCTTCCATCCTCCCATGCTCTACATGGGCTATGTGGGCTTCTCGGTAGCCTTCGCCTTTGCCATCGCCTCCCTGATGACGGGCCGGCTGGACGCCACCTGGGCACGCTGGTCCCGTCCCTGGACCATGGCCGCCTGGGTCTTCCTGACGCTCGGCATAGTGCTCGGCTCTTGGTGGGCCTATTACGAGCTTGGCTGGGGCGGCTGGTGGTTCTGGGATCCGGTGGAAAACGCCTCCTTCATGCCCTGGCTGGCGGGCACGGCCCTGCTGCATTCGCTGGCGGTGAGCGAGAAGCGCGCCACCTTCAAGGCCTGGACTGTGCTGCTGGCGCTGTCTGCCTTCTCTCTGAGCTTGCTCGGCACCTTCCTGGTGCGCTCCGGCGTGCTGGTGTCGGTGCATGCCTTCGCCTCGGATCCGACCCGCGGCCTGTTCATCCTGGGCTTCCTGCTGGCGGTGATCGGCAGCTCCTTGCTGCTGTTTGCCTTCAAGGGCTCTCAGGTGAAGAGCCACGGCAAGCATGAGTTGTGGAGCCGCGAGACCCTGCTGCTCGGCAACAATATCCTGCTGGTGGCGGGTCTGTTGACCGTGCTGCTCGGCACCCTGCTGCCGCTGGTGCACAAGGAGCTGGGGCTCGGCAGCATCTCCATCGGTACCCCCTTCTTCAACCACATCTACAGCTGGCTGATCATCCCGTTCGCCCTGCTGCTGGGGGTCGGCCCGCTGTTCCGCTGGCGCCGCCAGGAGCTCGGTGAGCTCAAGGGCAAGGTGGTGCTGGCGCTGGGACTGAGCCTGGTCGCCGCCTTCGGGCTGCCGCAGCTGTTTGCCGGGGAGTTCAAGCCCTGGGCCGCGCTCGGCATCGGCCTCGGCAGCTGGATCATCATCACCAGCGTGCAGGAGACCTGGGTGCGTGCCACCCACAAGCACAGCTTCACCACCGGTGTTCGCCGGCTTGGTAACAGCCACTGGGCCATGATCCTGGGCCACGTGGGGCTGGCGGTCAGCATCATCGGCATCGCCTGCACCCAGAACTACAGCATCGAGAAGGACCTGCGCATGCAGGCCGGTGATCGGGTGCAATTCGCCGATTACGAGTTCGTCTTCACCGGCATCACCGAGAAGAACGGCCCCAACTACGACGGCTTCAAGGGCGTGCTGGAGGTGCACAAGGATGGCAAGCAAGTCGCCCTGCTCAAGCCCGAGAAGCGGATGTACAAGGTGAGCCGTATGCCGATGACGGAAGCCGCCATCGACGCCGGTATCACCCGGGATCTCTACGCGGCCCTCGGCGAGCAGCTCGACAACGGCGCCTGGGCGGTGCGGATCTACTACAAGCCATTCGTGCGCTGGATCTGGTTCGGCGGCGTCTTCATGGCCATCGGCGGCGTGCTGGCGATGCTGGACAAGCGCTACCGCTTCGGCCGTCGTGAAGAAGAAGGGAGCAAGGCATGAGCAAGAAGACCTGGCTGTTTCTGCTGCCCTTCATCATCTTCCTGATGGGGGCGGTGTTCCTGTTCAAGGGACTCTATTCCGACCCCACCAAGCTCGAATCCGTGATGGTGGACAAGGAGGTGCCGGTGTTCACCCTGCAGGACATCTACGACCTCAACAAGCAGCACGACAGGAGCATCCTCAAGGGACGCCCCATGCTGCTCAACGTCTGGGCCACCTGGTGCCCGACCTGCTACGGCGAGCACACCTACCTCAAGCAGCTGGCGGGGCAGGGCATTCCCATCGTCGGCATGAACTACAAGGACGAGCGGGACAAGGCCATCAA
>NZ_JAKZFK010000004.1:0-176783 GCF_022549315.1 Aeromonas sp. MR16 | reverse complement strand
AGCAAGTTGGGATGACGGTAGAAACGGTGAAAGCTGTGGGTGGTCTTGTGATACGCCCGCCTGGGCTGCACCAGCAGGCGGTGCTCGGCCAATATCTGAAACAGCCTGTCCCGCCCGACCTTGAGCCCGCCATCATCCTGACCCTGCAGCAGATAATGCAGCTTGCGGGTGCCGACCCGCGGTTGGCGCAGTCGAACCTGACGCACGAAGCGCACTACCTGCAGCCCCTGAGCATGGCGCAGGTCTGCAACCCGATTGCGCTTGTAGTAAGCCTGACGGCTTATTCCCAGAAACAGGCAAGCCCTGACGATGGTCAGCCTCTCGACTTGCCAGGACTTGCCGGGTCGCTTTTTTACGATGGAGACGCCGTAGTCGTTCTTCAGGACATCGACCACGGCCTCAAAGAACTGGGCCTTCTGGCTCATCAGCGCCAGCTGCTGCTCGAGTTCCTTGATTCGCTGTTCGGGCGTCTGGTTGTCGGGGTCAGGCATGGTGATGCTCCTGCCGACGCGCACAGAAGCCCCCTGGCTCCAATCTTGCCGACCATGTTTACGCAACCATACCAGAACGGTGGAGCGGCCCTGAATGCCATAACGGGCCTGAGCCTGTTTGTAGGTGAGCTCGCCTTTTTCAATCTGCTCGACCAGCGCCAGTTTAAAAGTCAGCGAGTAATCGCGCTGTGTCCGTTTCACACCTTGTCCCATCGGGTTCTCCATTTATTGGGGGGGAAAGGTGTAAACCATATTCAGGACGGGACATACCCATAAAAAAAGCCCGCAATATGCGGGCTTTTTTGTCTCTGCTTTATGCGCTCCATTACACGGTGCGAGGGCGCAGGTGGGCGTGCCAGCGGGTCTCCCACTTCTTGAACAGCCAGACGATGACGAAGGTCAGCAGCATGTAGAGCAGGCCAGCGGTCAGGAAAGCCTCGAACGGGCTGTAGTAGCGGGAGTTGATGATCCGCGCCGCGCCGGTCAGGTCGACGATGGTGATGATGCCGGCCACCGCCGAGCCCTGCAGCATGAAGATCACCTCGTTGCTGTAGGCGGGCAGCGCACGGCGGAACGAGTTCGGCAAAATGATGCGGGTGAGGGTCTGCCAGCGGGTCATGCCGAAGGCGTTGGCCGCCTCGATCTGCCCCTTGGGCATGTTCAGCACGGCGCCACGCACTATCTCGGCGGTGTAGGCACCGGTATTGAGGGTGAACGCCAGCAGGGCGCAGAACCAGGCCTGGGCGAACAGCTCCCAGGCGGCGCTGTTCTTGAGCCACTCCCACTGGGCGGCGCCGTAGTAGATGATGAACAGTTGTACCAAGAGCGGGGTGCCACGGAAGAAGTAGATATAGGCCCAGATCGGCCCCTTGATCAGCCAGTTGTGGCTATTGCGCAGTATCCCCATGGGCACCGCCAGCGCCAGGCCGAGCATGAGGGACGCCGCCACCAGCAGCACAGTGGTGTAGAGCCCCTCCCAGTAGGTGGGCCACTCTTTGAGAATGATTGAGAAATCCATGGCTTACCTCGTCTTGATCGCGTAGTGACGCTCGGCCCACTTGAGTGCCGAGGTGGAAACCGCGGTGAAGACCAGGAAGATCAGCGCCACCGCCATGTAGAAGGTGAAGGGCTGCTGGGTCGAGCCCGCCGCCAGGGACGCCTTGCGCACCATGTCATCGAGCCCGATGATGGAGACCAGCGCCGTGGTCTTGAGCAGCACCAGCCAGTTGTTGCCAAAGCCCGGCAGGGCGTGGCGCATCATCTGGGGGAACAGGATCCGCACAAACACCTGGGTGGCTCGCATGCCAAAGGCGCGGGCCGCCTCGAGCTCGCCCTTGTCCACCGCCAGGATGGCGCCGCGGAAGGTCTCGGTCATGTAGGCGCCGAAGATGAAGCCGATGGTGGCGACCCCGGCCGCGAAGGGGCTGATGTCGATGTAATCGGGCAGCAGGGAGACCCACTCCTGGTTCGGATTGCTCGCCAGCAGGTAGTTGTTGTAGCTCTCATTGACCCAGGTGCAGAGGTTGTTGATCAGCACCTGACCGCCGAAGAACAGCAGCATCATCAGCACCAGATCGGGGATGCCGCGAATGACTGTGGTGTAGCCGGTGGCGATGCCGCGCGCCCACTTGTAGGGCGAGAGCTTGGCCAGCGCACCCAGCATGCCGAGCAGCAAAGCCAGCAGCAGCGAGGCCAGCCCCACCTCCAGCGTGACCCAGGCGCCCTCCAGCAGGGAGTTTTCGTATCCTTTCAAATCAAACATAGGCAGCTCCATTGCAACAATTGACTGGGTTCGTCTCTCCAACACAAGAGGCCCCATATTCTTTCAAATCAACCACATGCAGCACCATTGCAATTAAGCAGGCCCGTCACTCCCAGCGGGAGGCAACGGGCCCTATGACGACTGACGGGGCTCAGGGGATCGCAGCGACTCGTCCTGAACGACCTTGATGCGCCGTAAACTTCTTGCTGTTATTCGCCGTAAACGTCGAAGTCGAAGTACTTGTCGTTGATTTCCTTGTACTTGCCGTTGGCGCGCAGGGCCAGGATGGCGGCGTTGAATTTCTCTTTCAGATCCTTGTCAGCCTTGCGTACCGCGATGCCGGCACCCTCGCCAAACCACTTGGGATCGGTCAGTTTCGGGCCGACGAATTCGAAGGCATCGCCCCCTTCTTTCTTCAGCAGACCATCGCTGATGGCGGCGGAGTCGGCCATCACATAGTCAACCCGGCCGGATTTCAGATCGAGATAGGCCTCGTCTGCGGTGCCGTAGCGCTTGATGGTGGCGTTGGGGAAGTTGTCGGTGATGTAGGTGTCCATGGAGGTGGCGCGCTGTACGGCGACCGTCTTGCCGTCCATGAAGGCCTTGTCGAGCTGCACTTCGGTGCCTTTCTTGGCGGCGAAGCGGGCCGGAATGTGCTGGTACTTCTGGGTGAAGTCCACCTTCTTCTTGCGCTCTTCGGTGATGTCCATGGTGGCAATGATGGCGTCATACTTGCGTGACAGCAGCGCCGGGATGATGCCGTCCCAATCTTGCTTGATCAGGGTACACTTCACCTTCATCTCTTCGCACAGGGCGTTGGCGATGTCGATGTCGAAGCCTTTCACCTCGCCACTTGGCTCGGTCCAGGAGAAGGGAGGATAGGCCCCTTCCACCCCGATCCGTACCTCTTTCCACTCCTTGGCCATCAGGCTGCCGGAACACAGGGCAGTCACCACGGCGGTCGCC
This sequence comes from Aeromonas sp. MR16, assembly GCF_022549315.1. Classification (NCBI taxonomy): domain Bacteria; kingdom Pseudomonadati; phylum Pseudomonadota; class Gammaproteobacteria; order Aeromonadales; family Aeromonadaceae; genus Aeromonas; species Aeromonas sp. MR16. The sequence goes on along the minus strand of NZ_JAKZFK010000004.1, from coordinate 173,564 downwards.
AGCATCAGCTTGTTCATGTATCTCTCCTTGATAAACACGTCGATCGTTGAAAACGAAGATTGTTGAATAATGAAATCCCGCCCATCAATAGATGGAGGAGATGAATTGCTTGAATCGTTCCGACTTGGGATGGGCGAAGATCTCTTTGGGATTGCCCTCCTCCTCCACCTTGCCCTGATGCAGGAACATCACCTTGTTCGACACGTCGCGGGCAAACGACATCTCGTGAGTGACCACCAGCATGGTGCGCCCCTCTTCGGCCAGCTCGCGCATCAGGCCGAGCACCTCCCCCACCAGCTCGGGATCCAGCGCCGAGGTGGGTTCATCGAACAGCATCACCTCCGGCTCCACCGCCAGGGCGCGGGCGATGGCCGCACGTTGCTGCTGACCGCCGGAGAGGTGACCAGGGTAATAGTCGCGTCGCTCCCACAGGCCGACCCGGTTGAGCAGATGCTCCGCCTTGGCGATGGCCTCGGCACGGGGCACCTTCAGCACCTGGATAGGCACCTCGATGATGTTCTGCATGATGGTCATGTGCGACCAGAGATTGAAGCTTTGAAACACCATGGCCAACCGGCTGCGAATACGCTCTACCTGCCGCATGTCCTCCGGTTGCCGTTCACCGGCCCGGTTGGCTTTCATGCGGATCAGCTCGCCATGGAGTGATACTGTGCCGGAAGAGGGGGTTTCCAGCAGATTGATACAGCGCAGAAAGGTCGACTTCCCCGAGCCGGAGGAGCCGATCAGGGAGATCACATCCCCCTTGTGGGCCGTCATGTCGATGCCCTTGAGCACTTCGTGGGTGCCAAAATATTTGTGCAGTTCACGAACTTCCAGTGCGGCAACGTCGCTCATCCATTACAACCTTGTCTGTCCCTAGACGCCGCTACGGCGCGACTCCACCATCGTAAATTTAACAAAAAGTTAACCGATGGCAACCTTCAGCGAAAATATCATTCAGGTAGTTAAAAAACAATACAGAACCGAGGTATTTAGTGGTTTATCTGTATTTTTATTGGCCTTGACGGTATTTTTCAGCACTTTGTCTGCATAAAATCCGCTTTGCACCACCTCTGAGATACCGCCTTTTTATACCCGGAACGCACCAGTGGCAAGAAGATTCAGCCATTTCAGTCAGAAGCCGTTCAGAGTCACTTTATTCATCCCTGTTCCGTCGAACAAAACGCACTTTTTTCGAAATGGAATTGATTTCATTGGCGATGACGAGCCGAGGCCAGGGCACTTCGGGAAGGGGGATTCGCAATGAAAAGGTAACAATCCGATAAAAAAAGGGTCGAATGAAACATACAAACTCATGGATATATGACTCTTGGCCAATAAGTAGTGGTAATGTGTCGTTTTCCCAGTTTTGTGACCGAGGCCCCAATGTTGCTGAATGTGTTGCTGATCCTGCTGCCGCTGGTGATTGGCTATCTTGTCCCCCTCTCCTCCACCCGGCTCATCAAGCTGATCAATCAGTCTCTCGGCAAGATGGTCTACCTCATTTTGTTCCTGATGGGGCTGGGGCTGGCCTATGTGGAGAACCTCGGCAGCAATCTGGCGGTGATCTTCGAGGTGGCCGCCATCATGCTCGGCGCCATCACCCTCTGCAACCTGCTGGCACTCTGGTGGCTGGACAAGCGCAGCCCGCCGACCCACGAGGCCATCGATGTCAGGCAGCCGAACAAGCTGCACATGTTGTGGGAGTCCTTGCAGCTTTGCTTCGTGGTGCTGGCCGGGGTCGGACTGGGGCTGCTGGTCGATCTGCGCGCCCTGCCCATCGACAAGTTGAGTGAGTGGGCGCTGATGCTGCTGTTGCTGCTCATCGGTATCCAGATGCGCAACTCCGGCATGCGGCTGCGCCAGATCCTGCTCAACCCCTGGGGCATGAAAATCGCCCTCACCGTGATCCTGAGCAGCTGGCTCGGCAGCCTGCTGGCGGCCCAATGGCTGGGCATGCCCTGGAACCACGCCCTGGCGCTGGCCTCCAGCTTCGGCTGGTATTCCCTCTCCGGCATCCTGGTGGCGGACAAGCTGGGGCCCGTGCTCGGCTCTGCGGCCTTCATCAACGATCTGGGGCGCGAGCTTATCGCCATCATGATCATTCCGATGCTGATGCGTCGTCACCCCTCCGCCGCCATCGGCTACGGCGGCGCCACCGCGCTCGACTTCACCCTGCCGGTGATCCAGAAATCCGGCGGCATCCAGATGGTGCCGGTGGCCATCGTTTCGGGCTTCATTCTGAGCCTGCTCGGCCCCATCCTGATCCTGGGCTTCCTGGCCATCTAAGCACCCGCCACTCAAGCGAAGAAGCCCGACCTGGACGTCGGGCTTCTTCGTGCCGGGATGTCACCGTCTTTGCGCCACCGGACGATTCTCTGCCATTGCGAGCCTCAAACCCGCCACTGGCCGCTACTCATCACCCTCGCTATGGCGAGGGTATCGGGATCGACGAGCAGCAGATCCGCATCCTGGCCTACCCCGATCACCCCCTTGCCACTCAATCCCAGGGCCCGGGCTGGATTGGCCGTCACCACCGACAAGGCGGTCTCCAGCGCCACCCCCTTGGCGCAAGCCTGAACCAGCTCCTGCCACAGGCTCCCAATCTGACCGCAGCGCATCTCGATCAATCGCCCCTCGGCATCGAAGCGCGGCAAGCTGGCGTTGGCATCCGAGCTGAAGCTGATGCGATCGGCGGGCACCCCGGCGGCCAGCAGCTCCACCAACCCATCGGCGGCCAGCCGCTCGCCATCCTCCAGCAAGTCGGGGAAGCTCGAGGTGGTGAGATCGACCCAGCCCCCCGCCTTGCCCCAATGGATGGCCTCGGCAAACAGCCAGGGGTTGCGATTGCAGTGGGTCGGATAGAGCTGGCGCAGGGGGATATCGGTCTCATCCCGCAGGGCCCGCAGCGGTGCCAGCGCCCCACGGCCATCCCCCAGATGGAAGAAGCTGACCCCGCTCTTGCCCGCCAGCAGGCCCGCCACCCGCGCCTCGCTCACCAGCCGGGCCAGCTCGTGGTGAGTCGGCGCGCTGGATCTGTGGTCGCTGATGGCGACCTCCCCCACCCCCAAGACCTCGGGGATCAGCATGATGTCCGACTCCACCGAACCGGTGAGGGTCTTGACCGGCAGATGATAGGATCCGGTATACATGAAGGCGCTCACCCCGGCGGCGCGAAACTCCCGCACCTTGCCGAGCACCTGGGCCAACGTGCGGGTCAGGCTGTCGGTGCCGAGCGCCGCGACCAGGGTGGTGACCCCTGCCCTCAAGGCCTCCCCGGCGGCCAGTTCAGGGGTGCGAAAGGCAAAGCCGCCCTCTCCACCGCCGCCGGTGATGTGGGCGAGGGGATCCACCAGGCCGGGCACCAGGTAGCGGCCACGCCCATCCACCCGCGCCACTGGCCAGCCGTCGGGCACGGCCAGCCCCTTGCCTATCCATGCGATCCGGCCATCGGCCACCAGCAGATCCTGCTGCCCCAGGTGGGCTGGGCAGTAGAGTTCGGCACCCTCGATCAGGGTCAACATCATGGTTATTCCTCGCAATCCGGTTAATGGCGCCAAAGAGACGGATATCTCCCCATTAATCCACCATTGCCGCCTCAGTGAAAGCTTTTCCTCTGCGGCATGCGACCTCGTCCGCCATAGGCAAAGGCGGCCGGATCCGCTAGGCTCAGCAACAATTCTCCCTTGCTGGCCCACCGCGACGCTCATGAACTACCTGGCTCACCTGCATCTGGCCGCCCATACCCGAAGCTCCCTCACCGGCAACCTGCTGGGGGATTTCGTCAAGGGGCCGCTGCCGAGCGCCCTGGGCCCCACCTTCGACGAGGGGATCTGGCTGCACCGCAAGATAGACGCCTTCACCGACGCCCATCCCGAGCACAGGGCCGCCGTCGCACGATTCGAGCAACCCTGGCGCCGCTTTGGCGGCATCCTGGTGGACATGCTCTACGATCACTGGCTCAGCCTGCATTGGCAGCAGTTTCACCAAGAGGCCCTGCCCCACTTCCTGCACGAGAGCTATGGCCGCTTGCTGTCAGACGACACCTCCTTGCCGGAGGGCTTGCCCCCGCCCCTCAAGCGGATGGCGGAGCAGGACTGGATCGCCTCCTATCGCAGCCGGGAGGGGCTGACTCGGGCCCTCAACGGCATAGGCCATCGGCTGCGCCGCCCGCTGCCGCTGGGAGAGGCGCTCACGACTCTGGACGCGCCGGCATGGCAGGCCGGCGAACGGGGCTTCCTGCGTTTCTATCCCGAGCTGATGGCCTATAGCGAGCGGCAGCTGACCGAGCGACGCCGGCCGCCGGCCCCATAAAAAAACGCCCCGAGGGGCGTCTTGTCAGGATCGGGCCTGGCTTATTGAGCCTCACCCTTCTTCTTGCGAATGCTGAGCCCCAGCTCACGGCCGCGCAGGCGGGCGTAGTAGATGGTGCCGACGAAGGCGAGGGTAGTGAACACCAACTCCACCACCGCCAGCCACCGCTCCCCTTCATCCGTGGTGATCAGGGTCAGGGCGTGCAGGAAATAGGGCATCAGCACGAAGTTGCCCCAGGCGTGGGTGTAGGGGTTGCCCTGCACTATGCCCTTGAGGGGGAACAGCAGCGGCACCGTCCAGATCACCGGCAGCAACCAGGGGTTGAGATCCGGGTGGGGCGAGAGCCACAGATGCCAGAGGATAACCCAGGCCAGCAGGCCGAAGAAGCCGACCAGGGTCAGCAGACGGGCGAAGCGGGTGCTCACTTGAGGATCTCCAGCACCAGCTCGGGCGGACGGCCGAGCCGGGCCTGGCCATTCTTGATGACGATGGGGCGCTCGATGAGCTTGGGGTGTTGGTGCATGGCACTAATGAGGGCATCGCCGCTCTGCGAACCGAGCCCCAGCTCCTTGTAGAGATCTTCCTTGGTGCGCATCAGCTGGCGGGGGTCGCTAAAGCCGAGCTGGCTCAGCAGGGTACGGATCTGCGCCTCGCTCGGCGCCTGTTCCAGATAGAGCACCACCTCGGGGGCGATCCCCTGCTGCTCCAGCAGGGCCAGGGTCTCACGGCTCTTGGAACAACGCGGATTGTGGTAAATTTGGGTCTCGCTCATGGTAACTCCCTGATTGATCGCAAGATGGGGCAAGAAATGGCGCTATTGTAGGGGAAACCGATGCGCAGGGTAAGCAGGAGGGGAATGGAAATGAAACGAATTTGTTGGCTGATTGTGGCCAGCCTGCTGGGGGCCTGCACCCCGGCCCCCAGCTTCACCGATGGGGCGGGCAAACAGATTGGCCTGGAGCAGCTCGGTGGCAAGCCGCTGCTGGTCAACTACTTCGCGCCCTGGTGCGCCCCCTGCCTGCGGGAGATGCCGCTGCTGGCGGCCCTGCACCGGGAAGGCCAGATCGGGGTGCTCGCCATCAGCTTCGATCCCGCCTCCCCGGCCGACTTGAAGGTGCTGGCACGGCAGTATCATATCGCCGTGCCGCTGATGATCCCCGATGATGAGGCCAACCTCCCCTTCCCCAGGCCGACGGTGCTGCCCACCAGCTATCTGCTCGATAGGGAGGGCAAGTTGCAGGAGACCCTGGTGGGAGAGCTCGATGAGCAGAAGATCGCCGCCCTCAAGGCCCGACTGGCGGCGCAACCCTAGCGCAAGCTGCTATCCAGGCATGATTTAACGCCATCTAACCCTGTATAAAACATCAAAACCAGCATATAAATCCACCATAACAAGACGGGGTGCCTCTCGGCACCCCGTCTCATACCCACGCGGGTTGGCGGATCAGCCCTTCAGGCTGTCCAGATCCTTCTTCGCACGCTCCAGCTGGGTGATGCGCGCCTCGATGCGGGCCAGGGTCAGCTTGTCGCTGGTGGTGCCCCGCGCGACGATCAGCTCGTCGATGGCCGCCTGGTAGTCCCCGCGCAGGGAGAGGGTCTCCGCCCGCGCCATGTGCAGCTCCGTCATCCGGCCGGCCTTGCGATAGGCATCGGACAGCAGGCTCCAGGCCAGGCTGTTCTCTTCATGCTCGCGGGCATAAGGGTCCAGGATGGCGATGGACTTCTTGTAGTTACCCCCCTCCAGATAGGCGTTGCCGAGGTTGACCACCACCACCTCGTTGTCCGGCATGCGGGTGCGGAATCGCTCCAGCCGGGCGATGGCCTGGGCACTGCGCCCCTTGGCGAGATCGATGTCGGTCAGGCCATCCAGCACGAACAGATCTTCGGGATGACGGGTCGCCAGCTGCTGCATCAGGGTGTCGGCCTCGTCGGTGCGTTTGAGCTGAAGCAGCACCAGTGCCTTGCCGTAGAGGGCGGCGTCTTTGAGGGGATAGTCCCCCTTCTGCAAGCGGCTGTCGAAGTAGGTGAGCAGCGCCTGCGGGTTCTCGGTGCCGTAGCGCACCTGGATACGCACCTTGGCCAGCCAGAAGTCGAGGCTGGGGGGTAACGTCCGCTGGCCATAGCTGCCGGCGCGGGCGCGGGCCTCGCTGATCCGGGTCTCCGGCAGGGGGTGGGTGAGCAGCATTTCCGGCGGCTTGCTGGCGTAACGGTACTCGGCCGCCAGTTTCTGGAAAAAGTTGGCCATGCCCATGGGATCGAAACCGGCGTCATACAGGGTCTTCATGCCGATCCGGTCCGCTTCGTATTCATTGTCGCGGGTGTAGTTGATGGCCGACTGCATCGACAGGCCGAGCGTCGCCTGCAGGGCGGCGATACCGGCGGTGGGGTTGATCACCGCCAGCGCGATGGAGCCCACCAGACCCGCCAGGGTCATGGCCGAGCTGCTGGCCTGCGCCTCCATGTAACGGGCGATGTGGCGCTGGGTCACGTGGGTGATTTCGTGAGCCAGTACCGAGGCCAGCTCGCTCTCGCTGTCGGCGTAGAGAAACAGGCCTGTGTGCACCTTGACTCGCCCGCCGAGGAAGGCGGCCGCGTTGATGCTGGGATCGTTGATGAGGAAGAAGGTAAAGGGGAAACGCACCCCGTCGGCGTTGGTGAGCAGTCGCTGACCCAGATCGTCGATGTACTCGTTCAATACGGGATCGTCGATGATGGGCAGACCGGCCCGCGCAAACCGCATGAAGGCATTGCCATAGCGCACCTCCTGCTCGATGGGCAGGGCCGCGACGCCGGCGGTGCCGATGTCGGGCAGCTGATTACTCGCCTGGGCATGAAAAGTGGCGCCCATCATGGAAACCAGCAGCGGAAGTGATGCCATCAAGGGGGAAAAACGTGCCACGTTATCTCTATCTCCATCAGAAAAGGCTTCGGCAGAATACCCTTGCCCATCAAGGCTCACAAGCGTTGTTTCACGGTGCCATCACGGCCATAATGACGACCACCCACGCGATGGAACCCTCCTCCCTCTATGGAACAGCAATGGGAACGGCTCGACCTGACCCCCTGGCGTTGTCCCGAGCCCCTGATCCGGCTCAAACTCTGGCTACGCGGCGCCCAAGCTGGTCAATCCCTGCTCATTTTACTGGGGGATGCCGGCTCCAGACAGGACATTCCGGCCTGGCTGCGCCGTCAGGGTCATCAGGTGTCGCTGCAGCAGGAGTCCGATAGCCGTCTCGTCTTGCGGCTCGTCGTCGGGGCCGGGCCGTCACCGTGACGCCAATGCCAGCGATCTCCCTTTGCAGTCCGTCGTCGGGGCCTTGTCATTACGATGGACATGACCCCAGTAATCTAAGGAAGCCTCGATGTTAGAAGTATTGAAGCGCTGGTATCAGACCCGTTTTTCCGATCCGGACGCCGTCACCCTGTTCCTGCTGCTGGTATTTTGCTTCGCCGTGCTCTGGCTGTTCGGCGATCTGCTGGCGCCGCTCTTGGTCGCACTGGTGATGGCCTATCTGCTGGAGTGGCCGGTCAGCCGGCTGCAACGGGCCGGGCTCTCTCGCGCCCTGGCGACCAGCCTGATATTGCTGCTGTTCATCGCGCTCACCACCATGGCATTCCTGGGGCTGATCCCGACCCTGGTGAATCAGGGCATCAACCTGGCCAAGGAGGCGCCCTCCATGCTCAACCATGCCCAGGATTACGTGCGCACCCTGCCGGAGAAGTACCCCGAGATCATCGACGTCAGCCTGGTCGAGACCATCATAGACAACATACGCCAGCGCATCCTGGCCGGGGGTGAGCAGTTGGTGAGCGCTTCCCTGAGCTCGCTTATCAACGTGGTCGCCATCCTCATCTACGTCATCCTGGTGCCGCTGATGGTGTTCTTCATGCTCAAGGACAAGACAGTGCTGATGGGAGGCCTGCGCCGCTTCCTGCCGCGCAACCGCACCCTGGTCAACCGGGTCTGGGTGGAGATGAACGACCAGATCATCAACTACATCCGTGGCAAGGTGATCGAAATCCTGATCGTCGGGGTGGCGACCTATGTGCCCTTCGCGCTGATGGGGCTGCGCTACTCGGTGCTGCTGGCGGTGGCGGTCGGTTTCTCGGTGCTGGTGCCCTATATCGGCTTCGTCGCCATCAGCGTGCCCGTCGCCATGGTCGCCCTGTTCCAGTGGGGGCTGACCCCCGACTTTGCCTGGTTGATGGTGGCCTATCTGATCATTCAGGCGCTGGACGGCAACCTGCTGGTGCCCGTGCTGTTCTCGGAGGCGGTCAACCTGCACCCGGTCGCCATCATCATCGCCGTGCTGGTGTTTGGCGGTCTCTGGGGGTTCTGGGGCGTCTTCTTCGCCATCCCCCTGGCGACCCTGGTCAAGGCGGTGCTCAATGCCTGGCCCAAGCGGGATGAACAACCCCGTCCCACGGCCTGATATTGAGATAAGCGGGATCATCAACCCCGCTCGATGACCTGATACGAAAGAGAGACGCCAGCCTCTCTTTTTTTGTCTGCGTGGCCAGACGGCGACGACAAAGAGATCCACTTAGCACCCACCCTGACGCATCGGGAGAATAGGGTGACCGAAATGTTTCTATCGACTTGAATTTAAAATAAAAACAGGCTTCACTGACAGCATCGTCAGCACTACCCTGTGCCCCCAGCCGTGGCCCCGACTAAAAGGATGTTTCCATGCCCCCTCTCCGTGCCCTGCGCCATGCGCCTCTCGGCTGCCTGTTGACCCTGCTGCTCGCACCCGCCGTCCGGGCCGAGATCGATCTCGGCTCCCTCGACATCTTCGTGCAGGACAGTCCCACCAGCCCGGTCCCCAAGGGCCTGGTGCTGGGCGCCGCCGTCATCGGCGGGGATGCACGCTATCAGGGCCAGGACAACACCGCCCTGGCCGTACCCGGCGCCATCTACTTCGGCGATCAGTTCATGTTCCTCGGGGACAGGGCCCGCTACTACTTCCACAAGGACGACAACTTTGCCGCTTACGGCTATGGCCGGCTGCGCTTCGGCAACCTGGATCCCGACGATGCCCCCGAGCTCGCGGGGATGGAAGAGCGCGAGTGGGAGCTGGAAGGGGGCGTAGGCGCCAGCCTGATCACCCCCTACGCCCTGCTCAGCACCCGCCTCAGCACGGACGTGACAGGGACCAGCAACGGCCAGGAGCTGCTGCTGTGGGCCGACTTCCCCATCATTCGCGACAAGCTGCTCATCATGCCCGGCATGGGAGTGATGATCCGCAGCGACAAGATGGCGAACTACTACTTCGGCGGTGTCTCCGGCAGCGAGGCCATGGCCCAGCGCCCCGAGTGGGACACCGGCACTACCCTCTCCCCCATGGTCGCCCTCATCACCAGCTACCGCTTCAGCCCCCACTGGATCGGCATGTTTGCCGCCAACTACGAGCTGTATGACAACGACATCGCCAACAGCCCCATCGTCCAGCACGATGGCGAGCTCTACGCCGGCTTCGGGATCGGTTATATCTGGTAACCGGAGCGCCCGGTAGCAAGAAAACGCCAACAGCAAGAAGGGAGCCCGAGGCTCCCTTCTTTTTCATCGATTGACGGCGAGCACTATAGTCCGGCCAAAAACTCGGCCAGCACCTGGTTGACGAACGCCGGGTTCTCCAGAGTCGAGATATGGCCCGCAGCCGGGATCTCCTTGAAGGGACAAGCCAGCGTCTCGGCCATCAGATAACCCTCCAGCACCGGGCGCGCCTTGTCCTCGCAGCCGGTCATCACCAGGCTCGGTACCGTGATCTCCTCGAGCCACTCCATTCTGTCGTCCCGGGTCACGAAGCTGCGCCCCACCGCCACCAGGCTCGCCACCTTGTCCGCTGGCCAGCTGGCAAGCCGAGCCTTGAAGCCAGCCATCAGCGCCGCATCCGGTTGATGGGCAAAGAACAGCGGCGCCACCTGCTCCACGATGGGCTCGGGGATGCTGCCAAGTTGCTCGATGGCGCCGAGCATGGCGAGATAGCGCTCGCAGGGGATCTGGGGCTCCCAACCGACGAAGCTGTCCATCAGCACCAGTCCCTTGAGGCGAGCAGGAGCGGCTCTTGCCAACTCGACACCCCACATGCCGCCGATGGAGAGGCCCACCAGCACGAAGTCGTCGACGCCGAGGGCATCGAGCAGGGCGAGATGATCCCGGGCCAGGGTTCCCAGGGTGCAGGGGCCTGCGGGCAAGACATCGGAATCACCGTGGCCCCACAGCTCGGGCACGATGCAGCGATATTGCCCCTCGAGCGCGGCAACCTGCGGCGCCCACATGGCGCTGTCCCACAGATAGCTGTGGCCAAACAGCAGGACCGGGCCCTGACCCTCGTCCAGGTAGGCCAGTTGACGACCCGCTATCTCCATCACTTTTTTCATGTTTGCTCCTGTTGCCGCAAAGGGGGCGGCAGTGTAGCACGTCCCTATTGGCAGTGGCGCCTCCCTGGTGCAAGCTGGATCAGACTCAAACAGGAGAAGAGCATGCCGAAGGAAAAGAGCAAGAAACGCCCGCGCCTGGACAAAAAAACCTATGAACACCACCTCGCTCAGCTGCAAGAGGAGCTGGTCAAGCTGCAGGAGTGGGTCAAGCAGGAGGGACTGAAAGTGGTGGTGTTGTTCGAGGGGCGCGATGCCGCCGGCAAGGGCGGCGTCATCAAAACCATCACCGAGCCCCTTAACCCCCGGGTCTGCCGGGTCACCGCCCTGCCCGCCCCTTCTGACAGGGAGCGTACCCAGTGGTACTTCCAGCGCTATGCCGCCCACCTGCCCTCGGCGGGTGAGATGGTGCTGTTCGATCGCTCCTGGTACAACCGGGCCGGGGTAGAGCGGGTGATGGGCTTTTGCACCGATGCCGAATACCGCGAGTTTCTGCGTGCCTGCCCCGAGTTCGAGCGGATGCTGACTCGCTCCGGCATCACCCTCATCAAGTACTGGTTCTCGGTGTCGGACGAGGAGCAGGAGAAACGCTTCAAGGAGCGCATCAACACTCCCATCAAGCGCTGGAAGTTCAGCCCCATGGACTTGCAGTCCCGCTCTCGCTGGGTGGAGTACTCCCGCGCCAAGGATGACATGTTCACCTACACGGATACCGAGGACTGCCCCTGGTTCGTGGTCGATGCCGACGACAAGCGCCGCGCCCGCCTCAACTGCATCGCCCACCTGCTCGGCAAGGTGCCCTACGAGGCGATCCATTACGAACCCATCAAGCTGCCCCCCATCAAGACCGAAGGTTATGAGCGCCCCCCACTGACCAGCCAGACCTTCGTACCCGACATCACGGCCGCGCTGGAGGCCTGAGCATAAGCTCGGGTGCTATGCCTGCCGGACAGATCCCAAACGGCAGGCAATAAAAAGCCGGTCTGACGACCGGCAAAAAGGCATTGAATACAAGGAAAACCTGAACGCTCTCAGGCGCGGATATATTTGGCCGTGCGCGGGAAGGCTTGCTCCTTGGCATCGAACAGGTAGCAGGCCTCGGCCGGAATGCCGACGCTGTACTGCTCGCCGGTGACCACATCGATATCGGAATGGGCCTTGACGGTGAAGTCGTGACCATTCACATCCATGTAGACGAAGGACTCGGCCCCCAGATGCTCGGCCACCTGCACTATGCCGGTCACCTTGCTATGGGCATGGGGGTGATCCAGAGTCACCAGATGCTCGGGGCGCACCCCCAGCTCGACCTTGTCACCGACCGCGCCGCTGCGGGCATCGATCCGGGCACGCACGGTGTCACCTGAGGTCAGCCGAACCACACACTCCTGCTCGCCTATCTCCTGCAGCTCGCCCGCCAGGAAGTTCATCTTGGGAGAGCCGATGAAGCCCGCCACGAACTTGTTGTCCGGGTTGTGGTAGAGATCGAGTGGCGTACCGAACTGCTCCAGGTTGGTCTCGGCCTCGCCCTTGAGCGGGCTCAGCACCACGATGCGGTTGGCCAGGGTCATGGCCTCCACCTGATCGTGGGTCACGTAGATGATGGTGGAGTTGAGCTCCTTGTGCAGCTTGGCGATCTCGATGCGCATCTTGACCCGCAGCGCGGCATCCAGGTTCGACAAGGGTTCGTCGAACAGGAACACCTGCGGCTGCTGCACGATGGAGCGACCTATGGCCACCCGCTGGCGCTGGCCACCGGAGAGCGCCTTGGGCTTTCTGTCCAGCAGCGGCTCCAGCCCCAGGATCTCGGCGGCGCGCATCACCCGCTTGTGGATGTTCTCCTTGTCCATCTTCTTGAGCTTGAGGCCGAAGGCCATGTTCTCGTAGATGTTCATGTGCGGGTAGAGGGCGTAGGACTGGAACACCATGCCCACGTTGCGCTCCACCGGTGGCACGTCGTTCATGTAGCGGCCGCCGATGGTCAGCTCACCGCTGGTGATGTCCTCCAGGCCCGCGATCATCCGCAGCAGGGTGGACTTGCCACAACCGGACGGGCCGACGAAGACGATGAACTCCCCTTCCTTGATGGCCAGGTTGATGTTGCGCAGCGTGTCCTTGTGGACCGCCGGATCGTAGTTCTTGCGAACGTTGTTGAGTACTACTTCAGCCATGACGAGCTCCGCTCTTGAATCTTTGCAAATCGTGATGGAGGGGGGAGCGCACTCCCCCGGCCACAAACCTTAACCTTTGACGCCACCGGCGGTGAGACCGCCCACCAGCCAGCGCTGAGCCAGCAGGAACACCACTGTGATGGGCAGACCCGACAGCACGGCGGCGGCCGCGAAGTCACCCCACAGATAGTTCTGCGGATAGAGGTATTGCTGGGCACCGACCGCCAGGGTCAGGTTGTTCACATCCTGCAGCAGGATGGAGGCCACGGGCACCTCGGTGATGGTGCCGATGAAGGCCAGAATGAATACCACCGCCAGGATGGGCACCGACAGGGGCAACAGGATCAGGCGGAAAGCCTGCCACGGGGTGGCGCCGTCGATGGCCGCCGCCTCCTCCAGGGAGGAGTCGATGGTCTCGAAGTAGCCCTTGATGGTCCAGACGTGCAGCGCTATGCCGCCCATATAGGCCAGGATCAGGCCGCCGTGGGTGTTCAGACCCAGCCAGGGGATGTAGTCGCCGATCTTGTTGAACAGCGCATAGATGGCCACCAGCGCCAGCACCGCCGGGAACATCTGGAAGATCAGCATCCCCTGCAGGATGGTCTGCTTGCCACGGAACCGCAGGCGGGCAAACGCATAGGCACAGGTGGTCGACAGCGCCACTATCATCACGGCGGTGATGCCCGCGATCTTGATGGAGTTCCACAGCCAGGTCAGCACCGGGAAGGGTGGCGGCGTGATGCTGCCATCGGCGTTGGTGATGGACATGCCCAGCGCCAGCTTCCAGTGATCCAGGGTCGGATCGGAGGGGATGATCTCCCCCACCGAGAAGTTGCCGTTACGAAACGAGATGGCGATGACCATGATCACCGGGAAGATGATCAGTGCGAGGAAGCCCCACATGACCAGGTGGGTTGCCCACACCCGGTATTTGACTGACTTGGGTTGTACGATTGCCATTGAGAAGCCTCCTTACTGTTGCTTGTCGGCTTTGGACAATTTCAGGTTGAGCAGTGCGAGCGCGCCGACGATCAGGAAGATGGCGGTGGCGATGGCACTGGCCAGACCGTAGTCCTGACCACCCGAGCCCTGGAACGCGATCCGGTAGGTATAGTTCACCAGCAGATCCGTGGTCCCGGCCGGGGTACTGGCCCCTATGATGTCCGGTGCCCCGTTGGTCAACAACTGGATGAGTACGAAGTTGTTGAAGTTGAACGCAAAGGATGCGATCAGCAGCGGCGTGAGCGGCTTCATCAACAGCGGTACCGTGATCTTGAAGAAGTTCTGTACCGGACCCGCACCGTCCATGGCCGACGCCTCGTAGAGGTCCTCCGGGATCGCCTTGAGCAGCCCCATGCAGAGGATCATCATGTAGGGGTAGCCGAGCCAGGTGTTGACGATGAGGATCATCACCTTGGCCAGGAAGGGGGTGGTGTACCAGTCCGGCTTGATGCCGAACGCCGCTTCCAGGAACAGGTTGATCTCACCGAAGTTCTGGTTGAACAAGCCCTTGAACACCAGGATGGAGATAAACGCTGGTATGGCATAGGGCAGGATCAGCATGACCCGGTAGAAACCGCGCCCCCTGACCTGATCCCACTGCACCAGACAGGCCATCACGGTGCCGATGGCCAGGGTGAAGAACACCGAGCAGGCGGAGAAGATCACGGTCCAGACGAAGATCTGCATGAAGGGACCCTGGATACCCGGGTCTGTCATGATGCGGACGAAGTTCTTCCAGCCCACGCTCACCACGAAACCGGGGGCCATGCCCTTGCCGACGAACTCGCCATTGGCATCGATGTACTGGTAAAAGCCGGTGTCACCGTTGGGCAGCATCAGCTCGCCGCTCTGGTTGTCGCGCAGCAGGTTGCTGTCCTTGATCACCACGCCGGACGGCAGCACGGCGCCATCCGCCAGCTGGGTGTAGAGAGGTTTTTGCGCCGCAAACTTGCGCAGGCTGCTCATGGTCAGGTGGATGTTGCCTTCCGGCAGCACCAGATCCAGCGCAGTGAGATGAGTGCGATGATCGACGATGGCGCGAATGGGGGCCGCCTGGCCGATGGATGCCCCGTTCAGGGGTTGCAACTGGACAACCTGCGCCTCGTCACGGACCTTGCCCTCACGGACGGCCAGGGCATGCGCCTTGTTGTTCAGCAGACTAAGGGGCTGGCTGATGAAGGACTGGTCATCCTGTTGCAGCAACAGCTGGAACTGATTGTTCTCGCCGCCAAGCAGGGTGAAATCGAATTCACCGCCCGCCACCTTGTAGATCTTTTTAAGATGGAATTCCCGCGCCTGCTCGAGGGAGAGCAGGTTGGCACCCGAGTAGTTGGTGAAGGCGATGCCGATCGTGTAGGCAAGAGGGAAGATGATGAACACCACCATGCCAGCCACACCGGGGAAAATATAGCGGTGGGCATAGGTCTTCTTGTTCATGAAGACATACAGACCGACGGAGACCACCACCAGATCGAGCAGGGCGAACACCCACTCACCGCTGGCATACATCATCACGGCAGCATAGCCGTTGAGAATGGCGACCAGGGCAGCGAGGGTCCACTTAAGCCAGGTGTGCTTATCCTTCGGACCGGCATAGGATTCGATAGAAGGTACTACTTCCATGCCAATTAACCTTTATTACGCCAAGAGAGATTGGAGAGAGTGGGAGGCCCGAAGGCCTCCCTGGTGCATGCTTACTGAACGATACGCTTGGCAGCGGTATCCAGGGCTTCGTCAACGCTCTGACGGCCGGAGGTGACGTTCTTGAGGGCTGTTTCGAAGGAGGACCAGAAACGGCTCATCTCAGGCACGGACGGCATCGGCTCGCCATTCTGGGCGTTCTGCATGGTGGCCTTGATGTTGGCGTCGGATTCCAGGGTCTTCTGGAAGGATTTCAACGCCACGGCGCCCAGCGGTTTGTCGGCATTCACCGGCGCCAGGCCAGCATCGGTCAGCAGGTAGTTCTCGAGGAACTCGACAGCCAGATCCTTGTTCGGGCTGGCGGCGTTGATGGTCGCGCCCAGCACGCCAACGAAGGCCTTGGCCGGCTTGCCATTCAGGGTCGGCAGCGGCGCTACACCGTACTTGATGCCGCTCTTGTCCAGGTTGCTCCAGGCCCAGGGGCCGTTGATCATCATGGCCACTTCGCCCTTGTTGAACTTGGCATCCATGACACCGTAGTCGATGCCCTTCTCCAGGTGACCGGACTTGATCATCTCGGAGATGTAGCCGACGCCGGCCTTGGCACCTGCGTTGTTCACGCCGGTGTCTTTCACGTCATAACCGGTAGCGGTCTTCTTGAAGGCATAACCGCCGTTGGCGGCCACCAGCGGGTAGCTGAAGTAAGGGGTGTCATAGGCCCACATGATGGCGCGCTTGCCATTTTTCTTCAGATCTTCGTCGATCTTGGCGATCTCTTCGAAGGTCTTCGGCGGGTTCGGCAACAGATCCTTGTTGTAAATCAGGCTCACGGCTTCCACCGCAACCGGGTAACCGTAGGTCTTGCCATCGACGGTCATGGCATCCCAGGCGAACTGCTCAAACTTGGCCTTGGTGGCGGCGTTCGGAGCGACCGGCACCAGCAGACCGGCCTTGACCCACTCACCGTAACGGTCGTGAGCCCAGAGGAAGATGTCCGGACCATTGCCGGTAGCGGCGGCTTGCTGGAATTTCACTTCAACCTGATCCGGGTGAGCGACGGTCACCTTGATGCCGGTCTCGGCTTCAAATTTCTTGCCTACTTCGGCCAGGCCGTTGTAGCCCTTGTCACCGTTGATCCAGATGGTCAGCTGACCTTCGTCAATGGCGGCGGTGGCTGAACAAGCCACACCCAGGGTAGCCAGACCGATCAGGGATGACAGCAATTTCTTTTTCATGAGCCTTTCCTTGTATGAGTTCCGCGCTGTAAGAGCATTGTGTGCGAGATGAATATTATCCCAAGCCGCCAATGCCTCACATGACATGCCTCGCATTTTTGAAATGCAATTACGTATTTTCTTCCAGAAAGTTCTGAAAACATTTTCTTATTTCAGCGACTTATCGGGGTTTATCGCCATATTTTTGTCTGCACACAGAAAAATAATTACCGAATAGAAATAAAATTACACCAATGAAAGGGCTTTCACCCCATTGAAAACCCTTTCACACCCATTATTTTGTTTAATGTGTTAACAAAGTACCGAGTCAATTTCGACGTGCGCCAACCCCTTAAATAAAAAGACACCGGAGCGAGCCCCGGTGTCTTTTTGCTAAAAGTGATGACTGGATCACATTATGACTGGCGCAGCAGCTGATCCTTGAGGTTCGGCGGCACGCCCCTGATGGTCAGGGTATCGGTCTGCGGGTCATAAAATACACGGCTGTTCAATAACTTCTGCTCGAAGCTCAGGGTCAGGCCACCGCCGGAGCCGACGAACTTGGTCAGGCCACGCAGGGTGGATCTGTCCGCCGGGAAGCGGTCCTCGAGCTCGTACTCCTGGCCGATGAAGCTGTAGAAATCGAGGTCGCCCTCCCCCGGCAATTCTGCCGACAGCTCCTTGATTTCAATTTCCTCGCCGGCACTGGCCTGCTCGGTACAATATTTGAAGACCTGTTTCTTGTAGTCATTGCGTTCGGCGGGCTCGAGCTGACGGCTGTCGCAATAATCGTCCACCGCCTGCAGCAGCCCCTTATTCTGCACCTTGGCATCCATGCCCTCGCGAGCACCCAGCAAGTCCATGAAGAAATCCCCCAGCTTGCGGCCGACTCGCCCCTTGCTGAAGGTGATATAACGGCGTGAATCCGGCTGGGTTTTCCATTCGGTCAGGTCGATGCGTGCCACCAGATTGAGTTTGCCGATATCCAGATACTGGATATGACGCAATTCCAGCGCCTCGCTGACGGTGACACTCTCCTTGCCTTCCAGCAGGGCGAGCATCAGATAATCCACGCCGACATAGTTGTATTTGGCGAATAGCAGCACACCCTGCTCATCCAGGGCGTGATCCACCAGATTTTTCACCAGCAACTGGGTCATGGCCACCGAGAAGGGAACGAAGTCGGTCTGTTCGCCAAGCAGTTGCTCGAGGGCGATGCGAAAGGCCGGGGAAGGCTGCTTCGGAGCCTCCTCGCCGTCGGTGAGCTCGGCGACGGCCGCCTCGGGGTCAGCAAAGAAACCAAACCCCTTGCCGCCCTTGCCGTTATAGATGCGATGCAGCTCCGCCATCAACCCTTGTACCGCCTCGTCTGCGGGCAGAGTCTGGCTACGAGTGTCGGCGTGGGGTTGACCATCGTGGCCAGGCCGCAGGGAGTGAAGAATGATCTTGTCGATATCGAGACTCATGTCACAAAGCCATAGTGTTAGCCGAAAGGGTGAAGTATTATAAGGCGCTTTGAACCGAGATGAACCCAAGATTATGCCCATCGTATCAAAGTACAATAACGAGCAGTTTGACGCCCTGATGAACGATCTGATCACCGCCCTTGAGAAACACAAGGCGCCGGTGGATCTCAGCCTGATGGTGCTTGGCAATCTGACCACCAATATCATCAACGGTATGGCCCCGGCCCAGCGTCAGGCGATCACCGAGAAGTACATCCAGGCGCTCACCGCCTCGGTGGATCATCGCCACGATGCTCACTGAGTTTCTTCGTATTCTTTGATGTTTTTCAAGCAGATGGATCACTATGGTCGAAACCGGCAACCCCTATCGTGATAATGTTTCTCGCCTGATCACCTGGGGGCATTGGTTCTCCTTCTTCAACATCATTCTGGCCATGCTGATCGCGACCCGCTATCTGGGTTCCATCAGCTGGCCATCGACCACGCTCGGCATTACCTATCTCATCATCAGCTGGATAGGCCATTTCTCGTTCCTGAGCTTCGTCACCTACCTGCTGACCGTCTTCCCCCTGAGCTTCGTGCTGCCAAGGGAAAGGTCACTGCGCTTCATCTCGGCCATCATCGCCACCCTGGCCCAGGTGCTGCTGCTCATCGACACCCAGGTCTTCCAGCTGTTCAAGTTCCACTTGAATGGTCAGGTGTGGCAACTGCTGCTGGATCAGGCCCAGACCGAAGAGGGCTCGATCTGGAGCATCATCTTCGTGGCAGTGCCGACCATCTTCCTGCTGCAGTTGCTGCTGTCGGCCTATGTGTGGCGCAAGATCAACAAACGCAAACGGCGCCAGTACGGCAACCAGGTCGGGCTGGCCCTGCTGGTCTGCTTCATGCTGACCCATCTGGTCAACAGCTGGGCCGATGCAACCCTGTATCAGCCCATCACCATGCAGCGCGCCAACTTCCCGCTCTCCTACCCCATGACCGCCAGGAGCTTCCTGGCCAAGCATGGCTGGCTGGATCTGGAGCAGTATGAGAAGCGGGCCGAGGATCAGGGCAGCGCCGAGAACCGGTTGATCTATCCGCTACGCCCGCTGAACGTGAGCGCGCCCGCTGAACACAAGAACCTGCTGGTGGTGGTGGTCGACTCCCTGCGGGCCGACATGCTCAACAACATCAACATGCCCAATCTGCAGCGTTACGCGGATCAGCACCTTAATTTCCAGAACCACATGAGTGGCGGCAATGACGATGTGATGGGGATGTTCAGCCTCTTCTACGGGCTGCCAGGCCACTATTACGGCGACATCCGCACCGACAAGCGCCCGCCGGTGCTGTTCGACGAGATGCTGCGCCAGGACTACCAGTTCGGCCTGTTCGGGGCGCTGGAAGACGCCCAGCAATATCAGCAGAGCCTGCTCGCCGGCCTGCGCAAGCAGGTGTTCGTCTCCGAGCAGACAGATGACACCCGTCTCATCGGTGACTGGCAGCAGTGGCTCGCCAAACGTTCGGCGGACAGACCCTGGTTCTCCCTGGTCTACCTGTCCAGCCCGGGGGATTATCAGGTGCCTGCCGATGTGAAAGGCCCCTTCCAGCCGGAACTGACCCGCTTCAACCCGGCCACCGCCTATAAGCCAGAGAACCTGCAGAAGCTGGAGAATCGCTACAAGAACACGGTGTTCTACACCGATCAGCTGCTGGAACAGATGCTGACCCGGTTGCAGCAACAGGGATTGAGCGAACAGACCATCGTCGTCATCACCTCCAATCACGGCCAGGAGTTCAATGAGACTCAGAGCAACAGCTGGGGCTATGGCAGCAACTACTCCCCCTATCAGGTGCAGGTGCCGCTGGTGCTCGCCTGGCCCGGTGCCGAGAACAAGCCGCAGCCGCAGGCCAGCAGCCACCTGGATCTGGTGCCAACCCTGATGAAGGGCATGCTGGGGGTACGCAATCCGGTGCGCGACTACAGCATTGGTCGCAGCCTGTTTGACGACAGCCCCCGTGGCTGGTTGCTGGCGGGGGATCAGAACGATTTCGCCATCTATCAGGGCAACACCATCACCCACTTCAACAAGCAGGGTGACTTCGAGCTGCTGGATCGCAACACCTATCGCCCCATCAAGCACGGCACCCCGGACATGGGCGCCATGATCCAGGTGATGAACGAGCTCAACCGCTTCTATCGCGCCCCATAACGGGCTTGACCCCGTCCCTTAAAGCCC
Source organism: Aeromonas sp. MR16 (assembly GCF_022549315.1). Lineage (NCBI taxonomy): Bacteria > Pseudomonadati > Pseudomonadota > Gammaproteobacteria > Aeromonadales > Aeromonadaceae > Aeromonas > Aeromonas sp. MR16. The sequence continues at coordinate 153,159 of NZ_JAKZFK010000004.1, read as the reverse complement.
GCCGCCTTGGCGGGCTTTTTATTGCCTAAAGACTCGCTTAGGGACTGAAAAGGCCCCCTGTCATCGTCTCCATGTTGCCCTGTTTTATCCCCCATATCCGCAAACGTATCCCTTCCACTAATGATGTATAAGTCAAAAAAGTCAGTCTGATCAAGATCATAAAAACAAAATGATAATGATTATCAGTCATTGAACCAAAAGGATTCATCTGTAATAATCCGCGCCCTTCAGGCTTAAATAATAATCATTATCAACAATGAAAAGACTACTGCACTACTGGCCCATGCTGCTGTCCGGTACAGCCTTGGCCGCCAGCGATCCGGCCAGGATCGACTCAACCGAGATGAACCCCGAGCTCAAGGCGCGCGAGACCATAGTGGTCAAGGGCCAGCGCATAGAGCAGAAATTGTCCGACGTGTCGGGCTCCATCACCGTCATCACCGAGGAGGATCTGGATCGCCAGGTCGCCACCGAACTCACCGACGTGTTCAAGAATGAGCCCGGCGTCTCGGTGACCGGCTCCGCCGGCCGGCCGCAGAACATCATCATTCGCGGCATGGGCGGCAACCGGGTGTTGATCATCAAGGACGGGGTTCGGGTCAGCGACGGCTTCGGCGCTGACGACCTCAACGACAAGGTGGGCCGCTTCAGCTTCGACCTGGACGACGTCAAGCAGATCGAAGTCGCCAAGGGCGCCGGCTCCTCCCTCCATGGCTCCGATGCCATCGGCGGCACCATCGTCATCAGCACCAAGCAACCGGAAGACTACCTGCAGGGTCAGGATGCCTATCTGAGCAGCAAGGTGTTGCAGGATGGCAGCAGCGACAAGCAGAAGCTGAGCGCCACCGGCGCCGCCCGGGTATGGGATACCGAGCACCTGCTGCGCCTCTCCGGCTGGCAGGGGCACGAGACCGCCAACTATGACGAGAGCCGCATCCCGGCGGATCTGGACGGCCTCAGCGCCTCCACCAGCTCCCGCTTCGATCTGAGCGATCACCACCTGCTGCGCCTCGAGCTCGATTACTTCGAGGACAACGCCCAGCGGGATCAGGGACCCCGCGAGGTGCCCCAGCCCGACGGCAAGTGGCAGGTGCGCCAGTACCGCGAAGACGCCTCCCAGAAGACCCAGGGCGGCAAGCTGAGCTGGGAGGCCCGCAGCCTCGATACCCTGCTGGCCGACAGCTTCACCTGGAGTGCCTACGGCAATCACGCCAAAAACACCGCCAACAAGCGCAGCCTGCTGCAAAACGATCTGCTGAGCGGCTATCCCCGCTATCGCAGCGAGCGCGAGCTCGCCACCTTCACCGAAGACAGGGTCGGCACCGAGCTGGATGTGCGCCGTGATCTGACCACGGGTGACATCGCCCACAAGCTGAGCTACGGCCTGGAGCTGGAGCGCACCAACCACGAGCGACCGGTGGAGAAGCTGAGCCTGGAGGCCGGCGTGCCGCAACCCCAGCAGTCTGCCCCCTTCAGCCGGGCCCGCACCGACAGGGCCGGCGTCTGGCTGAGCGACGTGGCAACCCTGGGCCAGTGGCAATTCACCCCCACCCTGCGCATGGATCACCAATGGCTGCAGCCGCTCGATGGCAGCAACGGCGAGAACCACAGCTGGCATATCTCCCCGAGCCTGGCCACCAGCTATCGCTTCAACGAGGAGTGGCGCAGTTGGCTGAGCTACGCCAACGGCTTCCGCGCCCCCTCCTATGACAAGGTGTACGGCAACATACCCCACTACTTCGCCCTGCCGCCGTTCGAGATCATCGCCAACACCGAGCTGCAGGAGGAGACCAGCCACAGTTTCGAGTGGGGATTGAGTGGTGAGGGACAGAACTGGAGCATCAAACCGGCCCTGTTCTACAACCGCTACTACAACTTCATCGATTGGCGTGAGGTGGGGTTGCGCCTGCGCGACGGGGTCATACTGCGCCAGTACCGCAACGTGGCCAAGGCCGAAACCTGGGGAGCGGAAGTCGCCGCCAGCTACTGGCTGACCCAGGAATGGGAAGTCGCCACCAAGCTCGGCTGGGTCGACGGGCAAGACAGTCAGGGCGAGGCGCTGCGTACCCTCACCCCGCTGGAGGGCAACACCCGCCTGAGCTATCAGGCCAACGACTGGAGCCTGGGGCTGCAGGCGGATTACGCCGCCGCCATGAACCGGGTGCCCACCTGTGGCAACAGCCTGACCGGCAGCCAGGACGACTGCCTCAAGAGCGCCGGCTGGTTCAGCTTAGGTATGACCGCCGACTGGCTGGTCACCGATGCCCTCAAGGTCAACCTCAAGCTCGATAACCTGTTCGACACCCGCTACACCCGCTATCAGGATGTGGCCGGGCTGGAAGCCGGTACCGATGCCTCCCTCTTCACCCAAAGCGGTCGCACCCTGAGTGCCAGCCTGCGCTACACCTTCGTGGGGATCTGATGCACGCTCTTTTGATCCTGGCCAGCCTGCTGGCCACCCCGGCGCCCGCCTCTGTCCATGAAGTGACCCAAGCCGCGGCGCCCCTCATCCCCGAGCGTCCACAACTGCACAAGGGAGAGATAGCCCGCTTCGACGCCTATGGCGGCTGGCGCGACGACAGCCGCAGCGCCCCCGCGTTGCTGACCCTGCTGCGCGAGCAGAATCGCTGGACCGAGCAACAGCTCGCCGGCCAGCAGCCTCTCGCAGCCAAGCTGCAAACCGAGTGGCAGCACCGGGAGCGGGGCGAGCCCATGCCCGTCGAGTGGCTGAGCCAGGCCGGCAGCCAGTGGCGCATGAGTGCCGATGGCAGCCTGTGGCAACGCAACGATGAGCAGGCGGAGCCCCGCCAACGGCTGGCCCCGCGCCAGAGCGGCGACGGCTACTACGAGCTCGCCGCCTGGTCCCTGCACCCGAACGGGCGCTGGCTGGCCCTGGCCGAAGACAGCCGAGGCGATAGAGACTACCGCATCACCTTGCTGGACTTGGCAAGCGGCGAGACCCTGGCCACCCTGCCCCACAGAGCCAGCGATCTGCTCTGGAGCCTGGATGGCAAGACCCTCTACACGGTCGCCAGCGAGCGCAACACCCTGCGCCCCTGGCAACTCTGGGCCTGGCGAGACGGCAAAGAAACCATGGTGCATCAGGAGGTGGACGCCGCCTGGCTACTCAGTCTCTATCGCACCACGGACAAGCGCCACCTGATCCTGCAGAGCAACAACCACGACAGCTCGGAGCAATACCTGCTGGACGATGGCAAGGCGGCCCTTGTCAAGGCGCGTCAGCCCGGGGTCGAATACTACCTGGACACCCTGGCCGAGCGGGTGCTGATCAAGAGCAACAGAGACGGGGAGCTCGGTCTCTACCAGGCGGCCAGCCTGGCCGAGGTAGGTAGCAAACCCTGGCGACCGCTCTGGTCCGGGCAGGATCGCAGCCTCGAGAAGTGGCGCCTGTTTGCCGCCCATACCGTGCTGCAATACCGCAAAGACGGGGACGACTGGCTCGACGTGCTGGACGCCGACGGCAAGCTGACCCACAGCCTGCCGCTCACCGAAGGAGCCGGCACGGCCTGGATCCAGGGCGCCCAGGATCCTGCGAGCGAGCGGGTCCTCATTCGCCGTCAGGGCATGGCCGAGGCCCCGCACCAGCGCTGGCTGGATCTGGACTCGGGCGCCTGGCTGACTGGCGACAAGCCGACCCAGGCCTCTCCCTATCAGAGTGAGCGGCGCTGGGTGCAGAGCAAGGATGGGGTCAGGGTGCCGGTCTCCCTGGTCTGGCGCAAGGACATCAGCCAACCCAAGGCGCTGCTGCTCTATGGCTATGGTGCCTACGGCACCCCCATGCGCCCCTACTACCAGTCCCAGGTGCTGAGCCTGCTGGATCGCGGCTTCGTCTACGCCATCGCCCATGTGCGCGGCGGCGGCATGCTGGGGGAGGCCTGGTATCTGGATGGCCGTGGCCAGCAGAAGCAGCACAGCGTGGACGACTTCCTGGCGGTGGCAGACAGCCTCGCCCGGGATCCCGCCATCGATCCCGCCCGGTTGTTTGCCATGGGCGGCAGCGCCGGCGGTCTGCTGGTGGCGGCGGCCCTCAATCAGGCGCCGACCCGTTTCGCCGGCGCCGTGCTGCAGGTGCCCTTCGTCGACATGCTCGGCACCATGATGGATCCCGAGCTGCCGCTCACCCGCCAGGAGTATGCGGAGTGGGGCAACCCGGCGAACGCCGCCGATTATGCTGCCATGCGCCGACTCAGCCCCTATGACAATCTGCACGCTGCCCCCTACCCGCCACTTTATGTGACGGCAGGGCTCCATGACAGTCAGGTCCCCTACTGGGAGCCGCTCAAGTGGATAGCCCGCCTGCGGGCCCACAGCACAGGCAAGGGCCCTTATCTGCTCAGGACCGAGCTCGATGGCGGCCACCTCGCCAACCCCCGTACGGCGCAGCTGCGCGCGGCCCAGGAGTATGCCTTCCTGCTCACCCTCGCCGGGGTGAACCACTGATGCCACGCCTCATCTTTTCTGCTTTGGAGTCACCTATGAAACCCTCATCCCTGGCCCTCTGGCTGACGGCGACCCTGCTCGCTCAGCCTCTGCAGGCCGCCGAGCTGCTGTATGTCGATGCACCGCCGCTCACCACCACGCCCCAAGCCTGGCTGGAGAGCCGCCTCGGCGTGACCCTCGTCCCCGACTACGACAGGGTCAGCCTGCTCGGCCACCACCATAGCTTCCATCAATTGGTCAACGGCCTGCCGGTGGCCACCACCCAGGCCGCCGTCAGCATCGATCCGACCGGCAAGCCCTGGCGCCTCTATCACAACCTGCGTCCGCTGCAGAGCACCGAGCCCGTCTGCGACCCCGCCACCAGCCTGGATCCCCTGCTCACCAGCCTGCGTGATGCGGGTGCCGAGGTAGATACGCTGGGGCCGGTCGAGGCCTGGTACTGGCGCGACGGCGACACCCTGGTGCCGGCCCTGCGCCTGCGGGTGCGCGAGCACAAGGACGGCAACGCCAAGGCCGCCTACCAGCAGCTGTTTGCCAGCTGTGACGGCAGCCAGGAGCTCGGCCGCTGGATGGACGCCGCCACCACGGCGGCACCCTTCACCCCGGATGCGGGGGATCAGTCCGTACTGGCCCGGGTGTTTAACCCGGATCCCCGCACCCAGTTGCAGGATGCCAGCCTGGTCTGGCACGAATCCCTGGTGCTGGCAGAGGCAGCCTATCAGGACAATGTGGCCCTGCCGGTCAGCCTGCGAGGCAGTGACTATGTGCTGAGCGGCCCCAATGCCCGGGTGGTGGATGCCATGGAGCCCACCACGGCCCCCTACAGCGCCGACAACCCCCAGGCATTTCGCCTGACCCGGGACGATGCCGGCTTTGCCGACATCAATGCTTACTACCACCTGGACTTGGCCCAGCGCCACCTCAAGGCGATCGGTTTCACCGACCTCATCCCCGGCGCCCTAGACATCGACACCGATGCGGGTTATCAGGACAACTCCCTCTATGACCCCTTCGAGCGCAGGCTGGAGCTGGGCCGCAGCGGCGTGCCCGATGCCGAGGATCCCATGGTCATCTGGCACGAGTTCGGCCACGCGGTGCAGCACCACATAGTGCCGGATCTCGGTGACGAGGCGGACTGGGGCGCCATCGGCGAGGGCTTCAGCGACTATCTGGCCGCCAGCCACCGCCAGCGCAGCGAGGCCGGCCGCAACTTCGAGCCGGCCCTGGTCTTCAACTGGGACGCCCGCTTCACCGACCGGGCCCCGCGCCAGCTGGACGATCTGCGCGCCCGCTACCACCCGGACTACAACTACCCGGCCCACAGAACCGTCAACGGCAGCAACGGGGATCAGCTGTGGGGCACGCCGCTGTTCCAGGCGCTGCTGGCCTCGGTCGCCGAGTATGGAGAGGTGGCGCGGGACGAGTTCGATCGCCTGATCATCGAGTCCCACTTCGGTCTGGGCCCGGCCATCCGCATGCCGCAGCTGGCCCGCCTCACGGTGGACACCGCCGAGCGGCTCTACCCGGCGCGCCATTATGGCCGCCATCTGGAGCAGGCGTTCCGCCAGCACGGCCTGCTGCAGGCCCCGGTCAACCTGGCCCTGGCCGATGGCAGCGCCATCGAGCTGGGTCAACGCCAGTCCGTGGTGCTCACCCTGAGCAACCCCGGCAACACGGCGGTGACCCTGCACGATCTGACCCTGACCCTGCCGACCGGCCTGCAGGCCGACCCTTACCAATGGCAGGCTAGTACCCTGGCGGCGGGTGCCAGCATGAGCACCACCCTGCGACTGTTGGCCCAGAGCCCCCTCGCCTGCGGCGACGTGGCCGCCCTGCCCGTCAACCTGACCCTGACCGGTGCCAGCCCGAGCGAGCGCCAATGGCAACAGTCCCTGAGCCTGCCCATCGGTACCCCCGTCATCAGCCGGGCCAACGGCCAGGCCCTGACCCTCAAGGATGCGCAGAGCGCGGAGGAGAAAGGGTTGAGCCAGGCCAGCCTGCTGCTGGAGAAGACCCAGACCCGGGTGAGCGACCAACTGCAGCTGAGCCTGGACTTGCAACACGAGGCGTTGGATGAGCTGGAGATCTGGCTCAACTCTCCCTCGGGTACCCGGGTCCAGATCTGGGACAAGGGCTACAGCCCGCTGCCGCGCCTCAAGGGTGTCTTCCCGACCGAGCTGCAATCCTTGCAACCCCTGAGTCAGTTCATCGGCGAGCCGCTGGCCGGCCAATGGACCCTGGAAGTGGTGGACAACGCCCCCGGCAAGCAGGGTCGCCTCAATGGCTGGAGCATCAGCCAACGCACCGGCGCCCAGTGTGGCGAGCCCATAGTGCTGCCGGATGACGGCATCATCCACTTCGACACCGCGGACAGCAGCGGTGGCGGCAGCCTCAATCTGCTCTGGTTGTTGCCGCTCGCCCTCTGGCGCCGTCTGGTGCGTCGCGACTGAGACGCCCCTCGACATTATTAATGGCTAAAAAACAGCGAGGGGCCCAAGGCCCCTCCAAGGACAATAAATGAAGATGAGAATGACCCCGCTGGCCTGTTTGCTGGCCCCCCTGCTCACCGCCTGTGGTGGTGGCAGCACGGATGAGGCGCCGCTGGCGGCGCCGGATTATCGCCTGACGGTCACCCTGCCCCAGGCGGGCACCCTGTGTGTCAACCTCAACCAGAACGACAGTTGCGAGCCCGGCGAACCCGAAGTCAGTGGCGCCGCCGGTGCCCGTCAGCTGAGCGGCACCTCCCCCACCTTGCTGACCAGCCCCTTGCTGTTCATCCCACGCGATCCGGCCGCCCTGACCCTGACCCACCCGGCGGCGCGTCTGGATGGACAACAGCTCACCCCCACCCTCTTGAGCAGCCTGTTGCAGACCCGCATCGGCGACGGTATCCCCCCAGCCCAGGCACTGGCCGAGCTGCTGCTGGCTCTGGCCCCGCTCCAGCCTGGCCAGGATCTCGCTGCCCTCGCTCAGCTGACCGCCTTCAACCAGGCCCTCTCCGAGCTGGCGCTGGCCGCCCTCGGTGACGCCGGCACCTTGCCGGGGCTCTCTGCCGATGAGCGCCGACGTCAGATCTGGCAGGGTCTGGTCACCCTGCTGCCCGAGCTCGGCCAGCACTTTGCCAACAGCCCCGAGCTGCAGAGCCTGCAGGCCAGACTCAGTGCCGTCTTGCTGCAGCAGCAGCCAAGAGCCCTGATCACCGCCAGCGGTGTCACCACTTACAGCGACGGGGTGGACTACCTGCTGACCAGCGAGCCCGCGGATCATCCGGGCCAGGACGCCAGCCTCAAGCAGTCCCCCTTGCGCTATCGCAAGCTCGACAACCAGGGGCAGCCGCTGCCGGACAGCGCAACTCAGTGGGACTGCGTGGAGGATCTCAATACGGGTCTCGTCTGGGAGAAGAAGCTGGATGATCCGGACAGCCCGCGGGATCTGCACCGGGCCTTCGCCTGGGAATTTGGCAACTACCATCCCTTGCAGGAGGAGCTGGATTACGCCTGCCCGAACGGCGAGGCCATCTGCACCACGGAGCAATACCGTCAGTGGCTCAACAGCCAGCAGCTGTGCGGCATCGCGCACTGGCGCCTGCCCGAGGCCCAGGAGCTGATGAGCCTGCAGCATTTTGGCTCCCTCAGTCAGCAGGATGGTCAGATAGCGACCCTGGATGTGCGCTACTTCCCCGATCTGGGCACCGGGTTCAATGGCTTCGATGGCTATTACTGGAGTCAGACCCTGACCCCGTCCCGTCGCCTCGAGAGCGCACCGCTCAGCGTCATTGCCCCGCTCTTCTGGGGTGAGGATGCCGGCACCGATTACCCGACCCCCGTACAAACCCCTGACGACACCAATGCCCTGCAACTGCGCCTGGTGGCCGAGGTAACCCGATGAACAAGTTTCTCCTGACCCTGCTGCTCGGTCTGTGCAGCCCGCTGGCACTGGCCATCGCCATCTGCGACGACAACATGCCCAGAACCAGCCCCAGCTCCCGCTTCCTCGATCACGGTAACGGCACCGTGACCGACCGGGCCTCCGGCCTCACCTGGATGCGCTGCCAGCTGGGGCAAACCTGGCAAAATGACAGCTGTCGCGGCGAGCCTACCCGGCTCTACTGGCAGCAGGCGCTGCTGACCGCCGAGCGGATCCGCACCGAACCCAATCACGCCCTCCATGGCTTCGGTGGCCACCAGGACTGGCGCCTGCCCACCATCAAGGAGCTGACCAGCATACTGGAGTCCGCCTGCTACAAGCCGGCATTGAACGAGACCATCTTCCCCCGCGCCATGGCCGGTGACGGGAAAGAGGTGAATGACGGCTACGTCTATCTCTGGTCCGCCACCCCCTTCCCGGCGGGCAAGACGGTGGCCTATCTCGACATCACCAGTGGCTCCGTCGGCCTGCGGGCCCCCAGCGCCTGGGCCAAGCAGGTGTTGTTGGTGCGTTGATGGCCTGGGTGGGGGTCTCATGACCCCTACCCTGTTGCCTGTTTGTGAGGCAAGCCGTCAAAAAAGCATCAAATTACGTCATTGTGTGCCGGTAACGGCAGGTTTTGCGCCCCGCAGCGCTGGCATGAAAACGGCAGAGCGGTTAGTCTAGCGGCGTTGAAGCAATCCCATGAGGTACAGATGAAAACCGTATTGCGTTTTAGCCTGCTGGGCGCCTTGTTATTGGGTGGCCATGCCTTCGCCGCCGAACCGAAAAAATTTGATATCAGCATGTTCCCCGCCGCCGAAGTGAACCAGGAACGTGTCGTGATCCGTCTGCCGGAAGTCGAGAATGAAGCCGACATGATGGTCGAACTGCAGGTCGGCAAGAAGATGCTGGTCGACTGCAACCTGCCGCGCTTCGCCGGCAACCTGGAACAGCACAGCGTCAAGGGCTGGGGCTACAACTACCTGACCCTGGGCCAGGTCTCCGGCCCCGTCAGTACCCTGATGGCCTGCCCGGATGGCCAGAAGAAGGATACCTTCGTCCAGATCTATGGCCAGGGCTTCTTCGTGAACTACAACTCCAAACTGCCGTTCGTCATCTATGTGCCGCAAGAGTATGAAGTGCGCTATCGTCTGTGGCGTGCCGACAACCTCGCGCAGCCAGCCATGATCGAATGAGTGCCTGATGCTCGGGTACAGTTGTTCATAAACATCCAAATAAGGCGCCACATGGCGCCTTATTTTTTGGGTTTTTCGCGCGTCAATGCCGCCATTTCCTTTACAGAAGCTGACATAACTCCACTATTTTTCAGGCTTTTTTGTGGCACTCACCGCAAAATCCCCCCTCGGAATGAGCGAAACCCAGTTCGATGAAATATATTTATTAACATAGTAAAAAAATTGATTTTGCACTCTGCGACGGCCTGATGATACTTGCCCGCAAAGGTCAAACTAACCAGAACAAGAGCACTATGAGCTTCGAATCAGACAAGCGTTTCAATGACTTCAAACATTTTCCCCGTGGCCTGCGTCGCAGCGGCGAATTCACCGTGGCCGAAGCCGACAGTCTGGAAAAATACGGCACCGTCATGCTGGCGCTCTACCAGGGCAACCTGGCTCCGCGCGACGAGGTCGAGAGTGCCTTCATCGAGCAGGTCAAGTCTGGCACCGCCGGTAGCAATCCCCACGCCAAGGTGTGGTTCAAGTATCTGAAGGTGATTGGTCCCAAGCGGGTGCATCGTCTGTGCACCGTCGCCGGTGGCGCCAACGAAGACATGGGCGGCAGTTTTGAAAGCAGCGGTGGCGGCGGCGGTGGCAGCGACGAGTCCCTCGATTAATGGATACCGAGCTGCTTCGGACCTTTATCGAGGTCAGCAAGACCCGGCACTTTGGCCGGGCTGCCGAGAATCTCTACCTGACCCAATCGGCGGTGAGCTTTCGGATCCGCCAGCTTGAGCAGCAACTCGGGGTCAGCCTGTTTGCCCGTCATCGCAACAACATCCGCCTGACCGCCTCCGGTGAGCGTCTGCTGCCCTACGCAGACGCCATCTTGCACACGCTAGGCCGCGCCAAACAGGACGTGGCTCTCTCCCCCGGCTTCAGTCAGCAGCTCGCCATCGGCGCTCCCGCGGTGTTCTGGGAGCTCGATTTCAACGACTGGCTCAATCACGTCTATGCACTGGCCCCCGGCCTCGCGGTGCGGCTCGAAACCGCGTCGCGCGAGCACCTGTGCCGCCAGTTGCTGGAGCGCTCCCTCGACTTGGCCTTGCTCTCAGAGCCGACCAAGATCGACGAGATCGCCCTGCACCCCATCGGTGAGCTGGTGTTCGTGCTGGTGAGTCGGGACAGTGCCGCCAACGCCGACAGCCTGATGCAGATGCCGCACATTCACCTTGACTGGGGCACCAGCTTCGAGCCCCAATCCAGCCGCTTGCAGAGCCTGCAGAAGACACCTGTGCTGCATTCGAGCTCCGCCAGCATGGCGCTGCAGTTCGTGCTGTCCAACGGTGGCGCCGCCTACCTGCCGCGGCGGATGGTGAGCCCCTTCCTCGAGCAGGGACGACTGCACCTGGTGGAAGGAGGGCAGCCGCTGAGCCGCCCGCTCTACCTCGCCTATCTGGAGAAATCCGATCGTCGCGAGCTCATCGATCAGCTGCTGACCCTGCCTCTTGGCTGGGACGAGGTCGAGCTGCGACTGCCATCCCTCGAGCAAGGCAAGCTGCTGCCCTGATGACGCTTCACCCGCGTCTTTCTCTGCGGTGCTTGCACCTGGCAGCATAACCGCAATGAAAAAGGGGCCTGATGGCCCCTTTTGTATGGATGTCGTTCAATCTCAGCCGTGCTGTCGGCGATCGTTGGCCTGGGCCAGCAACATGCGGCTCTCGCGCAGGAACTCGTCCGCCCGCTCGCCGAAGAAGCCGGAGACCTGTTCGAAGGCATCGATGAAACCCGCCCTGTCCCCCTGCTCCAATATCCCCAGCACCTCGCCGAAGTTCTGGTAGTAGCGGCGGATCATCGCCAGGTTCTCCGGTGACGACAGTATGATGTCGGCATAGAGGTGCGGATCCTGGGCAAACAGCCGTCCCACCATGGCGAGCTCCAGCCGGTAGATGGGAGAGCTTAAGGCCAACAGCCGATCCAGGTTGGCCTGCTCCCGGGAGAGGTGCCAGCCGTAGGCGAAGGTCGCGAAGTGGCGCAGCGCCTGGATGAAGGTCATGGCCTCGTCGTGGGCCTTGGCCTCCACCTGCTGCAGGCGCGCGCCCCAGATGGTCATCTGATCCAGCAGCCACTGGCTGGCGGCCGGGTCCCGACCCTGACAGCAGACGATCACCTGCTTGGCGAGGCTCGCCACGTCCGGCCCGAACATGGGGTGCAGCCCCAGCACAGGCCCCTTGTGCACCGCCAGCATGTGGGAAAGCGGCTCACTCTTCACGCTGGTGACGTCCACCAGCAGGCAATCGCCGGGCAACGCACCGAGCCGGTCGATGATCTGGCAGGTGACATCGATGGGCACCGCTACCATCACCAGCCCGGCCCCGGCCAGGATGGCGTCCGCCCGCGGCCAATCGGCCTGCTCCAGGCTCTCGACTCTGTAACCCGACAGGCTGAACAGCTGACCGAACAGCCGACCGAGCTGGCCCTGACCGCCGATGATCACCACCTTGCCGAGGGTCGGCTTCATGCACTTGAAGTGGTGTTCCTTGTCGCTTGCCGATTCCAGGATATAGGACTCGCGCATCACACGGCGCAGCACGTCCTCGATGAGATCCCCCGGCACCCCGAGGGACTCTGCCTCGGCGCGGCGGCGGGCCAGCATGCTCGCCTCCCGATCCGGCGCATAGATGGGCAGGCCGTGCCGGCTCTTCACTTCCCCCACTTCCCCCACCAGGGCCAGGCGCTCGGCGAACAGATCGATCAACTGCCTGTCCACCGCATCAATCTTGTCCCTGAGGGCATTCAATTCTTCGGCCATGTCCAATCCTTGCTGGCGCCGCTGGCGGCGACGCCTTGTGATTCAATCGATTGCAACAGATGTCAGGAGGGCGCCACCGCCGTTGGCCCTGGCGCCCTCCTGCTCCAGATGATGACAAGATACCACGGCTTAAGACGCAGTTCTGCCCTGAAGCGGCGCCGCCAGCTGACGATGGCTGCGGGCCAGCAAGTCGGCGGTGGTGTCCCAGTCGATGCAGGCATCGGTGATGGAGACCCCGTAGCGCATCTGCTCCTTGGGCTGCTCGCTGGACTGGTTGCCCTCCAGCAGGTTGGATTCGAGCATCACCCCTATGATGGAGCGGTTGCCCTCCTGGATTTGGTGGATGACGTTGTCCGCCACCTTGGGTTGCAGGCGGTGATCCTTGCTGGAGTTGCCGTGGCTGCAATCCACCACCAAGCCGGGCAGCAGACCCGCCTTCTCCAGCGCCTCTTCCGCCAGGGAAACATTGACCGAGTCGTAGTTCGGGTGCTTGCCGCCGCGCAGGATCACGTGGCCGTCCGGGTTACCCTGGGTCTGCAGCAAGGCGACCTGGCCCTGCTGGTTGATGCCCATGAAGGCATGGGGGCTGGAGGCCGCCTGCAGTGCGTTGATGGCGGTGCCGAGGTTGCCGTCGGTGCCGTTCTTGAAGCCAACCGGCATGGAGAGACCGGACGCCATCTCCCTGTGGGTCTGGGATTCGGTGGTACGGGCGCCTATGGCCGACCAGGAGAACAGCTCCGCCAGGTATTGCGGGCTGATGGGGTCGAGTGCCTCGGTCGCGAGCGGCAGCTCCAGCTCGGCGAGCCAGCAGAGCAGCTCGCGGGCGCGGTGCAGCCCCAGCTCCACGTCGAAGGTGCCATCAAGATTCGGATCGTTGATAAAGCCCTTCCAGCCGACCGTGGTGCGCGGCTTCTCAAAGTAGACCCGCATGACAATGTAGAGAGAATCCTGGTAGGCATCATGCAGCGCTTTGAGTCTGGTTGCGTACTCTTTGGCGGCGTCCATGTCGTGGATGGAGCAGGGTCCACAGATCACCAGCAGGCGATGATCACGACGGTGGATGATGTCGGCGATGGTGGTGCGAGCCCCTTGCACGAAGGCCAGCGCACGCTCGGAGATGGGTAACTTCTCCTTGAGCTGGGCAGGCGTGATCATCACTTGTTCGGACTGGATATGGATGTTGTTCAGGGGATCTCTCTGCATTTTCTCATTCTCTCTACTGTATTTAAGCCAATCGCGCCGGGTGTATTTTATTGTTTACACAAGTCAGCACTTTGTTACGCAACCGCCCTCACCTTACCAAGGAAAAACAAACAATCAAGTGAAACCAGCGGTGCAATGGCTCAACAGGTGAATAAACGACCAGATTATTGACCTCGGCAGCCATAAAATCGGGCCTCCATAATCCCCAAAGAACAAAATATCGTAAACTTTAATTTACAATAAAGTCATTCGCATGAGTCCAGACGACTGGTTCCCTTCTTGTTTCTCTCTCGGGCATAAAAAAGCGGGGCACCTGGCCCCGCTTGTGTTCCCGTCTTCTCTTCTTCTATTTATGCCTTGCCGTGCGCCTTGATGACCGCCACCGCCTTGTCCGGGAAATCGCTGAACACCCCGTCCACATCGGCCTGATAGAGGAAGATGTTGAGCAGGTCGGTGAAGTCTTTCGCATAGGCCGGGATCTGCCCCTGATCCTGGCGGAAGGTATAGGGATGCACTTTGAGGCCGGCGGCGTGGGCCTCCTTGACCATGCCGGTGAACACCGGCTTGCCCGGGGTGCCCGGCTCGGTGACTATCATCGGCTTCCAGGGGCCTATGCCGTCGGCGTAGCCGGCGATCGTCTTCATGGCCCCCGGCTTGAACATCCAGTCGTAGTCGTAGGGGGTCGCCTTGCCCTTGGCATCGTAGACCATGGTCTCATTCCAGTCGGTCTCGGCCATCAGCTGCACCAGCTTCAAGTCCATCCCTAAGGCAGGCATCAGCTCGGTGTCGATGCGCTTGAGCTCGTCGGCATCGAAGCTCTGCAGGTAGATCTTGCTCTCTTTATTGGTGTAGCCGTACTGCTTGAGCACCTTGAGCACGGCGCTGGAGATGTCCTTGCCCTCGTGGCGGAACAGCCAGGGGGCCTTGATCTCCGGGTAGATGCCGATGTTGTTGCCGGTGCTCTTGTTGAGCCCCTGGATCATCTCGATCTCCTCCTGGAAGGTATGGATCTCGAAGCGGGATTGCCAGAGCGGGAAGCGGGCCGGATAGACGGGCACCTGCTTGCCATCCACCAGCTGGAACGGCTCCGTCATGCGCAATGAACGCACCTCGGCCAGGGTGAAGTCCACCACGTAGTAGCGACCATCCGGGCGAGCCCGGCCGGGGAAGCGCTCGGCCACGTCTGTGATGCCGTCGAGGAAGTGATCGTGCATCACCACCAGCTGGTCATCCTTGGTCATCACCAGATCCTGCTCCAGATAATCGGCCCCCATGCCGTAGGCCAGCGCCTTGGACGCCAGGGTGTGTTCGGGCAGGTAACCGGAGGCGCCGCGATGGGCGATCACTATCTTGCCTTCGTCGGCGGCCAGGGCGGGCAAGGCGAGGGCAGCCCCGAGGCCAAGGGCCACCAGGGAGAGAGGAAGTTTGTTCATGGATTGTGCTCTTGTTATTGTGCCGTTTATTATTGCGACTTGAATGTAGGTTATTGTTATAGCAGAGGTTTATTGCAGATTGATGGCGGGCGACCAGGGCCGCCCGCCTTCTTCATCAGCTTGCCTTCGGCAAGGCCTGATGTTGATCCAGCCAGGCTTGCAGCTGTTGCTGCTCGATCTGGGACAGGCGCAGCCCCAGCTTGCTGCGGCGCCACAGGATATCTTCCAGCGAATGGGCCCACTCGCGGTTCATCAGGTAGCGCACCTCCGACTCGTACAGCCCGGCGCCGAAGTGCTGGCCGCGCGCCTCGTGCAGCCAGAGACGGGCATGACTGCCGTACGCCTCGGCGATGCGGCGGGCGCCGCGCTCATCCAGCCAGTCGAATTCGAGCATGTAGGCGCGGGCCAGCTCTGTGGTGGAGCAGTCGAACTCGCCGCCGGGCAGCCGGCTGCTGGCGGTCCAGTCGTCGCCCATCTGGTGGAACCAGGGTTTGAGCTTGTTGCAGGCGGCCTGGGCCAGCTTGCGGTAGGTGGTGAGCTTGCCGCCAAACACCGACAAGAGCGGCGCCCCGTCGGATTCACCGGACAGTTCGAGGGTGTAGTCGCGGGTCACCGCCTGGGGTGAGTCAGACTCGTCATCGCAGAGCGGGCGCACCCCCGCATAGGTCCAGATCACCTCGGAGGGCGCAATCTGGCGGGTGAAGTGGGCGTTGACCACCTTGCACAGGTAATCCACCTCGGCGGCGCTGATCTTCGCCTCCCGCGGATCGCCCTTGTGTTCCACGTCCGTGGTGCCGATCAGGGAGTAATCCTGCTGATAGGGGATGACGAAGACGATGCGGTTGTCCTCGTTTTGCAGGATATAGGCCTCTTCGCGCTCATGGATGCGCGGCACTATGATGTGGCTGCCCTTGATGAGGCGGATGCCACGCGGAGATTTCTCGTGCAGGCTCTCGTCATAGAAGGTCTTGACCCAGGGCCCGGCCGCATTGACCAGGCCACGGCAGGTGACGGTGAACTGCTCGCCCCCTTCCCGCTCCAGGGTCAGGGTCCAGTGCTTGGAGCCACGCACTGCCTTGATGCAGCGGGTGCGGGTCTGCACCTCGGCGCCCTTGTCGCGGGCCATCATGGCGTTGAGCACCACCAGGCGGGCGTCGTCGACCCAGGCGTCCGAGTATTCGAAGCCCTTGTTGATGCCGCTCTTGAGGCCGTCTTGCGGCAGGAAGCGCAGACCGCAGCTGCCCTTGAGCTTGTCGCGCTTGGCCAGGTTGTCATAGAGGAAGAGGCCGGCACGGATCATCCAGGCCGGGCGCAGGTGCGGGCGGTGCGGCAAGCGAAAACGCATGGGACGGGCGATGTGCGGCGCCATGCCGAGCAGCACCTCCCGCTCCGCCAGCGCCTCTTTCACCAGCCTGAATTCGTAATGTTCGAGATAGCGCAAGCCGCCGTGGATCAGCTTGCTGGAGTTGGACGAGGTGGCCGAGGCGAGATCCTGTGCCTCGAACAACGCCACCTTCAGCCCCCGCCCCGCCGCATCCGCCGCGATGCCGACCCCGTTGATGCCGCCGCCGACGACGACCAGATCATAATGTTCGCTCATGTTCACCTACTTTCTTATTTTGTGTTTGCCATGTGGGCAATGTTTGATTTCGCTCATATTAGAACATGAAAAAATGATAAACGAACATTTTATGATGAGAATGTGATCGGGATTGTTCCGACAATGCTAAAAATGCTGCCAGTCGGTGACGGAATAGCCAGGAAGAGATGCGGCGCGCACAGGGTGCGAGACAGGGGAGATGCCGGGGCTGACCCGCGGCGCGGGTAGAGAGGATGGAAACAGGAATATGGAAGAAAAGAAGCGGCCGCCAGCGCGGCGGCCTGATGCCGGTGCGGGTTAAGGGGTTATCAGCAGATGTGGCATTCTATCTGGTGCTGGGACATCAGCCGCAGCAGCCGCTCCGGCGGCTCCTGATCGGTGAACAGGGCGTGGATCTGGTTGATATTGCCGAGGTTGACCATGGCATTGCGGCCGAACTTGGTGTGGTCGGCGGCCAGGAACACCTGGCGGGAGTGGGCCATGATGGCCTGGGCGATCTTCACCTCGTGGTAATCGAAATCGAGCAGGGAGCCGTCGTTGTCGATGCCCGAGATGCCGATGACGCCATAGTCCATGCGGAACTGGCCGATGAAGTCGCGGGTCGCCTCCCCGACAAT
Organism: Aeromonas sp. MR16; assembly: GCF_022549315.1. Classification (NCBI taxonomy): domain Bacteria; kingdom Pseudomonadati; phylum Pseudomonadota; class Gammaproteobacteria; order Aeromonadales; family Aeromonadaceae; genus Aeromonas; species Aeromonas sp. MR16. The sequence continues at coordinate 135,946 of NZ_JAKZFK010000004.1, read as the reverse complement.
GCCGCCATCCCGGTTGCGGATCTCGCCACCGGCGATGATGACGGTGAAGTCATCCTTGGCGGTGAGGATGCTGGCGACGTTCAGGTTGTTGGTGACGATGCGCAGTTCGCGGTGATCGAGCAGGGCGCGGGCGATGGCTTCGGTGGTGGTGCCGATGTCGATGAAGAGGGAGGAGCCATCGGGAATGTGGGCGACGACCTCGCGGGCGATGCGCTCTTTCTCCTTGAGTTGCATCACCTTGCGGGCGCTGTAGGCGGTGTTGACGGTACTCGAATGCAGGGAGGCCCCGCCGTGATGGCGCCGGATCTTGTTCTGTTCGGCGAGATCGTTCAGATCCCGGCGAATGGTCTGGGGGCTGACGTCAAAATGGGTCACCAGATCGTCGGTCGAGACGAAACCCTGCCGCGTCAGGACGTCCAGGATCTCCAGATGTCGTTGGGTTTGCTTCACGCTTGCACTCCGCTGATGGGACGAAAAAAGGCCCCGGCAATGCGGGGCCTCTCGGAGTTTACCTTATCCCCTTTGGGATCGATAAGGTCAGGATCACGTTTTATGCCTTATCGGCAGCCGCTTTCTTGGCCGCGACGGCAATGTTCTCGTGCTTGAGGGTCATGGCCAGCAAGATGATGGAGAGCACGCAAGACGCGGTCAGCACCATGAAGCCACCATCCCAGCCGAAGTGGTCAACCGTGTAGCCCAGCATGGCGTTGGCCGCCACGGCGCCACCCAGGTAACCGAACAGCCCGGTGAAGCCTGCCGCGGTACCGGCCGCCTTCTTGGGTGCCAGCTCCAGCGCATACAGACCGATCAGCATGACGGGGCCGTAGATGAGGAAACCGATGGCCACCAGCGCCATCATGTCGATGGTCGGGTTGCCGGCCGGGTTGAGCCAGTAGACCAGCACGGCGACGGTCACCAGCACCATGAACAGGATGCCGGCCGGGGCACGGCGACCCTGGAACAGCTTGTCCGAGATCCAGCCACACAGCAGGGTGCCCGGAATACCGGCCCACTCGTAGAGGAAGTAAGCCCAGGAGGAGCTGTCAACGCTGAAGTCCTTGGCCTCCTTGAGATAGGTCGGCGCCCAGTCCAGCACCCCGTAGCGGATGAGGTAGACGAAGGCGTTGGCGATGGCGATGTACCACAGCAGCTTGTTGTGCAGCACGTATTTGACGAAGATCTCCTTGGCAGAGAACTCCTGCTCGTGGCTCTCGTTGTAATCCTTCGGATAATCTTCCTTGTACTCCTCGATGGGCGGCAAGCCGACCGATTGCGGGGTGTCGCGCATCACGAAGAAGGCGATCACCGCGATGGCGGCGGCGGCGGCGGCCGGCACATAGAAGGCGCTGCGCCAGTCGTTGAACCAGCCCATCCCCAGGATGAACAGCGGACCTATCATGCCGCCCCCCACGTTGTGGGCCACGTTCCAGACCGCAACCACTTCGCCACGCTCTTTCTGTGACCACCAGTGCACCATGGTGCGACCACAGGGGGGCCAGCCCATGCCCTGCGCCCAGCCGTTCAGGAACAAGAGCACAAACATGATGGCGATGCTGGAGGTGGCCCAGTGCATGGTGCCCATCATGAACATGATACCGGCCGACAGCAGCAAACCGGCGGAGAGGAAGTAGCGCGCGTTCGAGCGATCCGACACGTTTCCCATCAGGAACTTGGACAGACCGTAGGCGATGGAGACCCCGGACAGGGCCAGGCCCAGATCGCCGCGGGAGAACCCCTGCTCGATCAGATAGGGCATGGCCAGGCTGAAGTTTTTGCGTACCAGGTAGTAGCCTGCATAACCGAAGAAGATCCCGAAGAACACCTGCCAGCGCATGCGTTTGTAGAAGGGATCGACCTTGTCGGCGGATAGCCGGTCGATGTGGGGTGCTGGCCTGAAGAGACTAAGCATGTTCGCTTCCTTATTGTTGTTATGGGCGGTTGAGGGTGCCCCGTTCGTGCAGACAAACCAGATGAGTCCCGATTCGCAAGCGAGCCTATTGTGCTCACATGTGAACATTCAATCTGTGATGTAGGCGGAAATATTGCAGTTTTATTACAGAGAAAGTCATCGGATGAGTGAGGACTCAATAGCCGCGAGCCCTTATATAGCACAGCTTTTACATACCCCATTAGTGGTATCATGCTCGACATAAGTTGCTTTTCGTCACATTTCCTTAGCAATGAGTGGGATCTTGTCCACATTTCCTGTGGCGGGGGTATGGTGAATTGATACAGAAGGTTTATTTTCTCTCTCGTCCAAGAACGAGCGCAAACGAGCATAACGTTTGCGCCGGCTCAAAAAACAAGAAGAAACGTTTGCGGACGCAACAAATGGAACTGAACGATAACGAGATGGAACATCAAACCTACTCTGGGTGGATATAAGGAATAACAAGTTATGAGCATACAAAGACCCAATACCCTGCTTGGCGAGTGCATCGCCGAGTTTATCGGAACCGGCCTGCTGATATTTTTCGGCGTCGGTTGTGTGGCAGCCCTGGTGCTGGCCGGTGCCAACTTCGGACAATGGGAAATCTCCATTACCTGGGGTCTGGGTGTCGCCATCGCCATCTATGTCACCGGCGGTATTTCAGGTGCCCACCTGAACCCGGCCGTCACCCTGGCGCTGATGACCTTCGCCGGCTTTGACAAACGCAAGGTCGTGCCCTTCATCATCGCCCAGGTGGCCGGTGCCTTCTGCTCCGCCGCCCTGGTCTACTTCCTCTACGGCGGCCTGTTCACCCAGTGGGAGCTGACCCACAACGTGGTGCGCGGCAGCGTCGAGAGCCTCGGCACCGCCGGCATCTTCTCCACCTACCCCAATGCCCTGCTCTCCAACATGCAGGCATTCGCGGTCGAGATGGTGATCACCGCCGTACTGATGCTGGGTATCATGGCGCTGGGTGACAACAACAACGGCGCCCCCAAAGGCTTCGCCGCCGCCCTGCTGATCGGCATCCTGATCGCGGTGATCGGTGCCTCCCTCGGCCCCTTGACCGGCTTTGCCATGAACCCGGCCCGTGACTTCGGTCCCAAACTGTTCGCCTTCGTCGCAGGCTGGGGTGATGTGGCCCTGACCGGCGGTCGTGACAACCCCTACTTCTGGGTCCCCATCCTCGGCCCCATCGTCGGCGCCCAGCTGGGAACCGCGCTCTATGTGAAAGTATTGGCTCCCTGCGTGCCGGGCAACCGTGTTGCCACCGAAGAAGCCGCCAAGCTGTCTAATAAAGAAGAGGCCGCCGCCTAAGAGCGGTTCCCCAAACGTGGAGAACATCATGTCTGCTGAAAAGAAATATGTCGTCGCCCTGGATCAAGGCACCACCTCGTCCCGTGCCATCGTGTTCGATCAGGACGCCAATATAGTCGCGACCTCCCAGCGCGAGTTCACCCAGCACTACCCCAAGGCGGGTTGGGTCGAGCACGATCCCATGGAGATCTGGGCGACCCAGTCCTCCGTCTTCACCGAGGTGCTGGCCAAGAGCGGCCTGCACAGCGAGCAGATCGCCGCCATTGGCATCACCAACCAGCGTGAAACCACCGTTGTCTGGGAGAAAGCCACCGGCAAGCCCATCTACAACGCCATCGTCTGGCAGTGCCGCCGCACCGCGGCCATCTGTGAAGAACTGAAAGCCCGCGGCCTGGAAGAGTACGTGCGGGAAAACACCGGCCTGGTGCTGGATGCCTACTTCTCCGGTACCAAGGTGAAGTGGATCCTGGACAACGTGGAAGGGGCCCGCGAGAAGGCGATGAACGGCGAGCTGCTGTTCGGCACCATAGACACCTGGCTGGTGTGGAAGATGACCAACGGCGAAGTGCACGTCACCGACCCGACCAACGCCTCGCGCACCATGCTCTACAACATCCGCGATCTGAAGTGGGACGAGCGGATGCTGGACGAGCTGGGCATCCCCGCCTCCATGCTGCCCGAGGTCAAACCCTCCTCCGAGGTGTATGGCTACACCACCCGTGGCGGCGGCTCCCGCATCCCCATCGCCGGCATCGCCGGTGACCAGCAGTCCGCCCTGTTCGGCCAGCTCTGCTTCGAGAAGGGGATGGCCAAGAACACCTATGGTACCGGCTGCTTCCTGCTGATGAACACTGGCACAGAGCCGGTTCGCTCCAACAACGGCCTGCTGACCACGGTCGCCATCGGTCCGAAAGGGGAAGTGAACTACGCGCTGGAAGGGGCTGTCTTTATGGGCGGCGCCACCATCCAGTGGCTGCGCGACGAGCTCAAGATCATCCACGATGCCCGCGACACCGACTACTTCGCGAGCAAGGTGGGCGATACCAACGGCGTCTACCTGGTACCGGCCTTCGTGGGCCTGGGCGCCCCCTACTGGGATCCCTACGCTCGCGGCACCATGGTCGGCCTGACCCGTGGCGCCAACCGCAACCACATCATCCGCGCCGCGCTGGAATCCATCGCCTACCAGAGCCGCGACGTGCTGGATGCCATGCAGCAGGACTCCGGCATCAAGCTGGCCGCGCTCAAGGTAGACGGTGGCGCCGTCGCCAACGACTTCCTGATGCAGTTCCAGGCCGACATGATGCACACCCCTGTGGTGCGTCCGACCCGCATCGAGACCACCGCCATGGGCGCCGCCTTCCTGGCAGGCCTCGCCGTCGGCTTCTGGAAGAGCTCCGACGAGCTGGAAGACAAGTTCAGCGTGGACAGGGAGTTCATCCCCCAGATGGACAAAGCCGATCGCGCCAAGCGTTACAGCGGCTGGCAGAAGGCGGTCGAACGCTCACGCCGCTGGGCCGAAGAGGATTAATCGGGCAACCGACATCTTTCCGAGATGAAAACGCACGAGGCCGACAGCGATGTCGGCCTCTTTTTATTGGCGAGCGCGGGTGATCTGACCGCACCTGACCCCAGCCCTCCCCTTGCCAAGAGGTGGGAGAAAATGACCCCTCCCCCTCGGGGAGGGGGTTGGCACTGTCGGCATGCCCTCTACAACGCCTCGGCGCCGAGCTGCTCTTTGAGGAAGTCGAGCCAGACCCGCAGCCGGATATCCCGCTGGGCATCGGAGTAGAAGACCGCATGAATGGGGCGCGAGGCGCCGCTGTTGCTGCGGGCCAGCACCTCCACCAGGGCACCGCTCGCCCTGTCCTCTCCCGTCATGAAGTCCGACAGGCAGACGATCCCTTGACCTCCCAGCGCCAGCTGGCGCAGGGTCTCGCCGCTGCTGGCCCTCAGGGTCGGGGTGATGGCGAACCTGTCCCCCTGCTCCGTGCTGAGCAGGGGCCAGTGGTTGAGGTGATCGGGGTGCAAAAAGCCGAGCAGCTCGTGGCCCGCCAGCAAGTCAGCTGGCTGGCGCGGGGTGCCGCGCGCCTTCAGATAGTCGGGGGACGCGAGCAGCCGCAGCTTGGATCGCCCGAGCGGCAGGGCGCGCAGGGAGGAGTCCGTCAGCTCGCCGATGCGAATGGCCATGTCCACCCGCCGCTCCATCAGGTTGATGAAGCCCTCGGAGCTGTGCAGTTGCAGCTCGATCCCCGGATAGCGGCGGCGAAACTCGCCTATGATGGGCACCAGCCGGTGCAGAATGAAGGGGGTAGCGGCATCGACCCTCAGTATTCCCTCCGGTTGTTCCCGGCGCATCAGCAAATGGCTCTCCGCCTCGCTCATCTCGGTCAGCACCTTCACCGCCCGCTGATAGAACCAGCTCCCCTCCTCGGTCAGGCTGACCCGCCGGGTGGTGCGATTGAGCAGCACTGTGGCGAGTTTCTCCTCGAGGCGCTTGATGCCGCGGCTCACCACAGAGTTGTCCATGCCGAGGTTCTCCGCCGCCTGGCGAAAGCTGCCCGCCTCCACCACGGCCACGAACAGGGTCAATTCATCGGAATGGGTCTTCATTGTTGTCATCCTGGCAAGAAAGATGGGCCTTTATAGGCGTAATACCGGTTAGTTGGCAAGACGGATGAGGGCGCACGGCCCTTTACTGGCGTTGCTACAGCCCTTTGCAGACAGGTTCCCCTGCCGCTCCCGGCCTCCAAAATAGGGCCTGACTATACTGAGGCGGGTCGCTTATCGCCCCGAGACAGCGCGCCCTGGGTCAAGCAGACCGCAGTGTCGGCGCCTGCTCGGGGCTCCATCAATCAAGGAGTCGGTCATGAAATACAAGGGAAGCTGCCACTGTGGCAGAGTGGCATTCGAAGTCGAGGGGGAGCTGACCCAGGCTATGGCCTGCAACTGCTCCATCTGCCAGCGCAAGGGCTCCCTGCTCTGGTTCGTGCCGCACGACAAGCTGCACCTGCTGACCCCGGATGCGGCCGCCAGCACCTACACCTTCAACAAGCACGTGGTCAAACACCGCTTCTGCCCGATCTGCGGCATGCACCCCTATGGCGAAGGTATCGATCCCAAGGGCAACCACATCGCCGCCATCAATATTCGCTGCCTGGAGGGGGTTGAGCCGGATTCGGTGCCGGTGCAGCACTACGATGGCCGGGCCCTGTGACCGGGCACTGAGCCAAGCCATCCGCACGCTGGGGCAATGAAGCCCCGGCGTGCGATCAGCCGTCAGGATGCCCCCTCTCCCCGCCACCGACCTTCTCGCAGACACTGCCCTCCCCTCGCACCGACGATGTGATCCTGTGCAAACACCCCAACCGAGAATCAGGCTACAATCGGCGCCCACATAAGGATGTTGAGCAGGCGTCTTATCACCAGCCCTGCTGTCACACGAAGGAAGCACAATGTCATTTGAACATCGCCTGTACGCCGCCCATCAAGAGCTGGCCAGCAAGGGCGTGAAGGAGATCAACTACAACCCGCCCCTGTGCCAGTTGCTGCGCAAATTCGGCTGGCAACTGAAACCGCCCCACTATGAGCGCTTTATGGTCAACCTGATCGCCATGGGGCTACCGGTGGGCATCATCTGGGGTCTGCTGATGTGGTTCTTCGGCTGGGAGCATGAGGTGAGCCTGGGGTATGCCCTGCGCCAAACCAGTTTCTTTGCCATCGGTGTCGGCCTGCTGATGGGCATCGCCTTCCAGATTCGCCGCCGACAGCTCAAGTTGACCCCATGGGAGGCACTGCCCCACTCCACGCCGCGGACCCAGAAGCGCTGGCAACCCAAGCAGTAAGGTGTCAGTAATGGAACATCAATCGACAAGCCAGGAAGCCATATGACCAAGGCCCATGAAAAACTGAACTATGTGGAGTTTGCCGCCCGGAATATCGCGGCCACCAAGACCTTCTTTACCGCCGCCTTCGGCTGGCAGTTTGTGGATTACGGCCCCGACTACTGCGCCTTTGCGGGGGAAGGGCTCGATGGCGGCTTCTACCGGGCGGATCTCTGCGGTCAGAGCGCCCAGGGCGGCGCCCTGCTGGTGTTCTACAGCGCCGACATTGCCGCGACCCTGGCCAAGGTGTTCCAGCATGGGGGCACCATCATTCGCCCGCTGTTCGACTTCCCCGGTGGCCGCCGTTTCCACTTCGTCGAGCCCAGCGGCAATGAGTTTGCGGTCTGGTCAGAGGCGGCCGGCACCTGATCTGGCGTGGCGCGCTCCTGGTTACTCCTTGCGGGGCGCCCCCTTCATCACGGCTCTGATTGCTGCGCTCACCTCAATAGTGTTTTGCGACAGCGCCCCTCTTATCCGCACGCCGCCGCAGGCATACTGGCTCTCGTTGTCTCGAGGAGAGTCAGATGTCCGTTCCCGTCATAGTGATTGCCCAGCTCGACGCCAAGCCCGAATTCGCCGCCCAACTCAGGGCCGCCCTGACACCGCTGATCGCGGCCAGCCAGCAAGAGGCCGGCTGCCTGCGCTATCAGTTGCACCAGAGCCTGGATAACCCCCAATCCTGGATGCTGCACGAGGAGTGGGTGAGCGAGAGGGCCCTCGACGCCCACCAGCAAGAGCCCCACTTCATTGCCTTCGTGGCCGACACCCAGGGCTGGTTTGCCAGCAGCCAGGTTCGCCGTTATCACTTGGCCTGACCGCCTGCACCACTTTGCTGCCCACCAGCAGTTCGGCCGCCGACGGCGAACTGACTGATGGGTAAACCCGATAAACAAGAACGTAAAAATGCAGAACATGAGGAGTTTGATGATGAAAATGCCAAAGATGGGTCTGGGGACCTTCCGCCTGAAAGACCAACCCCTGCGCGATTCGCTGACCATGGGTCTGGAGCTCGGCTATCGCCATATCGACACCGCCCAGATCTATGACAACGAGGCCGAAGTCGGCCTGCTGATGAGCGAGAGCGGTGTTCCCCGCCAGGATATCTATCTCACTACCAAGGTGTGGACCAGCGAGTTCGGTCCGGGCAAGGTGATACCGAGCCTGAAGGTGAGCCTCGAGAAGCTGCGTACCGACTACCTGGACTTGGCCCTCATTCACTGGCCCTCCCCCCAGGATGAGGTGCCGATGGCGGTCTATCTGGAGCAACTGGCCGAAGCCAAGGCCCAGGGCCTGACCCGGGAGATCGGGGTCTCCAACTTCACGGTCGCTCAGCTTAAAGAAGCCATCGACATCCTGGGACCGGGTGCCATCGCCCACCAGCAGGTGGAAATTCACCCCTTGCTGCAAAACCGCAAGGTGGTGGAGTTCTGCCGCGAACAGGGCATCGCCATCACCGCCTATATGCCGCTGGCCTACGGCAAGGTGCTCGCCGAGCCCCTGATGCAACAAATTGCCGCGCGCCATGGCGTCTCGGCGGCCCAGGTGTCGCTGGCCTGGCTGCTGGCGCAGGACATGACGGTGATCCCGAGCTCCACCAAGCGCGCCAATCTGGCCGCCAACCTGGGTGCCCTCGAGATCACACTCAGTGCCGAGGAGATGGCTCAAATTGCCACTCTGGAGCGGGGCGAGCGCTGTGCCAACCCGGACTTTTCGCCTGCCTGGGATTAATCCATAAGAATATTTAACTGCATCATAAATATGTGAAAGCGGGAGGCACTGTGCCTCCCGCTTTTTTTGGTTTGGTGCGCTACCAACGCCATGCCCCGCCCAATAACACCCGCCTCCCCTCGGTTATTGCTGCTGATTAAGCAAAAGTAATTTGATGTCATCGTCATTTTTGCCAACAAATCTCATCGGCATACTGGCGCCATTCTCCCGTCGGGAGTCCTATCCAAGGAGTTTGTATGCCACTGGCGTTATTTGCCCTCACCCTGAGTGCCTTTGCGATCGGCACCACCGAATTTGTGATCGTGGGGCTGATTCCCACCATCGCCGAGCAACTGCAGGTCTCCCTGCCCTCCGCGGGCCTCTTGGTCAGCCTCTATGCCCTCGGCGTCGCCATCGGTGCACCGCTGTTGACCGCGCTCACCGGCAAGTTGCCTCGCAAGTGGCTGCTGGTGGGCTTGATGGCGCTGTTCACCGCCGGCAACCTGCTGGCCTGGCAGGCCCCCGGCTACGAGAGCCTGATCGTCGCCCGGGTGCTGACCGGTCTGGCCCACGGGGTCTTCTTCTCGGTGGGTTCGACCATCGCCACCGGTCTGGTGGCCAAGGAGAAGGCGGCCAGCGCCATCGCCATCATGTTCAGCGGTCTGACCGTGGCGCTGGTGACCGGCGTGCCGCTCGGCACCTGGATTGGCCAACAGTTTGGCTGGCGCGAGACCTTTCTGGTGGTCAGCCTGCTCGGCCTCATCGCCATGGTGGGCAGCCTGCTGCTGATCCCGAGCAACCTGCCAAAGGGGGCCGCCTCCAGCATCCGTGAGCAGCTCTCGGTGCTGACCAAGAAGCCGCTGCTGCTGGTCTATGCCAAGACAGCGCTCGGCTACGGCGGCGCCTTCACGGCGTTTACCTTCCTCGCCCCCATCTTGCAACAGGTGAGCGGCTTCGGCGCCAACGCGGTGAGCCTGATCCTGCTGGTGTACGGGGTATCGGTGGCGTTCGGCAACATTTGGGGTGGCAAGCTGGCGGACAAGATGGGCCCCCTGCCCGCCCTCAAGCTGATGTTTGCCGGGCTGGCGCTCATCTTGCTGATGCTCACCTTCACCGCACCCCATCCGGTGCTGGCGGTGCTGACCGTGCTGGTGTGGGGTGCCTTCGCCTTTGGCAACGTGCCTGGGCTGCAGGTGCTGGTGGTGAAACAGGCGGAGATCCATACCCCCAACGCCGTTGACGTGGCCTCCGGCCTCAACATCGCCGCCTTCAACGTCGGCATCGCCTTGGGTTCAGTCGTTGGTGGCTTCGTGGTGGAGCACCTCGGGCTGATGCACACTCCCTGGATAGGCGCGCTGATCGTGCTGCTGGCCTACGGCCTGACCCACATCAGCGAGAAGCGCGAGGCCAAATTGGCGCTGGCGGTCTAACCCCCTCAAACGAAAAGGCCGACACTGGGTGTCGGCCTTTTTCATTTCCAAAGCTAAGAGACTCAAGACTCCTTGAGATCCTCGTCCGCGGCCCAGCGGGCCTCCAGCCAGAGCAGGTTGACCAGGCCGCAGAGCAGGGCAAAACCCAGCCCCAGAATCCAGGTGAAATACCACATAGTCGAAACTCCCTTGAGTAGAAGACGGTTAATAGAGGCTATGGCCGTGCTGGCGAACCTGATCCGTGCTGACCTTGCCGCGCACCACCCGGTAGACCCAGAGGGTGTAACCGATGTTGATGGGCATCAGCACCCCCACTATCCCCAGCATGATGAGCAGGGTGCCCTCGCTGGAGGTGCCATCCCACAGGGTCAGGCTGCTCGACGGATCCAGGGACGAGGGCAGCACGAAGGGGAACAGGGCGATGGCGATGGTCAGCATCATGGTGGCGCAGGCGCCGCCGCTGGCCATGATCGCCAGGCGCGGCAGGCCGCGGGCACTGGCGAGGCTGCTCACCATGGGCAGCAGCAGGCCCAGGGCCGGCACGCACCAGAGCCAAGGCTGCGCCGCGAAGTTGCTGAACCAGCCATCCGGTGCCAGCGCCACCTGCTTCATCAGCGGGGTGAGGGCGCCATTGAGATCGCCGATCTCCTGCACGCGGTAGCCTTCCATCTGGCTGAGCCAGACGCCGCCGAGGGCAAACAGGCCGCTCGCCAGGGGGCCGAGCCAGAGGCTCTGGCGGGCGCAGCGCTCGGCGATCACCCCCTGGGTCTTGCACTGCAGGAAGCTGGCGCCGTGCAGCATCAGCAGGGCCAGCGCCGTGCCCATGCAGGTCAACAGCAGCGGCCAGTTGAACTCGAAGGCGCCGTAGTGGATACGCAAATGCGAGTCGAAGCGAAACGGCAAGCCTTGCAGCAGGAAGCCGAGCGTCGCGCCGAACACCAGGGTCGGCAGCAGGGCCCCCGTCACCAGGGCCCGGTCCCACCAACGGCGCCACTGGGCCGATTCCAGCTTGCTGCGATAGTCAAAGCCGACCGGGCGCAGGAAGAGGCCGAACAACAGGAACATGAAGGGCACGTAGAGCGCCGAGAAGGCGGCGGCATAGACCAGCGGCCAGGCGGCGAACAGGGCGCCGGCGCCGGCGATGAGCCACACCTGGTTGCCCTCCCACACCGGACCCACGCTGTTGAGCAGCACCCGTCGCTCCTCATCTGTCTTGCCGATAATGGGCAACAGCAGGCCCACCCCCAGATCGAAGCCGTCCATCACCACGAAGCCGATGAGCATGAACAGCACCAGGCCCCACCAGATCACTTTCAGGGTTTCGTAATCCATCAAACTGCACTCCCGCTTGCCAAGACTTCACCTTGATAACGACCCGTCTGCAGGCTGGCCGGCCCTTTGCGGATCACATGACGCAACAAGAACAGCTCCACTACCAGCAGGCTGGTGTAGATGAGGCTGATGGAGATGAGGCTGAACCAGATCTGGCCCGGCTGCAGCAAGGAGACCGAGGCCGACACCGGCAGCACCTCGCTGATGGTCCAGGGCTGGCGGCCAAATTCGGCCACGAACCAGCCCGCCTCGATGGCTATCCAGGGCAGCGGAATGCTCCAGAACAGCACTTTCAGCAGGCGCGGCGATTGCACCAACCGGCCCCGGCACAGTTGCAGGAAGGCCGCGGCAAAGAGCACCAGCAGCACAACCCCTATGCCCACCATCAGCCTGAAACTCCAGAACAGCGGCGCCACCTGGGGCACTGAATCCTCTACCGCCAGGGCGATGGCCGCCTCGTCGGCCCGGGCGATGTCCTTAGCATGGGGAGTCAACAGCAGGCCGTAGCCGAGATCCTGGCGGTGCTGCTCGAAGGTGGCGCGGGCGGCGCCGTTGCCACCGTCTTGACGCAGCACCTCCAGGGCACCATAGGCCAGCATGCCGCTACGAATGCGCACCTCGTGATCGGCCTTGAGATCCTTGATGCCGGTCACCGCCTCATCCAGGGAGCGGGTAGCGATGATGCCCATCAGATAGGGGATCTTGACGGCCGCGTGGGTGGTCTCGGCGCTTTGATCGGGCCAGCCGAACAGGGTGAAGGCCGCCGGGGCGGGCTCTGTCTCCCACTCAGCCTCGATGGCGGCGAGCTTGACCTTCTGCACCTCACCGGTGCGATAACCGGACTCGTCCCCGAGCACTATGACCGAGAGGATGGCGGCCAGACCGAAGCCGGAGGCGATGGCGAAGGAGCGCAGGGCGAAGCGCACCTCCATGCGGCGCAGCAGATACCAGCTGCTCACCCCCATCACGAACAGGGAGGCGGCCACGTAACCCGCCGCCACCGTGTGCACGAACTTGACCTGGGCCACCGGGTTGAACAGCACGGCGGTGACGTCGGTCAGCTCCATGCGCATCGTCATGGGATTGAACTCGGCGCCGACCGGGTTCTGCATCCAGCCGTTGGCGATCAGGATCCAGAGGGCCGAGAGGTTGGAGCCGAGTGCCACCAGCATGGTCACCATCAGGTGCTGACCGCGGGAGAGCCTGTCCCAGCCGAAGAAGAACAGGCCCACCAGGGTGGACTCGAGGAAGAAGGCCATCAGTCCTTCCACCGCCAGGGGGGCGCCGAAGATGTCGCCGACATAGTGGGAGTAGTAGGCCCAGTTGGTGCCGAATTGAAACTCCAGGGTGATCCCCGTGGTCACCCCCATCACGAAGTTGATACCGAACAACTTGCCCCAGAAGCGGGTGATGTCCTTGTAGATCACCTTGCCGGTCATCACGTAGGCGGATTCGGCGATCACCAGGATCCAGGACAGCCCCAGGGTGAGGGGCACAAACAGGAAGTGAAACATGGCCGTGGCCCCGAACTGCAATCGGGACAGGCTTACCACATCATCCAGGCTAATCATGCAGGACTCTCTATGTTGCATTTAACAGACAGGTTTTCGCCTGCCAAGTACACCATGAGTCATGACACCTATAACAGATGCAGTTATATTGAAATACACCTAGAACAGTTTGAGCCCACCATGTCCCGCTACGGCCAGCTGGCAGCCCTGCTGCAACAACAGATAGAGCGCGGCGTCTGGCAACCGGGGGAGCGCATTCCCTCCATCCGCCAGAGCTGCAAGACCCACTCCCTCAGCCCCATGACGGTGCTGCAGGCCTATCAGCTGCTCGAAAGCCGTGGCCTCATACTGGCACGGCCCCAGTCCGGCTACTACGTCAAGGCCGCCCCCTCCCCGCTGCGAGCCAGCGCGCCGCAACAGGCCCACTACAGCGGCTCGGTGGACATCAACGATCTGGTGTTCGAGGTGCTGCAGGCGAGCAAGTCCCGCGAGCTGGTGCCCCTCGGCATGGCGGTGGCGGATCCCGCCCTCTTCCCCCACCCCCAGCTCGGCCGGGCCCTGGCCAGCTGCATGCGCCGGCTCGACCCCTTCAGCACGGTGGCAGACCTTCCCCCCGGTAACGAGGCGCTGCGCCGCGCCATCGCCCAGCGCTATGCCGGCGACGGGCTGGCGGTCGACCCCCAGCAGATCATCATCACCACCGGCGCCATGGAGGCGCTCTCCCTCGGGCTGCAGGCCCTGACCGAGCCGGGGGACTGGGTGGTGGTGGAATCCCCCACCTTCTACGGCGCCCTGCAGGCCATAGAGCGCTTGAAGCTCAACGTGGTGGAGATCCCGGTGATCCCCGGGGTCGGCATCGATCTCGCCCTGCTGGTGGAGGCGCTGATCCTGCGCCCCATCAAGGCGTGCTGGCTGATGGGCAATGTCCAGCACCCGCTCGGCCATACGATGCCGGACGGGCACAAGCAGGCGCTGATGGCCCTGCTCAACGAACACCGGGTGCCGCTGGTGGAGGACGACGTCTACGCCGAGCTCTATTTTGGCCGGGAGCGGCCCCGCCCCATCAAGAGCTGGGACGCGCGGGGAGACAGCCTGCTGTGCAGCTCCTGGACCAAGTGCCTGGCACCGGGTTTTCGGGTCGGCTGGGTGGTGGCGGGCCCCCACGCCGAGCGCATCCAGCGGCTGCAGCTGATGTCGACCCTGTCGACCAATGTGCCGAGCCAGCTGGCGCTCGCCGACATGCTGCGCCAGGGCGGGGTGGACGCCCACTTTCGGCGCCTGCGCCACACCCTGGCCCAGCGTCAGCAGCAGATGCGGGCCGCCTTGCTGCGCCTCTTCCCGGATGAGGTGCGCATCAGCGCCCCGGATGGCGGCTACTTCCTCTGGCTGGAGTTTGACCCCCGCCTCGACGGCCGGGCCCTGCACGCCCAGGCGCTGGCCTGCGGTTTCTCGCTGGCGCCGGGGGCGCTGTTCTCCAGCCAGGGCCAGCACAACCACTGCCTGCGCATCAACAGCTCCCATCCCTGGAGCCCGGCGCTAGAGGCGGCTCTGGAGCAGCTGGCCAATCTCATTCACCGGCAACTGGACGCCGGTTAGCAACGTCCGTCAGAGTAGCGGGCTCCCCTTCAACGCCGATCCCCCCGCCCCACAACGCATCTTTTTTTCCGTGCGGCTGCATCCAATCGCTTCCCCCCGTCGTCTCTTGCTTGAACCTCAATCAAGGAGAGACGATGAAACCCCACCCCCTATGGCCGGCCCTGCTCTGTGCGGCCCTCGTTCAACTGCCGCTGCAGGCCGCCCCAAGTGCTGATCAGGCTGGCGCCGACCCCCAGACCGCCGTTGCCCATCAGGCCGGCGATGGCGTGATCCGCCTCTACGGCCCGGGCGGGCCCGATACCGCGCTGAAACGGGCGGCCGCGGCCTTCCAGCAGGAGACCGGGATCCCGGTCGAGGTCACCGCCGGCCCCGAGTCCAGCTGGCGCGATCGGGCGCTGCAGGATGCCGATCTGTTCTTCGCCGGCGCCGAGCAGTCCATGTCCGCCTATCTGGAGCGCTACCCCTTCCTCGACAAGCAGAGTGCCCACGCCTACTACCTGAGGCGCAGCGTCATCGCCGTGCAGAAGGGCAACCCGGCGGGGATCCGCGGTATCGAGGATCTGATCAACCGCCCCCTCAAAGTGGTGGTGACCGAGGGGCTCGGCAGCTACAACACCTCCGGCACCGGCCTCTGGGAAGACGTGGCCGGGCGCAAGGGCTCCCTGGCCGATGTGCAGAAGCTCAGACGAAACATCGTTGCCTTCGAGCAGGGCAGCGGCGCCAGCTTCCGGGCCTTCACCGGCCAGCAGGCCGATGCCTGGATCACCTGGGTGCACTGGCCCCTGAACCACCAGGACAAGGCCGACTTCGTCGAAATAGAGCCGGAGCGCCGCATCTATCGCGATCTCGTCATCGCCAAAGCCGCGGGGGCCGATGCCAGCACCCAGCGCTTCCTCGACTTCATCGACAGCCCCCAGGGCGAGCCCCTCTTCGCCCAGGATGGCTGGACCCGTTAACCCCGACCCCATGAATCTCAGGAGACACACCATGAACAAGTTCCTCATCACCCTCGCCTGCCTGCCCCTCGCCTCGGCCTGGGCCCTGGAAACCCAGCCCCTGAGCGGGGCCGAGCAGGTGCCCCTCGCCCAGATGACCGAGAACGGCAAGACCTATCTGGTCGACGCCAAGGGCTTTAGCCTCTACCGCTTCGACAAGGATGCCCAAGGAAAATCAAACTGTTATGCTGAATGCGCCGAGAAATGGCCGCCGGCATTGGCCAGCGACAGCGAGGTCAAGGCCGGGGTCGGCAGCGCGGCAAACGTCGGTGTCGGCCTGGTCCTGCGCGACGACGGCCGCTATCAGTGGAGCTACCGTGGCCAGCCGCTCTATCGCTGGATCAAGGATGAGCAGCCCGGCCAGAGCAGCGGGGATGGCATGAAGAATGTCTGGCACCGCGTCCAACGATGAGGTCTGAGTGAATATCGACAATCAGCAGCTCGCCCACCTGCTCGCCCGCAGTCGGCTCAGGGACAAGCAGGCGTTTGAAGCGCTCTATCAGCTGACGGGCCAACCCCTTTTCGCCCTGCTCCACGCCCTGCTCAAGGACAAGCAGTGGGCCGCGGACGTACTGCAGGAGGGCTTCTTGAAGATCTGGCACGGCCAGAGCGCCTATCCGGTCGACTACCCCTGGGCCTGGCTCTGCCAGTGCATGCGCAATCTGGCCATCGATGCCCTGCGGGCCAAGGCCCGCCACGGGGAGATCCCGCTGGAGGAGTCCTTCGAGGAGAAAGCCGGTCAGAGTACGGAAGGGGGGCTTGCCCCCTCTTTTTCCCTCGAACGCTGCCTCGGGCAACTCTCCGCAGACAAGCGCAACGCCATAGTGCTGGCCTATCGGCACGGCCTGAGCCATCAGGAGATCGTCACCCACACCCAGACTCCGCTTGGCACCGTCAAGTCCTGGATCCGGCGCGGACTGGAGGAGCTCAAACTATGCCTGACCCAATGACCCCCAAACGCTACCGGGGCCCCGCTCTTCGCGAGCGGCTCGCCGGCGAATACGTGCTGGGCACCCTGAGCCCGCGGGTGCAGGCCAGGATGACCCGCCTGATGGCGCGCGATCCCGACTGGTGGCAGTGGATAGCCCAGTGGCAACAACATCTGGATCCCCTGCTGCATCAACCCCAGCCCGCCCCGACCCTGCCCCGCAGCGTCTGGCGCAACATAGAGCAGGGGATCTCCCCCAAGCCCAGGCCCCATCGCCTATGGTGGCCGCTCGCCATGGCCGCGTCCCTGCTGCTGGGCCTGTGGCTGCAACCCCTGCTCCCCTCGCCCTCCGCCCCCATCCAGCCCGTGCGCTACCTGGCCATGATGTCTTCCGCGGGCGAGGAGGCCCCCTTCGTGCTGGTGGCCTATCAGGGCAAGAAACCGGGTCAGTCCAGCATCCGCTTGCAGCAGAATCAGGCGAGCCCGCTGCACCTGCCCGCCGACGCCATGCTCTGGATGCGCGACAAAGCGTCCGCCAAGCTGGTACCCCTGGCCCCCCTCAAAGAGGTCATGGCGGGTCGCCTGATGAGCCCGACCGAGTGGCAGCAGCTCAAGGCGAGCAGCGAGTTGCTGGTGATGGCGAAGGACAGCGAGCATCCGCTCTATCGCGGCCACTGCATCGAGCTCGGCCCCTGGCCGACGGAGAGCTAGGCACCGCAAGACGCGGTTCACCGCAGATCCGGCACCAACAACAAGGCCCCTTCACGGGGCCTCGTTCATCGAGAGAGGGCCCGCCTATCGGGCATAAATTTCGGACTGTCTGGTGAAACCAAGGGATTCGTAAAGGGACTTGGCCCTCTCATTGAATGACATCACCTCCAGCCGGATCTGGCTCGCATCATGGGCCTTTGCCCAGTCATCGCAGTGAGCCATCAACGCCTTGCCGATGCCGCGGGAGCGATGATCCTCATCAACCACCACGGAGCCGATACGGCAGATGGGGAGCTTGGAGAGGAAGGGGACGGCTTCATTGATCTCGATCCTGGCCGTCAGAAATCCCAGCACCCGTTCGCTGTCCACCGCCACGCAGAACAGCCGTTCCTCGCAGCCTATGGCGCCCAGCAGAAATACACGCTCCTGGGACGAGGGTGGGCAAAACACCTCTGGGGCCTGCTCAAAATGGATCAATCCGATTTGCCGATTCAGTTCGAGAATGGCGTCGATATCCTGCTCAGTAGCCTTGCGTATGTTCAATGGATGCTCCCTGCAATGTCACACTTCCGAAGTCCCCCTCAACAGGGGGACGAGGGTCAATCATAACGGCAGCCAAAGCGAAAAAGAAACCCATTTGAAGCTTTTTCTGTTTTGCCGACACCAACAACAAGGCCCCTTCACGGGGCCTTGTTGTTAAAGCGATGACCGAGGCTTAGCCCGGCCCGTTCAGCTGGGCCACCTGCCGCTCTATGCTGCCCCTGAGGTTGTCGTCGAGCTTGAGGGCCCGCGCCAGCTCGTCGAGGTAGCCGCGTTCCATGAAGTGATCCACGTCGATGGCGAGCAGGGAGGCGAGGTAGACCTCGGTGGCCTGCTCCATGTCGGTGACCTCCCGGGCCAGCGCCTGGGGATCCAGCGGACGGGCGAGCTCGGCATCAATCCAGCGCGCCGCATCGCTCTGCCCCTGCTCGGTCAGGTATTGCTGGATCTTCTGACGCTCGGCGTCGTCGATGTGGCCGTCGGCCCGGGCCGCCGCCACCATGGCGCGCACCAGCAGGGTCGAGCGGGCGTCAAGCGCCTGCCCTTGCAGCGTATCGAGGGGCTGGGCAGGCTGGCTCGCGCCCCCCTGCTGGGACTGCCAGTCCTGATAGAGCTTATAGGCGAGGCCGCCCAGGGCCGCCGCACCGCCTACCGCCGCGACCTTGCCGCCATACTTGCGCACCTTCTTGTTGCCAAGCAGCAAGGCCATGGCCCCGGCGGCCAGACCGCCCTGCGCCATGCCCTTCATCTGGGCCTTGCGGCTGTCGCCGCCGTCGTTGAGCCAGCCCTTGCCGGCACCCAGCAGTTGGTCGAGTATTTGTTTCATAGGTCCTCCTCCACGGTGGTTTTCATGCTAGGTTGGCCTGACTGAATCTGAGGTGAATGAATGCCGCTCCCAAGACTGGCCCTGCTGACCCTCTTTACCCTGCTCGCCTTCGCGGCCAACTCCCTGCTCTGCCGCCTGGCCCTGTTCGAAGAGCGGATGGATCCGGCGCTGTTCACCCTGCTGCGACTGACCAGCGGGGCCCTGGTGCTGCTCCTGCTCTGTGCAGCCCGCAGCCCCACGCCGCCCCGCCAGGGAGACTGGGGGGGCGCCCTGGCCCTCCTCGTCTACGCCGCCGCCTTCTCCTTTGCCTACCTCACCCTGACCACGGGCACGGGTGCCCTGCTGCTGTTTGCGGCCGTCCAGCTCAGCATGCTGGCGCCCCCTCTGCTGCGGGGCGAGCGCCTGCCTGCTCGCCAATGGGCCGGCTTGCTGCTCGCCATGGCGGGGTTGGTGCTGCTGTTGCTGCCCGGCATCCAGGCGCCGGATCTCCTGGGGGCGGTCCTGATGGTCACCGCCGGCATCGCCTGGGCCTGTTATACCCTGCGGGCCTCGCGCTTTGGCGATCCCGTCGCCGCCAATGCCGGCCACTTCCTGCGCGCCAGCCTGCCTGCGGCCCTGCTCTATCTGCTGCTGGGCCGGCTCGAGGCCAGCCCGGCCGCCATCGGTTATGCCCTGGCCTCGGGGGCCCTCGCCTCCGGCCTGGGGTATGCGCTCTGGTATAGCGTGCTGCCCCAGCTGGGACGCACCCTGGCCGCCAGCGTCCAGCTGCTGGTGCCCCTGCTCGCGGCCATGGCCGGGCTCATCTGGTTGGATGAGTCCTGGTCGCTGCGGTTGTTATTGTCATCGCTGGGCATTCTGGGGGGCATAGCCCTGGTCATCTCGGGACGCCCCCCGGCGGGAGACAAACCATGAAGATCGCCATACTGCTGCTCGGACTTACCTTCTCGACCGGCCTGCTTGCCGCCAACCCGGACAGGGCAACCCATCAGGCCGGGCTGGACAGAGCCTGCATCAACGCCCGCCAACAACAGACGGGGCAAGACAGGCAGCAACTCATCGATGCCTGCGTCAGGGCCGGGGGCAAGGCGACCCGATGCCAGCAGCAATACGCCAGCGTCGGCCAGCGCACCGGCAACGAGCGCCCCTATGTGTCGCCCCTGGCGCCCTGCCAGCAGGCCGAGGCTTACCGCAAGAGTGATCGGCAATGAACCGGATACAAGGAGAGAGCATGACCCCACCCCGCGAGCTGACCCTGCAGTTTCTGGCCGAGCCCGCCGACGTCAACTTCGGCGGCAAGGTGCACGGCGGCATGGTGATGAAGTGGATCGATCAGGCGGGCTACGCCTGCGCCGCCGGCTGGTGCGGCGGCTACGCCGTCACCGTCTACGTGGGGGGCATCCGCTTCCTGCGCCCCATCCAGATAGGCCAGCTGGTGGAGGTGCACGCCCGGGTGATCCACACCGGCACCACCAGCATGCACCTGGCGGTGGACGTCTACAGCCGCCACCCCACCGAGCGGGAACGCCACAAGACCACTCACTGCATCATCATCTTCGTCGCCATGGACGAGGGCGGCAAACCGAACAAGGTGCCCCAGTGGCAGCCCGTTTCGGATGAGGATCGGCAGTTGCAGCAGTACGCCAGGAAGCTGATGGCCCTGCGCGAGGAGATAGACAAGGAGATGCGCCAGCATCTGTGAGGGCTGTATGCCAGATACGCTTCAGGCCAGCTCCCGATCCGGACGCTGCCCTGTATAATGGCCGCCATCGACAGACGAGTATCGGAGCAACCCATGTCACTGGAAACTGCCCCCCCCGAGGTCAAGCTCGCGGTGGATCTTATCGAACTGCTGGAGACCAACCGGATAGCGCCAGAGCTGGCGCTGGCGGCGCTGGCCATCGTCACCCAGGACTATCAACGCAAGCTCAAAGAAGGCAAGGATCACTGAGCGCGGCTCGGTTGCGCCCACACCAGGAGGTTACATGACAGATCCCATCCGTTTCGAGACCGGTCGCCCCATGCTGCTGGGGGGCCTGCGCCGCCGCCATGAGTTCCAGCAAGGGGACTTCGGCGGTCAGTGGCGCGACTTCGGCGCCCTGGGCCCGCTGCCCGGCCAGCTCGGGGAGCACGCCTACGGCGTCATCTGCGGTGCCGACGCCACCAGTTGCGAATACATGTGCGCGGTGGAAGTCGCGGCGCTGGAGGTCTTGCCCAAGACCCTTGGCCGGATGCGCATCGACCCCCAGACCTACGCCGTCTTCCTGCACAAGGGCCACGTCTCCACCCTGCCGCAGACCTGGCAAGGGGCGCTCGACTGGCTGGCCCGGTCCGATTATGAGTCTGCCCACAAACCGGACTTCGAGCGCTACGGCGCCGCGTTTGACCCCGAAACCGGCGGCGGTGAGCTGGAAGTCTGGCTCGCCGTAAGGCCCAGACAGGCGATCGCCTGATCCACTCAGGCACCGACCGCTCAAGCGCGGATAAATATGCATAACAACAGCTTATAAATGGGGTGACGCCGAACGAAGGCCATGCAAGGATGGAGCCCCTCTTTGTGTGAGCCTCGTGATGGATAACCCCAATTGCATCGAACGGCCAGGGCCCTGGAGCCTGTCGGCCCGGCTCATGACGCTGGCCTGCCTCATCGTCTTCATGGCCCAGATGGCCACCACGGTTTACCTCCCCTCCCTGCCAATCGTGATGAGCGATCTCGCCATGACGAGGCAAGATGCGGAGCTCTCCATCTCCCTGTTCGTGATTGGCGCCGCCCTGCCACTGCTGTTTTGGGGCGCCGCCGCCGATCGCTTTGGCCGCCGGCTTCCCCTGGCCCTGTCACTGCTGCTGTTTGTCGGGATCAGCCTGCTGCTCGCCACCACAAGCCAGGGGCCACTGTTGCTGGTCTTGCGTACCCTGCAGGGCATTGCGGCGGGGGGCGCCACCATCATCGCCCGCATCCTGATACGGGATCACTGGCAGGGGGATGAGCTGGCTCGCCGCCTCTCTGTCCTCTCCATCGCCTTCATCACCGCGCTCGGTGGCGGCCAATGGATAGGTGGGCTCATCAGTCGCTATGCCCACTGGCAGTTAGGGTTCGTCCTGGTGGCGGCCGTTGGCATGGTGGCTCTGGCGCTGATGATCCGCCTGCCGCTGCAGGGCCCCAATGCCGCCGCCCCCACTACCGGCATGTGGCGGCGCTACGCCAGCCTGCTGCAACGCCCCGGCTTTCTCTGGCCCGCCTGCGCCGGGGGTCTGGGCTTTGCCATCACGGTCACCCTGCAAGAGATCAGCCCCTTCGTCCTGCAACAAGGATTTGAGCTGGAGGTCACCACCTTCGGGGCGCTGGGGCTGCTGATCGGGGTCGCCTACTTCGCGGGGGCCATGGCGGTCAATCGGCAGGTCGCCAGGGTGGGCGGCAAGCGGCTGATGAGGCAAGGGGCCGGCCTCATCTTGCTGGCCGCTGCCGGCATGGTGGTGCTGTCTATGCTGTCCGACCTACAGGGAGAGGGGGTGCTGGTGATCATGATGGGGCTCTACTGCCTCATCATCTTCGGGCAGGCGGTGCTCTTCCCCAACAGCATGGCGCTGGCGGTCAGCGATGCCAGGGAACATGGCGCCTACGCCATGGCGCTGTGCGGCTTCTTGCAACAGGGGCTGGCGGGTATCGCCGCCGCAGGCGCCACCCTGCTGAGCCATCACGGCACCTGGGCCCCCGTCATCTTCGCCCTGGCCCTGGTGGCCGCACTGATAGTCCGCTTCAAGGTGCGCTAGCGCGGTCCCATCACCTCGTCGCACAGGCGAATGAGCGCCTGGCTGAGGCCTTCGAGCGGTGCCCCCTTGTCCATCCCCAGGTGCAGTGCCAGCTCCACCGAGCGCACCTGGGGCCAGTCTGTCAGCGCCACCTGATCCGGCAGCAGCAACCGCGCCGGCAGCAGGCTGACCCCGATCCCCGCGCTCACCGCCCCCTGCAGGCTGACGAGGCTGGCGCTGACATAGGCGATGTGCCAGCGCAGCCCCTTGGCGTCGAGGGCCTCCGTCAGCTGGCGCCGATAAAGCCCCTCACTCGGGAACACTACCAGGGGCACCGGATCCCGCCCGCAGGCGGGCCAGTCGCGGCTGTCGACCCAGGCGAGCGGCTCGCGCCAACGGGCGACGGGGTCCCCCTGCCCCCGCGCCTGCTTGACCAGGGCCAGATCCAGCCCCCCTTCCTCGAAACTGCGCCACAACTCGTGGCTGAGCCCGCTCTGCACCTCCAGCCGCACCATCGGATACTGGCGGGCGAAGGCGGCGAGCACCGGTGCCATGACGCCGGCGACGAAATCCTCCGGCACCCCGATCCGCAGCGGCAGGCTGGCCTCGCTGACCCGCTCCCCGGCCTGTGCCAGCAGCGCCAGGATGCGGCGCGCCAGCCCCAGCAGTTTCTCCCCGGCCACCGTGGCCACCACGGTGCGGCCGCTTCTGTCCAGCAGCGGGCAGCCGAGCTGCTGCTCGAGGCGGCGCATCTGCTGGCTGATGGTGGACTGGGTCAGGTGCACCCGCTCACCGGCCCGGGTGAAGCTGCCGGTCTCGAGGATGGCGACAAAGCTGCGCAAGAGTTGGGGATCCAGCAGGGGGCTGTCCATCTGAGGGGTTTTCCCATTTATAAAATCACTGATAGTCATTCTATCATTTAATTTCCAAATGACATGGCGGCCCGCTAGGCTGCTCCCATCCCCCTCTTTCGCAGGATCTCCCATGCCACAGGCCCATCTCCCCCAGTCCGGCACCCGTCTCGTCAACTCGCTGACCGCGCTCTGTGCTCCCACTCATCAGGAGTGGCTCGAACAGACGCTGCACCTGGCGCTGACCCACCGCCAACAGGGGGGCCGCCCCTTCGCCGCCCTCCTGGTGAAGGAGGGCAAGCTGCTGGCGAGCGCCGTCAATCGCATGCTGGAGGCGGGGGATCCCACCCGTCACGCCGAGCTGGAGGCGCTGCGCGAAGCCAGCCAGCACGGCTCCCTCAAGGGCGCCGTGGTCTATGCCAGCGGCCACCCCTGCCCCATGTGCCTGTGCGCCCTGGTGATGAACGGCATAAGCGCCGTCTACTACGCCTTCGACAACCAGGATGCGGCCCCCTTCGGCTTCGACAGCACATCGAGCTATGACAAGCTGCGACTGCCGCTCTCCCCGCCGCCGCTGCCCCTCATCAAGCTGCCGAGCCCGCTCCCGGCCGCCGCCCTCTACGGGGCCCTGCCCCATGAGTAAGCAAGGATCCAGCGCCCTGCTGGTGCTGGTCATGCTGATCGGCATCAACCTGCGCCCCTTCCTCACCGCCATCGGCCCCCTGGCGGGGCAGATAGACGCGCGACTGGCGCTCGGCATGGACAACCTGGCCTGGGTGACCCTGCTGCCGCTGCTACTGATCGGGGTGGGGGTGCTGTTCACCCCGACCCTGCGCACCCTGGCCGGCCCGCGCCCGCTGCTGGCCGCGGCCCTGCTGCTGCTGGCCCTCGGCAGCGCCCTGCGGTTCGATCTGACCAGCGGCGCCCTGCTCATCGCCAGCGCCGCCCTCTGCGGTCTGGGCTCGGCCCTGGTCCAGGGGGTGCTGCCCGGCCTCATCAAGCAGGTCTTCGCCAGCCGGGTACCCCTGGTGATGGGGATCTTCTCCGCCTGCATGATGGGCGGCGGGGCCCTTGGCGCCGTGCTCAGCCCCCAGCTCGCGAGCCAGCTGGACTGGTCGAGGGTGCTGGCGCTCTGGAGCCTGCCGGTGCTGCTGGCGCTCGGTTGGCTCGGCTGGCGCGTGCGCCTGCCCGTCACCCCCGCTCCGCCCACGCCCGAGGGGGAGCAGCGCCTGCTCGCCCTGCCCCGCAGCTGGCTGCTGATCCTGTGCTTTGGCATCATCAACAGCGGCTATGGTATCGTCGTGGCCTGGCTGGCGCCGGCCTACATGGCGCTGGGCTGGAGTGCCCAGCAAGGGGGTGAGCTGGTGGCCTGGCTGGCCCTGGCCCAGACCCTGAGCGGTCTCGGCCTGCCGCTGCTGGCGGCGCGCAAGGAGGACAGACGCCCCTGGATGGGGCTCGCCATCCTGTTGCAGGTGCTGGGCTTTGGCGGCCTCTGGCTGGCGCCGACCAGCGCCCCCATCCTCTGGTGCATGCTGTGCGGCGCAGGCCTTGGCGGCAGCTTCTCCCTCATCATGGTGATAGCGCTCGATCATTTGCCGGATCCACGCCGCGCCGGCACCCTCAGCGCCCTGATGCAGGGTTTTGGCTTCATGCTGGCGGCGACCGGCCCCTGGGTGGCGGCGCGCCTGCATCATGTGAGCGGCGACTTTGCCAGCGCCTGGCAATGGCAGCTGGGCGGCCTGGCGCTGATGAGCCTGCTGGTGCTGCGCCTCAACCCCCTGCACTATCCACGTGCGATGCGGCTGCCCGGGGTTGGCAAGACGGGCACTCCGCTGAGCGCCCAAAGCAATACACCGGCCTAGGGCCGGTGTATTGGGAACATGGACAACCGTGTGACAGGGCGCCTTAGCGCCCCTTCTTCTGCCGTCCGCCCTGGTTGGTGCGCGGTTTGCCCGCCGCGGCGGGTTTGCCGCCCTTGGCCGGGGCTCCCTTGCCAGCGGCGCCTTTAGACGCTGTCCCCTTGCCTGCGCCACCCTTGCCCGCCGGACTCTTGTTTTCGAATGCGGCCGGACCCGGTACGTTGGGACGCCCGCCTATCTCGTGATCGTCGTCCCGGCGCGGTTTCTTGCCCTGCGCCGCCTTGGCAACCAGCTTGTTGGCAGGCTGCGCCCCCTTGGCCGGCTTCACCTCGGAGGAGGAATCCTCGATGAGCTTGAACAGCTCGATCAGCTCGTCGTCAGTCAGATCCCGCCACTCCCCCACCGGCAGCCCCTTGAGGCTGACGTTCATGATGCGGATGCGCTCGAGCTTGGTGACCTCGAAACCGAAGTGCTCGCACATGCGGCGGATCTGGCGGTTCAGCCCCTGCACCAGGGTGATGCGGAACACGAAGGGTGCCTCTCGCTTCACCTTGCACTTCTTGGTGACGGCGCCGAGGATGGGCACCCCGGCCCCCATCCCCTTGATGAACTCGTCGGTTACCGGCTTGTCGACGGTCACCAGATACTCTTTCTCGTGATCGTTGCCCGCCCGCAGGATCTTGTTCACCAGATCCCCGTGGTTGGTGAGGAAGATAAGTCCCTGGGAGTCCTTGTCGAGCCGGCCTATGGGGAAGATGCGGGTGCTGTGGTTGACGAAGTCGACGATGTTGTCCTTCTCCCCCGCCTCGGTGGTGGAGACGATGCCCACCGGCTTGTTCAGCACGATGAACACCAGGCTGTCCGCTTCCCGCGCCTCGATCACCTGACCGTTGACCTTGACCAGATCCCCGGCAAACACCTGATCGCCGATGCCGGCGCGCTTGCCGTTGATGAAGACGTGGCCCTGCTCGATGAAGCGGTCGGCCTCACGGCGCGAGCAGATGCCGCTCTCGCTGATGTACTTGTTCAGGCGCATGGATTCATCGGCCAGCATGGGTCACCTGCCAGATCATGGGGTTGAGGGGGGTTGTCGGCTGGGTCAGCCGGATCGTCATCGGGTTAGTCTGCATAGCATTCCATCATTAAAAGGGTCAAAGCCTGCGCATTCTTCAAAAAAACGCCGTTACAGTAGCATATTGCCCCGCTCCGTTCGCCGGATACTTGCAGCCGCCTCGGAATCCCACCCCCTGCCAATGAGGCTCCATCCGGGGTGGCGGGCCACAGGTCGCAACTCTGCCTGCCCCATCGACGGCGCCACTTGCTCAGCGCCATTCTCCCCGGGCCGATCTCCCCGGCTCAGTTACACATATTCATTCGCACCCTTTTATTGCCAAGTATTGCCAAGCCGGACTGGCCACCGCCGATGGCGAGCCCGTCCGACGTGAAAAGGGAGAACTAAGACTTGCTATTTATTGACTGAAAATGCATAAAAAGATTTTCGTCAGCACGAATTATCTTGCCAAGGTTGAACGCCCACGGGCGCCATTGCGCCCTCTGTCGGCAAACATCACAGGAAACCAAATTGTTGTCCGTATTCACCTAAAACACCGAACATAAATTTGGATACGGGGCATGAATCCTTCTCTGGCATGAGGCCATTTTTACCATTCATTACAGGAGTTACAGATGAGTCATTCCCTATCCCAGGCCGATTTTCTGGCCCAGGTCGCCAAGCGCAACGCCCATCAGCCCGAGTTCATCCAGGCGGTGAGCGAAGTGGTCGCCTCCATCTGGCCCTATCTGACCCGCCATCCCCGTTACCTGCAGCACGGCCTGCTGGAGCGACTGGTGGAGCCGGAGCGGCTGGTGCAGTTCAGAGTCAGCTGGGTGGACGACAAGGGTCAGGTGCAGGTGAACCGCGGCTACCGCATCCAGCACAGCTCGGCCATCGGCCCCTTCAAGGGCGGCATGCGCTTCCATCCCTCGGTGGATCTCTCGGTGCTGAAATTCCTCGCCTTCGAGCAGACCTTCAAGAACGCCCTCACCACCCTGCCCATGGGCGGCGGCAAGGGCGGCAGTGACTTCGATCCCAAGGGCAAGAGCGAGGGCGAGGTGATGCGCTTCTGTCAGGCGCTGATGCTGGAGCTCTACCGCCACCTGGGGGCCAACACCGACGTGCCGGCCGGTGACATCGGCGTCGGCGGGCGCGAGGTGAGCTACATGGCGGGGATGATGAAGAAGCTCACCAACAGCGCAGAGTGCGTCTTTACCGGCAAGGGGCTCTCCTTCGGTGGCAGCCTCATTCGCCCGGAAGCCACCGGATATGGCCTGCTCTACTTCGTCGAGGCCATGCTGGCCCACCGCGGCCAGTCCCTGGCAGGCATGACGGTGTCGGTCTCGGGCTCCGGCAACGTGGCGCAATACGCTATCGAGAAGGCGATGGCGCTCGGCGCCAAGGTGATCAGCGCCTCCGACTCCGGCGGCACCGTCCATGATCCGGACGGCTTCACCCCAGAGAAGCTGGCCCGCCTGATGGAGCTCAAGAACGAGCAGCGCAAGCGGGTGGCGGATTACGCCCACGAGTTCGGCCTCGAGTTCTTCACCGGCCGCACCCCCTGGCACCTGCCGGCTCAGGTCGCCCTGCCCTGCGCCACCCAGAACGAGCTGGGGGAAGATGATGCAGCCAACCTCATCGCCAACGGAGTGCAACTGGTGGCCGAGGGGGCCAACATGCCGAGCAGCGCGGCCGCCATCCAGGCCTTCCATGCCGCCCGCGTGCTGTTTGCCCCGGGCAAGGCCGCCAACGCGGGCGGCGTCGCCACCTCCGGCCTCGAGATGAGCCAGAATGCTCAACGCCTCTCCTGGAACCGGGAAGAGGTGGATGCGCGCCTCAAGGGGATCATGAACAGCATCCACGCCACCTGCGTGCGTTACGGTCAGGATGGCGAGTCCCACGTGAACTACGAGTCGGGCGCCAACATCGCCGGCTTCGTCAAGGTAGCCGACGCCATGCTGGCGCAGGGAGTCTGCTAATACTGCGGGGAATGGCTTAGGGCCGATGCCTCAAGCACCCAAACACAACACGGCAGCCCCAGGGCTGCCGTGTTGTTTACGCCTTGGCCGCTCCCTGTCATTCAGGGCGCCGCACCTCGGCTCAGAGGTAGCAACTGATCTCGATGAGGTTCTGGTCCGGATCCAGGCAGTAGACCGACTCTATGGGCCCGCAGGCCCCGGACTTGGTGACGGGCCCCTCCACTATCTCGACCCCGTGACTGGTGAGCTGGGCCATGACCAGATCCAGGGGCCAGCGGGTGATGAGGCAGAGATCCCCAGAGCCGACACAGGCCCGATTACGCGGCTCCTGCCCCAGCAGCTGCAGGTTGATCTTCTGGTTGCCAAAGCGCAGCGCCCGCCGCCCCGCCCCGAAGCTGATGGCCTCCATCTTGAAGGCACCGCTGTAAAACGCGACCGAGCGATCTATGTCGCTCACCGTCAATACCAGATGGTCGATATGGCTGATCATGCTTCCTCCCTGTGGTGGTAATCGCTGCCCCATCATAGCCAGCCCCCTTGGCAGAGACTGTGCCTTGGCGCACATCAAATATTCCTAACCATTTATTTTATCAGGGAAATACGCCTATCGCACGGCGGCACAGGCCTTGTCGCGCTGGGCAAGCAGGGCTTCGTCTTCGCTCTCCATGGCCGCCAGAATGGCCTGATTGCAGGCCCGCTCCGCGAGCTTCGCCGGGCTCTGCTTGGCATCGGCGATCTCCGCAATCATGGGGCGATAGCCGATGGCGGCCGAGCAGTACATGGTGCGGTACTTAGGGAGCTGCCAGCTACTGTCATCCTGACGCGACAATTCGTCGCACAACCTGCCAAACAGGGCGGCAGCCTTGACGGTGCAGCGACTGAATCGCTGTGCGTCCTACTCATGGGGGCGGCAAACGCTTTTTGGCTGGATCTGCCAAAACTGGAAGGCAAAGGGAACCTGCTCCCCCTCATACTCCACCACCAACGCCTTGGGCTCGGTGCCATAGATATCCGACACCTGTTGTTGCACCAGGTTGAGATAGGCCGAAAAAAGCCAAGAAACTGGATCCATCACCACCTCCTGTGGTTGTCACTACCGACCTGCGCAACGGAAATCGGAGCGATTTTCAAACGAGTAACAGACAACAACAGCTGACTGATTTAGTTGAAAAAAATGATATTCTTCTCATTCCCCTTATATACAACGTTCAAGGCCAGTGTGCGATGCAACAATGCGGTATTTATGAACAACTCATCACCCAACTGCTGACATCTAGACTCGACCGGGAGCGCTTTTACGTAGGGGAACGTCAACTTGAACCGGCTGAGGCAGCCGTCTGGTTATCACGGTTTCTTAGCCGTGTCTTGGAATATGCGGTGGGCTCGGTCACTGGAGAGGATCAGCTGCAACGGCAAATTGCACTGGCCAACCAGCTATTGCTTTGGCTGAAAGATCACATTCAAGACCCCGACTTTATCGAAGAAAATCTGATTAGCTGTCAGGGCAACATACTCACCGCCCTCTATGAATTGGATAACCCAATAGCGGCCAATTTGAAGCAATATGCCGAGGATATTTTCCCTCTGACAGGCCTGACTCAGAGTGAGCTGTTTTGCGGCAGCAATGCGGGCTTGTCGATGGAGTCAGAACTTAAGCGTGAAATATTATCGGCAGACAGCATCTGCTGGCTGGTCTCATTTATCAAATGGGCAGGCATTCGTATTTTTCGCCATGAGCTGGAAGAGTTCACTCGCAGCGGCCGCCGATTAAAGGTCATCACCACCTCTTATATGGGGGCAACCGACGCAAAAGCAGTCGAATTTTTAGCCAACCTGCCCAACACCGAAGTCAAACTCAGCTATAACACCCAACGTGAACGCCTGCATGCCAAGAGCTATCTTTTTTGCCGAAATACAGGCTTTCATACCGGCTATATAGGTTCATCCAACTTATCCCATTCGGCCCTCACCAGCGGTTTGGAGTGGAACCTTAAAATTACTTCGCAAGAAATACCTCATATCATCGAGAAATCCCTCAGTACGTTTGAAACCTATTGGGAATCCGATGATTTTGAGCTGTTTGATGGCAAGCTAGAAAGCAGAGCGAAATTACAGCACGCGTTGCAAGAGGCCAGCGGGAATGGTGACAAGAATAACGTTGCCTATTTCTTCGAGGTCACGCCTTTCCCTCACCAGCAGGAGATTCTTGAACAATTATCGATGGAGCGCTCCCAGCATCAGCGCTTTCGCAACCTGGTCGTCGCGGCAACCGGCACGGGCAAGACCCTGATCTCCGCCTTTGATTTTGCTCGGTTCCTGAAAAATAAACCCGATGCCAGATTTCTGTTTGTGGCCCACAAAGAGGAGATCTTGCGCCAAGCACAGGCCGCTTACCGCGGTGTGCTAAAACAGTCTAACTTCGGTGAACTGCTGGTCGGTGGCGCCATCCCCATGCACTACCAGCAGCTGTTTGCCTCTGTGCAATCCTTGAATAACCAGTTAGCTAATTTGCGTCTTAGCTCGGATTATTTCGATTACATCGTCATCGATGAGGTTCACCATATTGCCGCAGCCAGTTACCGTGGTTTGCTCGCAGCCTTTTCCCCAGAAATTCTCTTGGGACTGACAGCGACGCCGGAGCGCCATGATGGCAGTGATATTCTCGCAGACTTTGGTGGAGTGATCGCAGCTGAAATCCGCTTACCAGAAGCCATCAACCGTCGCCATCTCTGTCCGTTCCAATATTTTGGCATCGACGATGATACCGACTTGCGCCAAGTCGCTTGGAAAAATGGCCGTTATGACATTAGTGAGCTCACCAATATCTACACCCACAATCAGCAGCGGGTGCAGAAAATAGTCCAGAGCCTCTATGAGATCGTCACCGATATTACCAAGATCAAGGCGCTGGCATTTTGTGTGAGCCGTGAACATGCCGATTTTATGTGCAAGGAATTTTTATTGAAGGGCATCAAGGCTGACATCCTCACCAGCGATAACCGAGACGAGCGGCATAGCAAACAACAGGATTTGCGCACCGGGGTTACCAACATTCTCTGCGTAGTAGACATCTTCAACGAAGGTGTCGATATCCCGGAAGTCGATACCTTGCTGTTTTTACGACCGACGGAAAGCCTCACCATCTTCTTGCAGCAATTAGGGCGGGGCCTACGGCTGGCGAGTGATAAAGAGTGCTGCACCGTGTTGGATTTTGTTGGCAATGCTCGTGCGGAGTATGACTTTGCCCAGAAATTCCGGGCGCTGGTGGGTAAAACCAATAAAGCGATCAGCCACGAAATCAAACAGGGCTTCCCTCACGCCCCCTTGGGCTGCCGCATCGAGCTCTCAAAACAGACCCAAGAGTTAATTCTGAGCAATATCAAGAAGGCGACCCTCAATACCTCGCGACTCATGGGCCTGATCCGCCGTTTCTCACAGGACTGTGATTTACCGCTGACGCTGGCGAACTTTTTGAAGTTTTACCCTCATATCAGCCTTGAAGAGATCTACAAGCGCGGCAATTGGAGCACCTTGGTCAAACAGGCCCGCAACCATACCGTTTCTGAAATGAGCGATGAGAAGCTATCTACCCTCTACACCCGGGCCATCAAAACCCGGCTATTGGGATGCGATGCGATCCATTACTTGAAATTCTTACAAACCTTGGTGGAAAGCGCCTTTACCTTAACGGCCGAGCACGATGAACGCATGGCCTTGATGTGTCACTACGACTTCTGGCAACAGAGCGGCCCCAACGCAGGCTTTAGCTCCTTGGCGCACAGCCTGAAACAACTCAATCAACCAGAGTTAAGGGCCGAGCTGGCAGACCTGCTGCCCATACTGATCAATCGGGTGCAACACGAACAGCGAGCCATGCCAGACCTTCCCGGTAATCCGCTGCAACTGCATGCCCGATATGCCAGAGAGCAGGTGCTGGTTGGCTTTGGCGCGACCACCTTCGCGCAACAACCGACTGCTCGCGAAGGGGTGTATGTCATTGCAGATCAAAATATCGAGTTGCTCTTCGTAACCTTGAATAAAACGGAGAAACACTTCTCCCCCACCACCCGTTATCACGACTACGCCATTAACGAGTCACTGTTCCATTGGCAGAGCCAAAACAGCGCTTGCCCTGAGCGGGGCAAGGGTCTGAGTTACATCCAGCACAGAGAAAATGGTAAGCGATTGTTTTTGTTTGTCCGTGAACAAAGCAACGATGAGTTTGGTCGAACCCTTGGCTTCGTGAACTTTGGTGAGGTCGAGTATCTATCCCATAGCGGCAGCCAACCGATGAACATTAAATGGCGCCTGATGACCCCTATGCCACCGTTTATGTGGAAAGCGGCAGCAAAGCTGGCAATTGGTTAACTCGCTTTAGATAAAACACCTAGTCCTCTAAAACACCTCACCAAGCGGCGAGGTGTTAACATTCCATTCGCTCGATCCGGCCACCGCTGAGCTTGAAGAAGGCATCCTGTGGCAACTCTTGGCGCCAGGTGGTGACATAGTCGAGATCGGCATAGGCGCCGCGCAGCATGGCGCCAAACAGGCCGTGTGAGATGACGATGGCGTGCTCGGCGACTGTGCTATCCAGCAGCCAGGTCTGCGCCCGGCGCTGGATGCTCAGATAACCTTCGCAGCCGGGCGCCTGCAGATACCAGTCCGGTTGGCTGATATCGAGCTCGGGATGATCTTCCAGCAGATCCGGTACCCGGCAGCCCTCCCACTCCCCCATCCCCAGCTCCACCAGCCGCTCATCCCAGATGATCTGCTTATCCTCTATCCCCAGTTGCTGACACACCAGCAGCGCCGTCTGGCGGGCACGGCCCAGCGGGCTGGCATAGACGCGCCAGCGGGCAGGCTCGGCGATCTGCTCCCGCAGACGGGCCCCCATGGCGATGGCCTGCGCCTCGCCCCTGGCGGTCAGATCCGAGTTGCAGCGCCCCTGCAGCCGCTGTTCGGCGTTGTAGCGCGTCTGGCCGTGGCGCAGCAAATAGAGGACACGAGACATGATTTCTCCTGCGGGTTCAAATAGATAAATGAAAGGGCAAGATGATAGCAGATGCGCGGGGAGGGTGAATGGTAACAAGAGGAAAGGGGGAAAAAGAGGGGCCCACCCAGGCCCCTCTTCCACTGAATCTGTCGCCATAGCCCGCTAGCCTTTTTTTATCTCCCGCAGATAGCGGTAGATGGAGTGCACCGAGATGCCGAGCTGGCGAGCGGCTATCTGGGCGCTGTCTTTGAGCTCGAAGATCCCCAGCTCATGCAGCTGGTTGACCATGACCCTGGTCTTCTGGGACGGCGGCACCGCCTCGTTGCCCCGCACCTCGGCGCTGATGCTGTCGATGGTGCTGCTCAGGGCTTCATCGATGTTGCGGGCGAATACCTCGGGGGTCGCGCTCGGCTCGTGCTGGTGCATACATTCCGGCATCATGGTGCGCAGCACGGATTGCAGCGGGGCATCCATGTCGCTGTTGATGCAGAGCAACCCTATCGCCTGGTGCTCGCCGTTGCGAATGACGGTGGTGAGGGAGCGCAGCGTCTTGCCGGTGGCACACTTGGTCATGTAGGGGCTGGAGACGTCCTGCCCGCTCTTGAGCTTCATCATCGCCAGGTTGGTGATGGGGGCGCCGACGCTGCGGCCGGTGATATGGCCATTGGCAATCTTGATGATCGAGGGGTTGCGCGCATCCAGGCTGTGCAGCAGCACCTCGGTATGCTGGCCATACATGGCGGCGATGCCGTCCACTATGATCTCCATCGCCTTGAGGATCTCGAAATCGGTCGGGGTCAACTCGTGCAGTTTCATGGGGGCCTTAATGGTAACGCCGCGGCCCATGAATGGCTGCGGCTGGGTGCCTGCTCAGGCAGACATGATAGCCTCGGTGACGGCCATGTCCACTGTTGCCATCTAGTTGATCCCTATGACGGTTTTAGCATCTTGCCGAAGAAAACCCGAGCCTTGGGAGGACGTCGTCAAACGGCTCGCAAACAACTTCCCACCTCAGGGCAGCCGATGGGCGATGGCCTCGATCTCGACCCTGACGCCCATCGGCAGATCCTTGACCGCAAAACAGCTGCGCGCCGGACAATCCGCCAGGAAGTACGCCTGATAGACCCCGTTGAAGGCGGCAAAATCGGCGATGTCCGCCAGATAGCAGGTGGTCTTGAGCACGGTGTCCAGACTGCCACCGCCGGCCTCCAGCACGGATTTCAGATTCTCCAGCGATTGACGGGTCTGAGCCTCAACCCCCCCCTCCACGACGCCCCCCAGCCGCTTGCAGACAGGCAGCTGACCCGAGGTGAAGATGAGGTCGCCATAGGCGGTGCCGTGGCTATAAGGACCGATGGCATCGGGCGCGACGGTTGAGACGATAAGGGTTTTCATAGGACCTCCGAAGATCAGGTGCGGCGAGCATCAAGCTCATATTGTTCGTGCAACATTATTTGAGTTTTCGCCTTCTCACGCAACTTAATTTTCATTTAAACATCTTGTAAGCGCAGGGGATGGCAGCAAAAAACCAATGTAAAAAGTTGATTTATATTAAAAATACATTGAAAAGATACGAGGTGAAAGTACTCAAATTTTTTTGCATGCAATTCACCCCGGCGTATCCCTCGAATGTCTCAGTCGCTCCCGGGCTGCCATTGCGGCGACGCCCGGCCCCAGCCGCGGCGCCCGCGACCAAGCGACCAGCCTCTACGCCAAACCGAGCCAACCACGGCTTGATCCCAGGGGGCGCAGGCAGCGGATAGCAGATAGCAGATAGCAGATAGCAGATAGCAGATAGCAGATAGCAGATAGCAGATAGGATGCAGGCAATACTGCGCGAGGCCGCAATAAAAACGGCGCCCGAAGGCGCCGTTTTTTATTCCCGCTGTGCGGGGAACAAGCCAGAGGCTTATTCGTCTTCCAGATAGGCGTAGCCTTGCAGACCCAGCTCCAGCTCGTCGAGCAGAGCCTTGCGGGTCGCGTCGTCCAGCGCCGGGTGAGAGACGATGCGCTGGTAGTTCTCGCGAATGACGGACGGGTCTATGTTGACGTAACGCAGCAGCTGGTCGACGGTGTCGCCGCGCACCACATTGCGAATGTCCATCTTGCCTTCGTCGTCGAGCCACACTTCCGCGCAGTGGGTGTCACCGAACAGGTTGTGCAGATCGCCGAGGATCTCCTGATAGGCACCGACCAGGAAGAAGCCGACGTGGCACACTTCGTTCTCGGCGTACTCCGGCATCGGCAGGGTGCTTTCTACACCCAGGCCGTCGACGTAGTGCTCGACCTGACCATCGGAGTCACAGGTGATGTCCATCAGGATGCCACGGCGGGTGAGCGGACGCTCGAGGCCGGTGAGCGGCATCACGGGGAACACCTGACCTATGCCCCAGGCATCCGGCAGGGACTGGAACAGGGAGAAGTTCGCGAAGCACTTGTCTGCCAGCTTCTCGGAGAGCTCGTCGGCCAGGGCGCGGTGGTTGCGGTTGACCGGGTTGAGCAGCTCTTTGAGCGCCAGACAGGTGTTCTGGTGCAGCATCTCGGCCCAGGCACGTTGCTCCAGATTGAGCAGGCCCATGGTGTACTGGGTGTTCACATCGCCCAGATCAGCCACCGAGTCGTGGAAGATCTCCAGCAGGGAGGGATCTTCGCTGCGCAGGTCCAGCCAGCCCTTCCACATGTTCTGTAGAATGGTCGGTGCGTCTTCATCCGGCGCGCTGATGTCGCTCATCTCCACCCCTTCGGCACCAATCAGATTGGTGACCAGCACGGCGTGGTGAGCGGTCAGGGCACGGCCGGACTCGCTGATGATGGTCGGGTGCGGCAGGTCAAACTCGCGGCACACATCGCCGATGCCCCACACCACGTTGTTGGCGTACTCGGACAGGCTGTAGTTGGCGGAGCAGTGGCTCTGGGAGCGAGTGCCCTCATAGTCCACACCCAAACCACCACCGACGTCGACCACGTCGATGGGCACCCCTAAGCGACGCAACTCGGAATAGAAGCGGCCGCACTCGCGGATGCCACCCTGGATGTCGCGGATGTTGGCGATCTGGGAGCCGAGGTGGAAGTGCAGCAGTTGCAGGCAATCGAGCTTGCCGAGGCTGCGCAGGCGCTCGACCAGCGCCAGGATCTGGGAGGCGGAGAGGCCAAATTTGGACATGGAGCCGCCGCTCGATTCCCACATGCCGGAGCCGGTGGAGGCGAGCTTGGCACGCACCCCGATGTTCGGCTTGATGTTCAGGCGAACTGACTCGTCCAGCACCATTTCCAGCTCGGAAGGCTTCTCCACCACGATGTAGACCTTGTGGCCCATCAGGTTGCCCAAGAGGGCGTGGCGGATGTATTCGCGGTCCTTGTAGCCGTTGCACACGATCACCGAGCCTTGCTCATGGTGATGGGACAACACGGCCAACAGCTCCGGTTTGGAGCCCGCTTCCAGCCCAAGCCTTGGCTTGTCGCTGTAGGACTGGCTGATGGTCTCAATGACGCGGCGCTGCTGGTTTACCTTGATCGGGTAAACGCACAGATAGTCCCCTTCATAGCCTGACTTCTCGATGGCCTGACCGAAGGCGTTGAACAGCGCATCGACCCGGCTCTTGAGGATGTCGGGGAAACGCAGCAACACGGGGGTGGTCAGCCCGGACTGGCGCAACTGTTCGATGGCATCGGAGATGACGATGTGGGCATCGGGGCGCGACTTGTCGGGCGCGACGGTCACATGACCGGCGTCATTGATATTGAAAAAACCCGCACCCCAGTAGGGAACGTTGTAGACCTTCAAGGAGTCCTTGCTGGACCAGTTAGTCATGGGCTATGCCTCGCAAATGAGCGGCCAGAAGGCCGCCTTCGTTACCCTCAATCACATCCAGACCATCGATCACAAAGGGGGGCGAGCCTGGGCTGCCTGCTGGCGTTCGGAAGGGAGTGACGCCACGGTCATGACCTTCCACATCGCCAGACCCTCGATTGCAATCGCGGCAAGCCTGAGCTGCCTGGTGGATCTTGGGAAGTAACGAGTCTTGATGTGGGGCTGGTGGCTTTACATCAAGCTCAACGGTATGCGGTGCCACTCTAATGCGGCGCCGCGGTACTTTGATGACGAGCGGCATCAGCCACGCCGTTCGTTCATCATTCGGCAGCCATCGCGACGACAAGGGAGATTTCAAGGAAGATAAGGGAAGACGTCAGCACGCACGCGTGTTGATAGACGACGACCACCACAGCCAGCTCAACTCCAGTGACCACCCATGACAAGGGAAGATGATGAGCCATTGGCTCAGTCGGTCAGTTGGATGATGAGAGTCCGTTGCTCTCCCTGATACCGGAGCCTAACCGGTATTAAAGAAACCATACCCTAGCAGTGTCTGTCGTTTCTGCGTGCCTCGCCCTATAGGCGTATGATCCTGCCGGTGTCTGGCGGCTCTGCCTGCTCAGGGTTACCATCGGATCGGCGCGGAGTGTACACACTTACCGCCGCTACTGACAATAAAAAATCGTGTTAAAAAATCGGTTTTACCGGGTGGGTCAAATCTTGCTGTCAGCAAGGCTGGCTCTGGGATGGCGCGCACTGGCCCCCCCTCCCGATTAGCCCTGAAAATAACAGGTGAACCGGCCATCTTGCCCCATGCCTTGCCGGCACAGGGCTGAGGTCATATTCGACCAGCGCCAGTGTGATTAACCACGCTTTAATCTGGAGTTTTTATGCACAAATACCCCTTGAGCGGTCGGAACAGGCCCCCCATCCCTCCTCTCACGAATTCATCAAAAACTGCGCTGACGCAATAAGAGGCGCGACAGTATTGTCCACAATGGCCCCTCATCATTTCCGGTTCGAGGCTTGCCCATGGATACCCTGCTTGAGCGTTTTCTGCGTTACCTGACTTTTCATACCCGCTCCGATGCGACCAATCCCGCCTGCCCCAGCAGCGAGGGCCAGCGCGTCTTCGCCCGCGCCCTGCAGGAGGAGCTGACACAGCTGGGCTTGAGTCAGATCACGCTGGATGACAATGGCTACCTCACCGCCTGTCTGCCTGGCAACCAGCCGGATGCGCCTGCCATCGGCTTGATTGCCCATATGGACACCGCCGACTACGAGGCGGAGCAGGTGGTGCCCCAAATCATCGAGCGCTATCAGGGGGGAGACATCTGTCTCGGCAAGGGGGACGAGGTGCTGGCCATCCGCCAGTATCGTTGTCTGAAGAACTATCTCGGCCAGGATCTCATCACCACCGACGGCACCACCTTGCTCGGCGCCGATGACAAGGCAGGCATCGCCGAGATCCTGACCGCCGTCGAGCAGTTGCTGGCCCATCCCGAGATCCCCCGTGGCGACGTCTGGCTCGGCTTCACCCCGGACGAGGAGATTGGCCGCGGCGCCGATCTGTTCCCGCTGGACCGCTTCCCCGCCAAGTGGGCCTATACGGTCGATGGCGGTGAGCTCGGCGAGCTCGAATACGAGAACTTCAACGCCGCCAGCGCCACCGTGCGGTTTGTTGGCAACAACGTGCACCCCGGCACCGCCAAGGGAGGCATGATCAACAGCCAGACCCTGGCCGCCCGCTTCCATGCCGCCATGCCCCCCGAGCAGACCCCGGAGTGCACCGAGGGTTACGAGGGCTTCTTCCACCTGGCCCGGATGGAGGGCACAGTGGAGGAGAGCACACTGCACTACCTCATCCGCGACTTCGATGACGACGCCTTCGCCGCCCGCAAGGCCCAGCTCAAGGAGCGGGTCGCCTCCCTGCAGCTGGACGCCCCCAAGGCGCGCATCGAGCTGGAGATCAGGGATAGCTACCGCAACATGCGCGGCCAGATAGAGCCGCACATGCACATAGTGGCGCTGGCCAAGGCAGCCATGGTCGCGGCAGACGTGGTCCCCAAGATCAAGCCCATTCGCGGCGGCACCGACGGCGCCCGCCTCTCCTTCATGGGGCTGCCCTGTCCAAATATTTTCACCGGTGGCCACAACTTCCACGGTAAACACGAGTTCATCCCGCTGCAATCCATGGAAAAAGCGGTCGCCACCCTGGTGGAGCTGGTGCGGCTGACGGCCGCCTACCGGGCGTAACGGCGCAGCCCTGAGCTGTGCGAGCCGGGGGGCGTGCCGTTCATGGACTTTGGCACCGCCCCCGCGTTCAACCACGGTATCGACGGTCTGGCGTGGGTGGAGGTGGGCCGCATCAGGCCCCACAAGCGGGCGCGCTACCTCAATCAGCAGAGGGTCATGCCATCATCGTCCAGGCTGACAGTCAGACTGACTACCAATAAGCAAAAGGGAGGCATGGCCTCCCTTTTATCCGTTCCACTACCATAGATCACTCTGTGGCAGGCTTGCGATCCGCGTGGCCCAGATCCCGCTCCGGGGCGATGATGTCGCGCACCCGTTGCTTGATCTCTTTCGCCTCGGGGAAGCCCTCGTCGGCCACCCGATCCCACACCTGCACGCCGTTCACCAGGATCTTGAACTCCCCCTTGCTGGCGGGCACCAGCGCCACCTCGCCGAGATCGCTGTCGAAGGTGGAGAGCAGCTCCTGAGCCAGCCAGGCGGCGCGCAGCATCCAGCGGCAGAGGGTGCAGTAGCGGATCTCGATGCGGGGCTTGAGGTTGGGTTGTGCCATTTCTGTCATGGGAGGACTCCGTAAAGAGGGTCAGCGGACGATGGGAGCCCGCGACACCGGATGCAAAGAGGACGGGGCTCGCCCCTTCATTGGATAACCCCGTGAAAGTCGGCGAGCCAATGGCGCGCTATGGTCTGCATGGTGGTCTGGGGCAGCTCGAACAAGCCGGGCGCCGGGGCCTGACGAGACAGCTGATGCACCCCCTCGATGATCTCCGCCAGCACCAGATAGACATATTCGCCGATGACGGCACCGTGAACGAAGTTGACCGCCTCCCCCCGGTTGAGCAGGAAGATGGTGCTGCCATCCGGGCGGGTGAGCGCCAGCACATGGGGGCACACCTCCTCGCTCGGCCAGGAGAGCTGGGAGAGGCAAAACGCGAATTCGTCGTCGGCGGAGGTGACCGAGGCCAGCATGGCGCCGGGACGCAGCGCCTGCAGATCCGCGAGATCCAGCGAGCCGTTGCCGGTGGAGCAGATCACCAGCTCGGCCCGGCCGAGCGCCTCCTCCTTGCCCACCAGCTTGAAGCCATGGGACAGCGCCTCCACCTGGCGCAAGGCATCCGTCTCCACCAGCTCCAGATGCAAGTTGCGGCAACGCAGCTCGCGGGCGATGCTGCGCCCCACCTTGCCATAGCCAAACAGGGCGGCCTGGCAGACGTTGAAGGTGCGATTGAGGGTGCGCGCCAGGGATTCGGCGGAGTAGACCACGCTGAGGCCAATCTGGATATCCTCGGCCTGCTTGAGCGGGCTGCGCGCCACCGAGACGACGGGGGCGGCCAGCACCTCCTGCTCGTAGCGCTGATGGCCGTTTTCGGTCATCTCCACCACCCCGATGAAACGCGCACCGAAGTGCTCGGCGAGGATGGCCTGGGTCCTGGCAAAATAGCCGCCGATGTCCAGGATGATGAGTCGCTCGTGGGTCTCGATCAGGGGTGCTATCTGAGCGATCACCTGCTCAGGATCGTTGCTCCAGTGACGATCGAGGGGCAACACCGGGTAGTGCTGCTGGACCCAGCTCAGGGTGGGTCCGTGCACCGACTTGGGTTTGGGCAAGATGGCGCCCACCCGTCCGACTTGAGCGAGCGCCTGGATAAAATGGGGCCTGTCGGGGAGCAGATGGGTGACCAGCAGGATACAGAGGTCCTCGAGGCGCGCCTGCTCGATAAAATGGCGAAAAAACAGATGCTCAGATCCTTGACTGCGCAACTGTGCGCCTCCTTATTGTGCCGCAAGTATGCAGGCAGACAGAACCCGGCATGGCCGGGTTCTGTCTGCGTCCAGATAAGACGTAATGAAATCATTTTTATCTGAAACCACAATGGCGCTCAATCTTTATCTGCGCAGACTATGACTGAGCATGCAAATATAAACGTAATCGCCTGTTTATCATGCAAAAATCAGTACAGTGAAGCCTCCGGCCAGACCCACCACAGACTCCATCCGGCGCCGATGCCCGCCACCAGGACAAGCAGGGCCCAGCGCTGGATCCAGGGCCTGTTGCGCAAGGCCCATTCCAGCAGCGGCAGCAGCCAGACCGGCAGCAATACCAGCAGCGGCACCTCCACGTATTGCCAGGCCAGCATCTGCACAAAGGCGAGCGCCAACGCCAGCGCTGCCGGCGCCACCTTCACCCGGGCGAAGGCACCGAGCAGGGCACGGAAACCGGCGAAGGCCGCGAGGGCCCCCCCCAGCTGGGCAATGAGCAGGCTGCCGTCGATGCCGATGACCAGCGCCAGCCAGATGAAGCCGAGCGCAAAGCCGAGCCCCTCCTGGCTGTCGGTGCGCAGCTGCGCCCACCCGAACCAGGCGATGGCGGGCAGCAGCGCCAGCCAGATCCGCGGCTCGGTGCCAAGCACCGAGGCCAGCCCCTGCCACCACACCAGGGCGCCAAGCACGGCGAACAGCGCGACGGCGGCCCGCTTGTCTTCTACCTGAGCCGCGATGGCGGGCACCAGCAGGCACAGCGGCAGCCACTGCCAGGCCTTGACCGGCAGGCCATAGGCGCCGCCGAGCAGGCAGCCCACCAGCCAGAGCGCCAGCGCCCCCCACAGATACCCCAGCCTCGGCCAGCGCCATGACAGCAAAGCGGCCCCCAAAGGGGCCGCCAAGGTTTGCAACAGGAGTGCTACGCCCATTACTTGCGCACGCCTTCGACGAACAGGTTGATGCTCATCTCGTCAGGAATGCCCGGCAGCATGTAGTTCACACCGAACTCGCTGCGCTTGATGGTGGTGGTGGCGTTGAAGCCGCTGCGGTAACCGCCCCAGGGATCCTTGCCTTCGCCGATGTGGACCAGCTCGAATGCCACCGGCTTGGTGACGCCGTGCAGGGTCAGGGTGCCCTTGAGCACGCCCTTGTCCTTGGTGCCTTCATAGCCGGTGCTGACGAAGGTCATCTTGGGGTACTGCTTGACGTCCAGGAAGTCCGGGCTGCGCAGGTGCTTGTCGCGGGGCTCGTGGTTGGAGTCCACGCTGGCGGCATCGATCTCGAAGCTCGCCTTGGCCGCGGCCGGGTTGGCCTCGTCCATGCTGAAGGTGCCACTGAAGGTATTGAAACGGCCGACCAGCTCGGAGAAGCCGAGGTGGCCCACCTTGAACTGGACTGTGGTGTGGGCGGTATCCACATCGTAATCGGCCGCCATCAGGGGAGCCGCCATAAACAGGCAGGAAGCCAGCAGGGCCTTGGTCATTTTCATTCCGTTCGTTCCTTCATTGGGGGGTTCATATCGATACCTGACATGCTAACCTCCGAGCAGGAATGGATAATCATCGATTTATTAAAATAATTATCAACCGAGAGTGGAATATGGATCAGATAGCCGCCATGCGCACCTTCATCAAGGTGGTGGAGTGTCAAAGCTTTACCAAGGCCGCCCATCAGCTCGGCATCTCGGTCGCCATGACCTCCAAGCTGATGCAACAGCTCGAGGAGTCCCTGTCGACCCGGCTGCTGTCGCGCACCACCCGCCAGGTCAACCCAACCGAGGCGGGCCAGTTCTACTACCAGCGCTCCCAGGCGCTGCTGGCCGAGCTGGAAGAGACCCACAGCCAGCTCACCCGCAACAACCAGCAGCCCCAGGGCACCCTCAAGCTGTCGGTGCCCATGGACTTTGGCTACCTGCACCTCTCCCCCGCCCTGCCGCTGTTTCGCGAGCGCTTCCCCGAGCTCAAGCTGGAGATCGAGTACAGCGACCGGCGGGTGGCGCTGGTGGAGGAAGGCTTCGATCTGGCGCTGCGGATCGGCAACCTGCCGGACTCCTCCCTGGTGGCCAAGCCGCTGGCCATGATGAAGCTGGTGGTGTGCGCCAGCCCGACCTATCTGGCCCGCCGGGGCAGCCCCAAGACCCCCGAGGATCTCAAGCAGCACGACTGCCTCATCTACACCCTGACCCAGCCGGACTGGGTGTTCAAGCGGGATGGGGAGCAACTGAGCGTGCGCCCGCAGGGGCCGCTTCGCGCCAACAATGGCGTGGCCCTGACCCGGGCAGCCTGCGACCACCAGGGCATCATATTGCAGCCCACCTTCATCGTCGGGGACGCGCTGCGCGCCGGGGCCCTGGTCCCGCTGTTACCGGAATGGGACAAGGGGCAGGTGGGGCTCTATGCGCTCTACCCGCACCGCCGCTTCGTCTCGGCCAAGGTGCGCTGCTTCATCGAGTTCGTGCAAGAGCGCTACCTCGCCCCTCATTACTGGGATCGGGAGGTGTAACCGGTGGTGATAACGCGATGATGTAAGCGGCCTCGCCTCCCATGGCGGGAGGCGAGGCTGATGTTCAGGAGTGGGTCTGGGGGGGCGCTTTATGATCGGCTGGCCGTGGCAGCTCGGCCACCAGCAGCAGTTCGGTCATCGTCAGCTGCCAGCGTGGCAGCCGGCGCCGCAGGGTGGCGAGCTGCTCCTCACTCAGCGCATAGGGCAGCGTGATGTGCAGGCAGTGGCAGTCCAGCATCCCCGCCAGTTGCAACGTCAGGACGAGGTTGGCCTCCTCGGTCTTGTGCTTGTTGATGCGCTTGCCGAGTTCCTGGCGAA
The DNA here is from genome assembly GCF_022549315.1 of Aeromonas sp. MR16. Classification (NCBI taxonomy): domain Bacteria; kingdom Pseudomonadati; phylum Pseudomonadota; class Gammaproteobacteria; order Aeromonadales; family Aeromonadaceae; genus Aeromonas; species Aeromonas sp. MR16. The sequence continues at coordinate 92,108 of NZ_JAKZFK010000004.1, read as the reverse complement.
AATGGGTCTCGGGATCCTGGGTCATCGCCTGCCAGCCATAGCCAAACAGCGGGATCAGGGTGCTGACGATGCCAAGGGCGGTCAGCGGCCGCTTGGGGGGATGATAGAGGGCGTTGAGATCCAGCAGGACAGGGCGTTGATGGGGCTCACGACTACCGGATAAAATAGCATTACTCATTGGATAACCTTGTTGATTCCTCTAGACTTCGCCGCAGTTTTAACCAGACATGCCAACGAGGTGCTGATGCTAAGCGATATCGAGATCTCCCGCCAGTCCCCCCGCCTGCACATCGACGAACTGGCCCGGCGCCTTCGCATCCCGGCCGCCCTGCTCAGCCCCCGGGGCCATCACAAGGGCAAACTCAGCCTGGCGCTGCTCAAGGAGCCACCGCACAAGAGCGGCAAGCTGGTGCTGGTGAGCGCCATCACCCCCACCCCCCTCGGCGAGGGCAAGACGGTCACCACGCTCGGGCTCTCCATGGGGCTCAACCACATAGGCCAGTCCAGCATCGCCACCATACGCCAGCCGAGCCTGGGGCCCGTGTTCGGGGTCAAGGGGGGCGCCGCCGGGGGCGGCCACGCGCAGGTGGTGCCCATGGAGGAGATGAACCTGCACCTCACCGGGGATTTTCACGCCCTCGCCGCCGCCCACAACCTGGCCGCCGCGGCGCTGGATGCCCGCCTGTTCCACGAGCATAAACTCGGCGATCAGTTCACCACCAAGACCGGCCTGCCGCGCCTCGACATCGATCCCGCCAACATCCTCTGGCCGCGCACCCTGGACATGAACGACCGCGCCCTGCGCCACCTCAGCATCGGCCAGGGCAGCCCGGCCGATGGGGTGGAGCGCCCCGATCGCTTCGTCATCACCGCCGCCTCCGAGCTGATGGCCATACTGGCGCTCGCCAGCGATCTAAGAGATCTGCGCGCCCGCATCGGCCGCATACAGCTCGCCCTCGACAGTCGCGGCCAGCCCATCACCGCCGAACAGCTCGAGGTAGCGGGAGCGATGACGGTGCTGCTGAAAGACGCGCTGCAGCCGACCCTGATGCAGACCACGGAGCAGACCCCGGTGCTGGTGCATGCCGGCCCCTTCGCCAACATCGCCCACGGCAACTCTTCGGTCATCGCCGATCGCATGGCGCTCGGGCTCACCGACTTTGTCGTGACCGAGGCGGGCTTTGGCTCCGACATGGGGCTGGAGAAGTTCTTCAACATCAAGCATCGCCAGTCCGGCATCAACCCGTCCTGCGTGGTGCTGGTGGCCACGGTGCGCAGCCTCAAGGCCAACAGTGGCCTGCTCGACATTCGCCCCGGCCAGCCCTTGCCCGCAAGCCTTGGGGAAGAGGATCTGCCGACCCTGCGCCAGGGCTGCGCCAACCTCGCCTGGCACATCGCCAACGCCCGTCGCTACGGGGTGCCCGTGGTGGTGGCCATCAACCGCTTCCCCAGCGACAGCCAGGCCGAGCTGGCGCTGCTGGCGGACGAGGCGCGCCGCGCCGGTGCCTGCGGCGTCGCCCTCTCGGAAGCCTTCACCCGAGGGGGCGCCGGGGCCAGCGAGCTGGCCCGCGCCGTGGTCGCCGCCTGTGAGCAGCCGAGCGACATCCAGCTGCTCTACCCCGACGAGATGAGCCTCAGCGCCAAGCTCGCCACCCTGGTGGAGTGCGGCTATGGCGGGCGCGGCGTCCTGCTCTCCGACAAGGCCAAGCGCCAGCTCGCGGCGCTCTCGAAGGCGGGTTGGGATCACCTGCCCATCTGCGTGGCCAAGACCCCGCTGTCGCTGAGCCACGATCCCGCCCTCAAGGGTGTGCCCACCGGCTTCGAGGTGCCCATCGAGGAGGTGAGGCTGTGCGCCGGCGCCGGCTTCGTCTACGCCCTGGCGGGCCCCATCATGACCATGCCGGGCCTCGGCAGCCTGCCAGCCTATCGTCATATCGATATCGACGATAACGGTGAGATTGTCGGTTTGAGCTGATGGCAACCCTGGCAGCCTGCCACCGATCATCGCCATATCGGCATCGACGAGCAGGGTGAGATCGTCGGCCCAAGTTGATGACGGCAGCAAAACAGGCCGGGCTTAGGCAGCCTACCACCCAAAAACAAGGCCCCGCCAATTGGCGGGGCCTTGTTTTATCGGCAGCTTATCAGGCTCAGAGCGTGAAGCGCTGGGTCATATGATGCAAGGAGGTGGCCAACTTGCTCAGCTCGACGCAGGCCTGGGCGGTCTGCTGGGCACCCAGCGCATTCTCGTCGGCGGCATTGTGGATGTTGACGATGCTGCGGTTAAGCTCTTCGGTCACCGCGTTCTGCTCCTCGGTCGCGGTGGCGATCAGGGTATTCATGTCCGATATCTGGGTGACGGCACCATTGATGCTGTCGATGCTGTTACCCGCCTCCCGCGCCAGGTCGACGCTGTCTTGCATCTGCTGGCGGCTCAGTTGCATGGCACTGCCCGCCTCGGCGGTGCGCTCCTGCAGCACCTCGATCATCTTGCTGATCTCGGCGGTAGAAGCCTGGGTGCGCTGGGCCAGGGAGCGCACCTCGTCCGCGACAACCGCGAAGCCGCGCCCCTGCTCGCCCGCCCGGGCCGCCTCGATGGCCGCATTGAGCGCCAGCAGGTTGGTCTGCTCGGCGATGCCGCGGATGACGTCAAGCACCATGCTGATGTTGGCGCTGTCGGCTTCCAGCTGCTGCACCACGCCGCCCGCCTGCTCTATCTGCTGCGACACCTGCTCGATGCTGGTGATGGCTCGCCCCACCACCCGATGGCCTTCGCCCGAGGTGTGGGAGGCATCCTTGGCCGCGCTCATGGCATCCGTGGTGTTGCGGGCCACCTCAACGACAGTGGACTGCATCTCGTTCATGGCGGTGGCGACCTGGGACACCTCGCTCTGCTGGTTGGCCATGCCCCTGGCGGACTGCTCGGAAATGGCACTCACCTCCTCCACCGCGCTGCTGAGCTGGCTCACCGAGCCCGCAATCTCGCTCACCAGGCTGGCCAGCGCCCCCTGCATGCGGTCGATGGCTGAGCCGAGCTGACCCAGCTCGTCGCGGTTGAAGCGACTGCCCCGGATCCACTCCTGCAGCTCGCCCCTGCCGAGTTCACCGCTGGCGATGCGCTGGGCATGACGGGCCAGCATGATGAGCGGATCGCGGATCTGTCGGGTCAACACCACAGACAGGCAGACCACCAGCCCCAGCCCCACCAGCAGCGTGATGAAGACGCTCAGCTTGGCATCGTCATAGGCCTCCACCACCTCGGCGCGGGAGTTGACGGAATAGCCATGGTTGATGCGAATGAGGTCCGCCACCGACTTGGCCAGCGTGGTGTAGAGGGTGACCCCCTCGGACATGAAGAGGCGCTGGGCCTCGGCCATCTGACCGCTGTCCTGCATCTGCCGGATACGTTGATGCAGAGCGACGTACTTCTCCCAGTCTACCTTGACGATGTCGAAGGTCCGACGCTCCTCCACGTCTGCCGCCCAGATGGTGGCATCGTGGGCCGCGATCTGCTGCCCGGCCTCCCTCAGGCTCTGCTCGCTGGCATCGCGGTAACGGGCTTTCTGCTGGGGATCGTCCGCCACCAGGAAGACATCCAGTTCGTAGCGACGCAGGGCGTTGATGGTCTCACCCAGTGCACTGGTGCGCACCACGGCGGGCAGTATGCTGTCGGTGAAGCCGATGGCGGCCCGGTTCATCTTGCTGAACTCCAGCAGCGAGAAGCCGCCGATAAAGGCCATCATCAGACCGAGCACGGCGAAGCCGGCGGTGAGTTTCTTACCTATTGTCATGGTGTTCATGGCATGTCCTGCAATGGGTGAACGAGTGGCATTCATCTGCGCGGTGCCCTGTGGCGCACATCACGCTAGCTGCCATCCATAGCAGTACATCCAGCCTTGTCCGTGCTGGCACGGACCAGTTTCCCTGTGGGGGAGTGAGCCTTGGCTCGTCGGCGCTCATCGAACGCCTCGCCGGCCTGACGGGGCTCCGGGTGAAGGGGTCCAACAGGCCGTCAATCGGCATGGTGAGCTGTATCGGCCCGACCGGGCACGGCTTTAGCACTTTTCTGACGAAAGTGTCGGGCAGAGCAAAAGGGGAGAGAAGACGACAGGGGCATGTCGATGCGACATGCCCCTGTCTGCTAGCCTTTCAGGCCGCCGAGGAACTCGGCGCGGGTGTCCGGCTGGGTCTTGAAGACGCCACCGAGGGAGGTGGTGGTGGTATAGGAGGTGGAGTCCATCACGCCGCGGGCCTTCACGCAGAAGTGGGTCGCACGGATGCTGATGGCCACGTCCCTGGTGCCGAGCAGGGTCTGCAGCGCCAGCAGGATCTGCTGGGTGAGCCGCTCCTGCACCTGGGGCCGACGGGCGAAGAACTGCACTATGCGGTTGATTTTCGACAGCCCTATCACCTTGCCGCGGGGGATGTAGGCCACGTGGGCCAGCCCGTCTATGGTGACGAAGTGGTGTTCGCAAGTGCTGGTGAGGCTGATGTCCCGCACCATGATCATCTCGTCCACCTTCATCTTGTTCTCGATCACCGTCACCTTGGGGAAGGTGCTGTAGTCGAGGCCGGAGAAGATCTCGTTCACGTACATCTTGGCGATGCGGTGGGGCGTCTCGGTCAGACTGTCGTCACGCAAGTCCAGCCCCAGCGTTTCCATGATGGCGCGCATGTGGCCTTCGATCTTCTCTCTCTTCTGCTGGCCGTTCAGGTCATTGGCTACCAGCGGAGTCTCCAGGCCCTGGGCCTCGAGGGCGGCCCTGACCAACAGGGCTTCCTGGCTTAAGCTCGTCATCTTGTTTCTCTCCCACGCTCAGGGACTGTGATGGCCACCGTACCGGTGACGGCACTCTGCGGTGCGCACCCGTTCAGGACGGTAATAGTACAGGGCGATTATTGTCATAATTCGGACTAACTCAAGCCCGACACCTGACTTTATGTCAAACCGTCCCGTTTTACCCTCGATCCATCCTGCCCATACGGGGGGAGTTGGGCGAGATAATGTCCCCTTTATTCCCCTCAAGCCCGCTCGCCACGCATTCCTGTGCGGTGAACCTGCCCATGGAGCGGTTTTTTTGGGATAATCCGCCCTCTACCACACCAAAGAGGTCATGATGATGGGATTCGATACGGTTGCACTGCTGCCCCTGGGCGATGCCCTGCAAGGGATGCTGGACCAACTCGCCTGCTGCTGCGATACCGAGCAGTTGCCGCTGCCCCAGGCACTGGATCGGATCCTGGCCCAGGACATCACCTCCCCCCTGTCGGTGCCCCCCTTCGACAATGCCGCCATGGACGGTTACGCCGTGCGCCTGGCCGATCTCGCCGCTGGCGCGCCGCTCAAGGTGGCGGGCAAGGCCTTCGCCGGTCAGCCCTATCAGGGAGAGTGGCCCGCCGGTCATTGCATCCGCATCATGACGGGAGCCCCTGTTCCCACCGGTACCGAGGCGGTCATCATGCAGGAAGAGGCGCAGCTCGAAGGGGAGCTGGTGCGCTTCATCAGCCAGCCGAGACCCGGCCAGAACATCCGCCGTCGTGGCGAAGACATGGCCGAGGGCTCGCAAGTGCTGGCCTCCGGGCTACGCCTCAGCCCCCGCGAGCTGCCACTGCTGGCCTCCTTGGGTATCGCCAGCGTGACGGTGCGCCGCCCGCTCAAGGTAGCCATCTTCAGCACCGGTGATGAACTTAAACCGGTGGGCACCCCGCTTGCCCACGGCGACATCTACGACTCCAATCGCTACGGGGTCAAAGCCATGCTGGCCCGCCTGGGCATAGATTGTCTGGACCTTGGCATCATCCCGGACGATCCCGCGCAGCTTAGGGCCGCCTTCATCAAGGCAGACCATGAGGCCGATGCCCTGATCACCACGGGCGGCGTCTCGGTCGGCGAGGCGGACTTCACCAAGCAGCTGCTCGAAGAGCAGGGCGAAATCGGCTTCTGGAAGCTCGCCATCAAGCCGGGCAAGCCGTTCGCCTTCGGCCGCCTGCCCCATGCCTGGTTCTTCGGCCTGCCGGGCAACCCGGTCTCCGCCATGGTCACCTTCGATCAGCTGGTGCAACCGGCGCTGGCCAAGCTCGCCGGGCAAACCTTCGCCCGCCCGCTGCAGTTGCAGGCCAGGGCCAGCGAACCCCTCAAGAAGGCGCCGGGTCGGCTCGACTTCCAGCGCGGCATCCTGAGCCAGGGACCGAATGGCCTGGAGGTGCGCAGCACAGGATCCCAGGACTCCGGCGTGTTCAGCTCATTGTCGCGGGCAAACTGCTACATAGTGCTGGAACAGGCGCGCGGCAGGGTCTCCGCTGGCGAGACGGTGAACGTCGAGCCCTTCGCGGGACTGCTGTTGTGAGCGAGATCCTCTCGGACGCCGAGCTGCTTCGCTACAACCGCCAGATAGTGCTCAAATCCTTCGACTTCGAGGGGCAGGAGGCGCTCAAGCAGGCCGCCGTGCTGGTGATAGGCGCCGGGGGACTGGGCTGCGCCGCCGCCCAGTATCTCGCGGTGGCCGGGGTCGGTCGGCTGACCCTGGTGGATTTCGACAAGGTGGAGCTCTCCAACCTGCAGCGCCAGGTGCTGCACAACGACGCGCGCATCGGCCAAACCAAGGTGGACTCCGCCGCCGAGTCGCTGCGCGCCCTCAACCCCTGGCTCGAGGTGAAGACCCATGCCGCCGTCGCCGACGAGGCGCTGCTCGATGCCCTGCTGCCCGCTCATCAGCTGGTGCTCGATTGCACCGACAACGTCGCCATCCGCAACCTGCTCAACCAGAAGGCCAGACAACATAAGGTGCCCCTGGTCTCCGGCGCCGCCATCCGGCTGGAGGGGCAGCTGTGCAGCTTCACCTGGCAGGCGGATGAACCCTGCTACGCCTGCCTGAGTTCGCTGTTTGGGGAGCAATCCTTGACCTGCGTCGAGGCCGGGGTGCTGGCCCCCATGGTGGGCCTGGTCGGCAGCCTGCAGGCGCTGGAAGCCATCAAGCTGCTGGCTGGCATGGGCAAGAATTACAGCGGCCGGCTGCTGATGATCGACGGCTTCCAAGGCGGTTTTCGCGAGCTGAAGCTGCCCAAGCGCCCCGACTGCCCGGTCTGCTCGCAACCCGCCTAGCCCTATGATGGCGATGGCCAATCGCCCCAGAGCCTGAATCCCACCAATCAAAAAGCCGAACCCGCGGGTTCGGCTTTTTTATCTGAGCAGCGCAGTGATTCTATACGCAAAAGCTGACTCAGTGGGTGCGCAAGATCCGCTCGAGCAGATGATTGAATCCGGCGGGATCTTCTGCGGGCCAGGCGTGGTGACCTGGCGGGGTATGGATGCTGGCGTTCGGCAGGGCAGCGAATTGTTCCACCCGCTTGGCCAGCGGCAGATAGTCCTGGGTGGTGGAGATGATGGCGACCGGCTGCACTATCTGGCCGAGCCGGGCGCGGGCCGACCAGCCGGGCAAGCCATCGAGCAGGGCCCTGTAGGTCTTCTTCTTGTTGCTGCGCACGAAGCGCTGCCGGAAGGTGCTGCGCACCTGAGCGAGTTCGGGGCCGGGGAAGAGTTCGCGCGCCAGCCACCAGGCGAGCGGACGCATGCCGAACCAGCGCAGCCACTTGAGGCGCATGGCGTGGCGTTCCTGATCCTTGGGGGTCTCCAGCAGACATTCGCTGAAGCCGTTGACCAGCACCAGCCCGCGCACCTTGTGCGGCAGTTGCAGGGCCAGCTCCAGCGCCACCATGGCCCCGAGCGACAGCCCCACCACCCAGGCGGGCTCCGGCTGTTCGTCGAGCCAGCGAGTCACGTCACCGGCCAGGGTGGGCACGTCGAAGGGCCCCTCCTGCATGCTCTGGCCATGGCCGCGCAAGTCCAGCGCCACCACCCGGTAGTGTTCACTGAAGCGTTCTATCTGCGCCTGCCAATCGAGGCTCGAGGAACCGAGCCCGTGCAGCAACAGCAGCAGGGGGCCTTCTCCCGCACTGCGCAGGGCCAGCCCCTGGGATTTCATTACCTGGTTGCGACGCACTCACGCTCTCCCTTTCGGCTCAATGCCTGCCCTGATGATCTGACTGTCGTTGCCTTGATGGGCATGCCCTCTGCGGCCCGACGTCCTTGCAAAACAGGGGCATAACGCCGCCGACCCGGTCCCTAGCGCCTAGCCCTCGCCTACCAGGCTCACCGCCTTGATATAGGCGTAAAGCCGCTGCCCCGGCACGAGCGCGAGCCGCGCGGCGGAGCGGCTGGTGATCCGGGCCAGCAGTATCTGCTGCCCCAGCGCCAACTGCAACAGGGTTTGCCCGGGCCGCAGCTCGCGCACCTCGAGCAAACGGGTCTCGAGGCAGTTGGAGAGGCTGGAGTGCGCTATGGGGGCGGTCGCGATCACCACGTCCCGCCCCGCCACCTTGATCTGCAGGGGGGCGGTCTCATCGGGGGCATGCTCCATGGTGACCATCAGCAGCTGATCCCCGAGCCGCAGGCTCGCCATCTGCTCGGCCGAGTCATAGTGGGCCAGAGTCGCCTCCAGCATGACGCCGGCGTCGTCACGGCTGGCGAGCGACAGATCGGTGCGGGCGAAGATCTCGCTCGGCCGCCCTTGCGCCTCCACCCGGCCTTCCGCCAGCAGCACCAGCTGATCGCACAAGAGGCTCACCTCCTCCATGGCGTGACTGACGAAGATCATCGGCATGCCGCTCTCACGCTGCAGCCCCTTGAGCACATGGGCCTGATGGATGCGGCTGCGCCTGTCCAGCGCCGAGAAGGGCTCATCGAGCAGCAGCAAGTCTGGCTCCGCCAGGAGCGCCCGCCCCAGTGCCACCCGCTGGCGCTGGCCCCCGGAGAGGCCATGGGCAGGCTGACCGAGCAACTCGGCGAACCCGAGCCGCGCGGCCAGTGACTCGGGTTGCCAACGCCCCCTGCCCTTGCGGGCGGCCAGTTGCAGGTTGTCCAGCACCGTCAGATGGGGAAACAACCGTGAGTCCTGAAACACCAGCCCGATGCGACGCTGCTCAGGCAACAGGCCGGCCAGCTCCCGCTCCTGCCAGCGCAGGCCGTCGGTCGGCAAGCGATCGAGCCCCGCCAGGATCCGCAGCAGGGTGCTCTTGCCGCAGCCCGAGGGGCCAAACAGCCCGAGTATGCCGGCAAGGGGCAGCGCCAGATCGCAATCGAGCTCGAATCCACCGAACTGGCGGCGAGCCTTGAGGTGCAGATTCATCCGAACAGCCTCCGTTGCCGACGTTGCAGCACCCCGTAGACCAGCACCAGCATGACGAGGGAGAAGCCCATCAGGCCGCCGGCAAGATAGTGGGCATGTTGATAATCCATGCTCTCAACGTGATCGAACAGGGCGATGGAGAGCACCTGGGTTTCCCCCGGGATGTTGCCCCCTATCATCAACACCACCCCGAATTCCCCCAGGGTGTGAGCGAACCCCAGCGCCGCCGCCATCACGAAGCTCGGCAGCGTCATCGGCAATATGATGTGAAAGAAGCGCTCGAGGGGCCCCAGCCCCAGGGTGGCGGCCGCCTCCAGCTCTTTGTTGCCCATGTTGACGAAGGCGGAGGTGAGCGGCTGTACCACGAAGGGCAGCGAATAGAGGATGGAGGCAAACAGCAGGCCGAGGAAACTGAAGGCAAGGGGGGCGCCGAAGGTCTCTTTCCACCAGGCACCGAAACCGTAGGAGGGGGAGAAGGCGAGCAGCAGATAGAAGCCGAGCACGGTCGGCGGCAGCACCAGCGGCAGCGCCACCAGCGCCTCCACCAGGGGACGAAGGCGATGCTGGCTGCGCGACAGCCACCAGGCGAGCGGCGGTGACAGCAGCAGCAGAATGCCGGTGGTGCTGGCGGCCAGCTTCAGAGTCAGCCAGACCGCCAGCAGATCCCCTTCACTCATAGCGCTTCCTCTCGGGTTGGAATGACAAACGCTGGACCCCGGATGACCAGACGCCGCTTCAGGATCAAGCGACACACCGCGAACAGATCCCCTTCGCTCATAGAGTCTCCTCTCGGATTGGAATGACAAACGCTGGACTCGGGGTGACCAGACGCCGCTTCAGGATCAAACGATACGCCGCGAGCAGATCCGCTTCATTCATCGCCAGCGCCCTCTGCGGGGATGTGCATATCCATGGTTTTCCTCCTTGAGTCAACAAACTGGCCGGCCCAGGGGCCGGCCAGTCATCAGGGGGTCACAGGCTCGCCATCATTGCGGCAGTGCGTAACCCGCGGCCTTGATGGCGCTCTGGCCCGGGCCCTTGAGCCAGGCCACCAGGGCATCCACCGCCTCGCCCTTCTTCAGCACCAGGCCCTGCTGCTCGATGGCGGGATAAAGCGCGTTCGGCACGGCCCAGGCTTCGCCGGTCTTGTCCGCTTCCACCAGGTTGGCCCAGGCGACGAAGCCCATCTCGGCGTTGCCGGTGTCCACGAACTGCCAGGTCTGGCCGATGTTGGTCCCGGTCAACAGGCGATACTGCTTGGGATCGATCTTGAGGTGCGCCAGGGTCGCCATGGCGGCGGCCCCATAGGGAGCAGTTTTCGGGTTGGCGATGGCGAGGTTGCCCTTCCAGTCCCGCAGGGTGGCCTCATCGGGTGCCGGGCCGCCCTTCTTCCACAGGCCCAGCTGGCCGATGGCATAGGTGAAACGCTCGCTGCCCTTGCCCTCTTTCTCCAGCTTCTCGGGTGTGGCCACATCGGCGGAGAGGAAGAGATCGAAGGGGGCGCCGTGGCTTATCTGGGTGTAGAGCACGCCGGTGGCCGCCGAGCTGATAACGACGCTATGGCCGGTCTTGGCGGTGAAGTCCTTGCCGATGCGCTCTATAGTGCCCTTGAAGTTGGCGGCCACGGCGACCTTGACCTCATCGGCCTGTACGGCGGTGGTGTGCAGCGCCGCGGCGCAGATCCCCAGCATGACAACAGATAACAGCGGTTTCATTCCCTTACTCCTGGTTGCGGATCCTTCGTGACCAGATCCTGTTATGGGGTCTATTCCCCTGATTGCCAGCGGGCCGCGGCGGCGTCATCGCTCTCCTTGGCCTCGACCCAGCGCTGAATCCCCTCGGCGGTCAGCTCTTTTTTCCAGAACGGCGCCCGGGTCTTCAAAAAATCCATGATGAAGTGGCAGGCCTCGAAGGCCGCATCGCGATGGGCGCTGCTCACCGCCACCAGCACTATCTGATCGCCGAGCAGCAATTCGCCGATGCGGTGGATCAGGGTGCACTCTTGCAGCGGCCAGCGACGGCGCGCCTCGGCAACAATATCCGCCAGCGCCTTCTCGGTCATGCCGGGGTAGTGCTCGAGGGCCAGCCCCTTGACCTGCTTCCCCTGATTGAAGTCGCGCACCTTGCCGACGAAGGTGACGATGGCCCCTGTGTCGTGACGGGTGGCGAGCCGCTCGTACTCTTCACCGAGGGAGAAGTCGGCCCGCTGCACCAGAATGCGGTCGGCGGCGTCATTGCGCATCTCGTGGGACATGGCTCAGCCTCCGGTCACGGGGGGGAAGAAAGCCACCTCGTCGCCATCGGCCAGCGCCGTATCCAGAGGCACCAGGGTCTGGTTCACCGCCACCAGCAGCTTGCCCGCCTCGAGCGCCAGCGCCCACTTGTCACCGCGCTCACATAAGGCACTGCGCAGCTGCTCGGCGTTCGCATATTCGCAAGGGAGGCTGAGCTCGTCACAATCGACCAGCTCTCTGACCTGGGCAAAGAACAGTACCTTGATCATGCTGGCTCCTCGGGGTTATCCAACGAGCTGGTCAGCTGGAAGTGGCCGGACTTGCCGCCCTTTTTCTCCACCAGTCGCAGCTGCTCGATCACCATGTCTTTTTGCACCGCCTTGCACATGTCGTAGATGGTGAGCGCCGCCACCGAGGCGGCGGTCAGGGCTTCCATCTCCACCCCGGTCTTGCCGGAGAGTTTGCAGAGGGTGCGAATATGGACCCTATTGTCCTCGGGCTGGGGGCTAATCTCTACCTCCACCTTGGTGAGGGCCAGCGGATGGCAGAGCGGAATGAGGTCGGCGGTCTTCTTGGCCGCCATGATGCCGGCGATGCGGGCGGTGGCGAACACGTCCCCCTTGTGGTGTTGACCGCTCAGGATCAGCGCCAGGGTCGCAGGCGCCATGGTCACGAAGGCCTCGGCGCGGGCCTCGCGCGAGGTAGACTGTTTGTCGGTCACATCCACCATATGAGCTTCACCGCTCTGGTTGAGATGGGTCAGGTTCATCACTGTTCCCCTGCTTGAGAGCTGGAATAAATGGCGCATGCTGACACGCGCCGCGATTCAAAGATGGGAGACAAAGTTGCACGGCTTGGTGCGGGCATCGAGCTGCTCCCGGATCAACTGCTCCCAGCCGAGCTGGCAGGCGCCGGTGGAGCCAGGCAGACAGAAGATGAGGGTGCGATTGGCGAGCCCCGCCAGGGCCCGGCTCTGCATCGCAGATCCCTTGATCTCGGCAAAGGAGAGTTGACGGAACATCTCGCCAAAGCCCTGCACGGTACGCTCGAACAACACCCCCACCGCCTCGGGTACCCGGTTCTGCTCGTTGAAGCCGGTGCCGCCGTTGACCAGCACCACCTGCACCGCCTCGTCGGCGATCCAGTCGCTGACCTGGGCCCGCACCCGGAACAGGTTGTCGGCGCACAGCGCCCGATCGGCGAGGTGATGCCCGGCCTCGGTCAGGGCTGATACCAGATAATCCCCCGAGCTGTCGTCGGCGGCGGTGCGGCTGTCGGAGACCGTCAGTACGGCGATCTTGAGGGGGATGAATTCGCTGTTTTTTGATGCCATCAGGACATTTCCTGTCAATCAATGACCATGAGAGGAGAAGGGATGAACGCTGCTGCCCGGCCAGATATCCGCCGGCCACGCCGGTTGTGAATGCACAGGGGCACGGGCGCCGCATTACCGGGGACGGATTCTATCAAAAGTTGGCGGGAAGAGGGGGTTAATGAGCCCATAAAGATGAAATGCCACCGGGCCGGCAAGGGCCGGCGCGATGGCATTGGTGCTTAGAAGCCTTTCACGCCCGTCATGTCGGGCAATTGGTGCGCTATGCCCTTGTGGCAGTCGATACAGGTACTCTCCCCGCTCGCCAGACTGGTGGAGTGCATCTGGGCACCCCGCTTGCCTTGCAAGGAGAAGTCCATGTATTCGAAGTTGTGACAGTTGCGGCACTCCCTCGAATCCGTGTCCTTCATGCGCTGCCACTCCCGCTCGGCCATCTCGCGGCGATGGGATTCGAACTTCTCGCGGGTATCCACCTTGCCGGTCAGCATGCCCCACAGCTCCTTGGAGGCCTGCACCTTGCGAATGATCTTGTAGGTCCACTCGTGCGGTACGTGGCAATCCGGGCAACTGGCACGCACGCCGGAGCGGTTGGCATAGTGAATGGTGTCGCGGTACTCCACGAACACGTTGTCCTTCATCTCATGACAACCGGTACAGAACTTCTCGGTGTTTGAGGCTTCCATGGCGGTGTTGAAACCGCCCCAGAAGATGACCCCGCCAAAGAAGCCCATCATCAGCAGCACCCAGAGGGCCGCCTTGGAGGGAGACTTGAAGGTGGTCCAGAGTCGCTGCACAAAACCAGGTAATTTCATCTGTGGATTCCTCAGTTCGGTGCTTCGTTCAAGGGAAACTTGAAAGTGTTCCAGAGATGTTGCGCAAAGCCGGGTAATTTCATCTATGGACTCCTTAGTTCAGTGCTTCGACGGGCTTGAAAGTATTCCCGACCAGCGGCTTGGCATCCGCTTGCGGCACGTGGCACTGCAGGCAGAAGTAGCGACGGGGCGAGACCTCGCCCAGCGTCATGCCGTCACGGGTCTCGAAGTGAGTCGGGCTGATCTTGGGGGCTTTCATGGCACTGGCGTTCTTGAAGCTGTGACAGGCCAGACATTTGTTGACCTTGTTATCCACCTCGTAGTTGCGGATATCGTGGGGGATCAGCGGAGGCTGATGCATGTACTGGCGATCATAGATGTCACCGTCCTTGCGAAAGTTCTTCAGCGGCGCGGGATCGGCCTCGGTCGCGAGATCCGTGCTTCCTCGCTCCGACTTGATGCCCCCCGTGCTGTTGGTGACCTCGGGGACTGCCGCCATCAAGGAACCCGCCATCAGGCAAGCCAGCATTGCTCCAATCAGCTTTTTCATTATGTGTTCTCCGACATTGTCTCTGCCTTGACGGCAAAACCTACAGTGATTTCAAAAACTTGCTCCGCGCAGACATCGATGCAACGGCCGCAATTTGTGCACTCCTGAGCCGCAATCAAGGGCCCGTGACCGCGCCTGGCACCGTGAACCGGGCCGCGCAGGATGGGACGCTCAGGGCAGACCGCATAACAATCCATGCAGTTGCTGCAACGCTCACGCCCCCTGGCTGATATCTTGATAAATCCAACCCGGTTGACCAGGGCATAGAAGGCCCCCACCGGACAGAGATGGCCACACCAGCCCCGCTCCACCACGAAAAGGTCGAACAGGAACAAGGCCACCAGCAAACCCCAACCCGCCCCCATGCCAAACAGCAGGCCGCGCACGCCGAGGGAAACCGGGTTGACCAGCTCCCACACCAGCACACCGGTGACGGCCGGGGCGATCAGCACCATGGCCAGCAACCAGTAGCGGGTGTTGCGACTGAACTGGCCGTTGCCCTTGAGGCCGAGCCGGGCCCGTAACCAGGCCGCCGCATCGGTGACGAGGTTGACCGGGCAGACCCAGGAGCAGAACACCCGCCCCCCGACCAACCAGTACCCGAGCAGCACTATGGCCGCCCCGAGCCACAGGGTGGCGAGAGGCCAGTGGCCCGCCGCGACCGATTGCAGCAGGGTGAGCGGATCCGCCAGCGGCACCGTCTCCAGCAGCAGGGAACTCGAGAGATTCCCCTTGAGGATCCAGAGATCCGCCAGCGGCCCCAGCAAGAACAGGCCCAGCACGCCGAACTGGCTCAGGCGCCGCAGCAGCAGGAAGCGGTGTGACCGCCACCAGCCGAGCCGAGCCCTCGCCTCCTGTCCCGGGTAGCCGCTCATGATCCCTCCGGGGTACGGGTCGGCAGGCTGAGCCGCTCACCGATGAGGGACTTGCCCGCCTTGCGCTTCTCTTCCCAGCCGAGCCGGTAATGATGACCGAGCTCCCCCTTGGCAAGCCCGCGGGGCACCACCTTGATGGCCGCCGTCTCCAGCACGCAGGCATGCTCGCACTTGCCACAACCGGTGCAGACATCGCTGTGCACCGTGGGCAGAAACATGGCGTGCTTGCCGGTGCGCGGGTTGCGCTGCAGCTCGAGGGTGATCGCCTTGTCGATCAAGGGGCAGACCCGATAACAGACATCGCAGCGCAGGCCCAGATAGTTGAGGCAGGTCTCGTGATCGATGAGCACCGCCACCCCCATCCGCGCCTGATCGATGTCGGTCATGGCCGAGTCCAGCGCCCCGCTCGGGCAAGCCACCACACAGGGGATGTCTTCACACATCTCGCAGGGCACGGCCCGTGCCTCGAAATAGGGGGTGCCCGTGGTCACGGGGTCGAGCAGCCTGGCGAGTTTCAGGGTGTCGTAGGGACAAGCCTCAACGCAGAGCCCGCAGCGTACGCAGGCGCCGAGAAACTCGGCCTCCGTCAGCGCCGCTGGCGGTCGCAGTGCCTGGGCAGGCACGGCTTGCGCCTGCTGCCGGGCCACTGTGCCGAGCCCTGCGCCAAGCAGACCCACTGAGCAGGCCCCCTTGGCGAGATCGGTCAGGAACTGGCGACGGCTGCGACTCATCCCCCGCGCCCCGCCTTAGGCCTTCATGACCTTGACGGCGCACTTCTTGTAATCCGTCTCCTTGGAGAGCGGATCCGTGGCGTCCAGGGTCAGCTTGTTGACCAGCTGGCTCGCATCGAAGAAGGGCATGAATACCAGGCCTTTGGGCGGACGGTTACGACCGCGGGTCTCGACACGGGTCTTCACCTCGCCGCGACGGGAGGCGACGATCACCTCTTCCCCACGACGCACGCCACGGGCCTTGGCATCTTCCGGGTGCATGAACAGCACCGCATCCGGGAAGGCGCGATAGAGCTCGGGCACGCGGCGGGTCATGGAGCCTGTGTGCCAGTGCTCCAGCACCCGGCCGGTGGAGAGCCACATGTCGTATTCCTTGTCCGGCGCTTCGGCGGCCGGCTCATAGGGCAGCGCGAAGATCACCGCCTTGCCATCGGGCTTGCCGTAGAAACGCACGCCCTCGCCCGCCTTCACATAAGGATCGAAACCTTCGCGATAGCGCCACAGGGTCTCCTTGCCGTCCACCACGGGCCAGCGCAGACCGCGCGCCTCGTGATACTGATCGAACGGCGCCAGATCGTGACCGTGACCGCGACCGAAGCTGGCGTATTCCTCGAACAGCCCCTTCTGGACGTAGAAGCCGAAGTGCTCGGCCTCGTCGTTCAGCACGCCCTTGCTCTGCTCTTTCGGGAACTGATCGACCTGACCGTTCTTGTAGAGCACCTCATAGAGGGTCTTGCCCTTGAGCTCCGGTTGCTTGGCGATAAGCTCTGCCGGCCACACCTCGTCCACGGTGAAGCGCTTGGAGAATTCCATCAGCTGCCACAAGTCGGACTTGGCCCCTTCCGGCGCCTTGACCTGCTGGTGCCAGAACTGGGTGCGGCGCTCGGCGTTGCCATAGGCCCCCTCTTTCTCCACCCACATGGCGGTGGGCAGGATGAGATCGGCAGCCTGGGCGGTGACGGTCGGGTACGGATCGGACACCACGATGAAGTTGGCCGGGTTGCGATAACCGGGCAGCCCCTCCTCGTTCATGTTCGGACCGGCCTGCATGTTGTTGTTGCACATCACCCAGTAGGCGTTGAGCTTGCCGTCTTTGAGCATGCGGCTCTGCAGCACGGCGTGATAACCCACCTTGTCCGGGATGGTGCCTTCCGGCAGTTTCCAGATCTTCTCGGCGATGGCGCGGTGCTTGGGCTCGGTCACCACCATGTCGGCGGGCAGACGGTGGGCGAAGGTGCCCACTTCCCGGGCGGTACCACAGGCGGACGGTTGGCCGGTCAGGGAGAAGGGACCGCTGCCCGGGGTGGAGATCTTGCCGGTCAGCAGGTGGATGTTGTAGCAGAGGTTGTTGGCCCAGACGCCACGGGTGTGCTGGTTGAAGCCCATGGTCCAGTAGGAGACCACCTTCTTGCTCGGATCGGCATAAAGTTGCGCCAGTTTTTCCAGCTTGTCCTTGGAGACGCCGGAGAGCTTGGAAACCGACTCAACGTCGTAATCTGCCACGAATTTCGCGAAGTCATCGAAGCTCATGGGGGTGGATTCGCCGCTGTCCGGGTTCTTCGCCTGCTGTTGCAGCGGGTTGGTCGGACGCAGGCCGTAGCCGATGTCGGTGACGCCCTTGCGGAACTGGGTGTGCTTGTTGACGAACTCCCAGTTCACCTTGTCGTTCTGGATGATGTAGTTGGCGACGTAGTTGAGGATCGCGAGATCGGTCTGCGGCGTGAACACCATGCCGTTGTCGGCGAGCTCGAAGCTGCGATGCTCGAAGGTGGAGAGCACATGCACCTGCACGTCCGGATTGGAGAGGCGGCGATCGGACATCCGGGACCAGAGGATGGGGTGCATCTCGGCCATGTTGGAGCCCCACAGCACGAAGGCGTCGGCCTGCTCGATGTCGTCGTAGCAGCCCATGGGCTCATCCATGCCGAAGGTGCGCATGAAGCCGACCACGGCCGAGGCCATGCAGTGACGGGCGTTGGGATCCAGGTTGTTGGAGCGGAAACCGGCCTTCATCAACTTGGAAGCGGCGTAACCTTCCCACACCGTCCACTGGCCGGAGCCGAACATGCCGACGGCGGTCGGGCCTTTCTCTTTGAGGGTGGCCTTGAACTTCTCGGCCATGATGTCGAACGCCTGATCCCAGCTGATGGGGGCGAAGTCACCGTTCTTGTCGAACTTGCCGTTGGTCATGCGCAGCATGGGCTGGGTCAGCCTGTCCTGGCCGTACATGATCTTCGACAGGAAGTAACCCTTGATGCAGTTGAGGCCGCGGTTGACCGGGGCATCGGGATCGCCCTGGGTCGCCACGACACGGCCAGCCTGGGAGCCCACCAGCACTGAGCAGCCGGTGCCGCAGAAGCGGCAGGGCGCCTTGTCCCAGGTGATGGCAGTCTTGTCGGTGCTGGTAATAAGGTTCGCCGCCAGGGTGGGGGCACTGACTCCGGCCACGGCAGCGGCTGCCGCCACCGCATTGGCCTTCATAAAGTCGCGTCGACTCAGCTTCATGACATATCCTCGCATTGCTTAATCACATCAATGACAGCCATTGTCACGAGCCGCGCTGGCTCAGCGTCATGGCGCTTTATTGCTTTCTTCGGGCATCGCGAACCTCGCGGCCCAAGCCTAATGGCGCTATTCCCTGCCCTCGGCTTCGACTTCATCATCAAACTGGTGGTAGATCAGGGCGGCAGAGAGCACGCCCGGCATGGCATTGATCGCATCAATGGCCGCCATGATGGGGCGCTGGCTGGGCCCTTCCAGGGTCACCACCAGCTTGCCTTCGTCGCTGACGGCGTGGATCTCGGCCCCCTCGAGGGCGGCGATCTGCTCGGCGAGCCGGTGACGCAGTGGGGGCTGGGTCAACACCACCAGGCTGGATACGTGGAACTCTGCTCGGTTCATATTATTTTCCAACTTGCTCATCGCTTGCTTCCTGTCGGCGTGTCGTCATGGCGAACTCCGATCCTGATGCTGCCTACCGGACAATCCGCAACGCAGGCGCCGCAGCCATTGCACAGCTCGCTATCAACGCTGGGGGTAGGGACTCGTCCCAGCTGGGGGAAAAAACGGATCGCCTGCAGCTCACAACTGTCCTGGCAACGCTGGCAGAAGACCTGGGCACTGGCCAGGCAGCCCGCTTCAATATGGGCCACATAATCCCACGGCGCCTGGGTGGTCGGCCGGAATATCGGCGCCTGGCAGGCGGTCACACAGTCGGTGCAGAAGGTGCACTCGCCGCGCAGAAAATCCACCGTCGGGAAGCCACCGTCCCCCTTGACCAGGATCTGCTCGGGGCAGGCCGCCAGGCAGTCACCACAACGGGTGCAATCGGCCACAAAGCCGGCCCAGGAGACAGACCAGGGCAGCTGTACCTCGGGTCTGGGCGCACTCAGTCGTCCTCGAAACAGACCGCGGCGTGACAGGTTGACCCCATCCGGCATATCGACTCCTTTTTTCAGGGACAGAACACGAGAGCGAATACAGTGATTGGTATTTTTAATACCTATTAGAAGCGTGGGTGTATATTGCGACTCTGACAAGTCCAGTGATATACCACTAGGGAGATAAACAGGGGGGATTCTTGCGCTGGATCAAACCCTTGGCGCAATAAGCAGCAATCGGGGCAAACCAAATTACCCCTATGGGAGGATTGCTTATTAATCGGTGGCTATTTTTGTGCGGGAGATCAACATCTCAGCCACCGATGGAGGCGAGGTGGGGAGTCATGCCGGCATTGCCGTCGTGCAGACGGTGGGTGGCGGCCTTGCCGGTGAGGGCATGGCGGATCCGTTGTTGCAGCTCATCTTGCTGGGCATCCCTGTCCAGCAGATCCCGCAGCTCCACGCCATAGTCGCCAAACAGACACAGATGCAGCTTGCCTACGGAGGAGACCCGCAGCCGGTTACAGCCGGCACAGAAGTCCTTGCTGTAGGGCATGATAAGCCCCACCCCACCCCGCGACTCAGGATGCATAAACACCTGGGCCGGGCCGTCATCCACCCCGCGCAGTTGCTGAACCCAGCCACTGCCGAGCAGCTGCTCCTTGATGAGCTCACCGCTGGTGTGGTGATCACGAAACAGGTTGTCCATCTCCCCGGTCTGCATCAGCTCGATGAAGCGCAATTCGATAGGCTTATCTTTTATCCAGGCCAGAAACACATCCAGCTGATGATCGTTGAGTCCCTTGAGCAACACCGCATTGATCTTCACCGACTTGAAGCCGGCAGCCAGCGCAGCTTCAATGCCTTCCATCACCTCCGCCAGCTTGTTCTCGCCGGTGATCTGGTGAAACTGGCGGGGATCCAGACTGTCGACGCTGACATTGAGGGCGGTGAGGCCGGCATCGAACCACTCCCGTGCCCGCTCCTTGAGGCGATAGCCATTGGTGGTCATGGCCACCTTCTCGATCCCGGGCGTATTGGCCACGGTCTCGATGATGGCGGTGAAATCACGGCGCAGGGACGGCTCGCCGCCGGTCAGGCGCACCTTGCGGGTGCCCATGGCGGCAAAACCTGACACGACACGGCGGATCTCCTCCAGGGAGAGAAACGATTTTCGTCCCTCATTCCCTGCCGGAGGGCGGTAGCCGTCGGGTAAGCAGTAGGTACAACGGAAATTGCACACGTCGGTGACAGACAGGCGCAAATAGTAAAAACGACGGGAAAAACCATCTTCAAGTGGCAACATAAACACCTTTCCAAATACGGGAGGCCAGGGCATTTCTTTCCTGACCCTTACAGCTCGAACATCGGCTGACGGCTGTTTCCCCCTATCTCAAGGACTTAGGCAAAACAGCTCGGAGTTCATCTAGTTTTTCGATGCTAGCACAAGTTGGAGTACACTCCCATGCTACTTTGTGGGGTTATTATCTGATCCGAGGGAATCCAATCGGTATGGGAAAGTGGTTCAAAGTGCACTCGGTCAGCAGCGCCATCGGCCGCTCCATGGTGCTGATCCTGTTCATGGCGAGTCTGATCGCCGTCGTCGCCATGGTCACCCTGTTCTATTCGGTACCCGATGCCAAGGCCATCAACCTGTCCGGCTCCCTGCGGATGCAAGCCTATCGCATGGCCTACGAGATAGAGCAGGGTCAGGTCGTGCTCGGACGGCTCGCACAGTTCGAACAGACCCTGCATGCCCGTGAGCTGCAAGAGACCCAGCGCTGGATCACCCCCGCCTCCCTGCGCCGTACCTATGGCGAGGTCCTGCTGCAATGGCAAGTGATGCGCGAGCACATCGAGAATGCGACGCCCAGGCGTTACACCGACAACACCGAGCAGTTTGTCGCCGCCATCGATGACTTCGTCAACCAGATGCAGTATCACGTCGAATTCAAGGTACGCATGCTGGCCCTGGCAGAAGGGCTGGGCCTGCTCTCCATCATCACCATCGCCTGGTTCACGGTGCGCTTCACCCGCCAGCAGGTGGTCGCCCCGCTCAATCAGCTGGTCTATTGTGCCCGCCAGATCCAGCGTCAGGAGTTCGATCTGACCCTCCCCCCCCACTGTGATAACGAGCTGGGGGAGCTGTCGGGCGCCTTTGCCACCATGGCAGACGAGCTCGGCAAGCTCTACCGGGAGCTCGGCAGCAAGGTCGAGGAGAAGACCGCCAAGCTGCAACAGGCCAACGACACCCTCTCCTTCCTCTATTCAACCGCCCAGAAGTTGCATGCGGCGCCGCTGAGTCGACGCACCCTGCAAAAGCTGCTGGAGCGGGCCGCAGCCCATCAACACATCGATTACATCCGGCTGACCCGCTTCGAGCACAATGCCATGCCGGTCTACATCACGGGGCGACAGGGCTGGCCGGGCGATCTGGAGACTGTGGTGAGTTTCTATCTGCAGATGGACGATCAGGAGTACGGACGGCTCGACATGATAAGCGATCACCCCATCGACGAGCGGCTGATGAAGAACTTCTCCATGCTGCTGGCCCAGGTGCTGCACAAGGATCAGACCCTGCTGCAACACCAGCGCCTGCTGCTGATGGAGGAGCGCGCCGTCATCGCCCGCGAGCTGCACGACTCCCTGGCCCAGGCGCTCTCCTACCTCAAGATCCAGTCCACCCTGCTCAAGCGTTCCGTCGCCAAGGGCGATCATGGCAAGGCCGAGGCTGCCATGCAGCAGATCGACGAGGGGCTCAGCAACGCCTATACCCAACTGCGCGAATTGCTCGGCACCTTCCGCCTCAGCATTGGTGACGCCAATCTGGGGGAGGCCATCTCCGTCATGCTGGATCAGCTCAAACCCCAGACCGGTGCCGAGATAAGGCTCCAATACAGCCTGTCCGATACCGATCTTGAGGCCGGACAGCACATCCATATCCTGCAGCTGATCCGTGAGGCAGTGCTCAATGCCATCAAACATGCGGGCGCACAGCTGATTGAGGTTAGCTGTGAGACCCTCGCTGATGGTAACATTCAGGTTCAGATTTCAGATGATGGTGTCGGAATTGGGAGCGCGAGCTCCGCGGTCAATCACTACGGTCTTAGCATCATGAACGAGCGCTCCAGCAAGTTGCACGGCCAGCTGGCCATCAGTGAGCTGCCGTCCGGAGGCACCCGTGTACACCTGACCTTTCCCACCAGCCTAACAAGAGACGCCTGATGGACGAGATGAAATATAGTGTTCTGGTCGTGGATGACCATCCCCTGATGCGCAAAGGGATTGTGCAACTGTTGGAGTTGGAAGATAACCTCGAGGTGATAGGTGAGGCCTCCAACGGGACTGATGCAGTGGCCATGGCCAAGGAGTCCGAACCGGATCTTATTCTGCTCGATCTCAACATGAAGGGCCTGTCCGGTCTCGATACCCTCAAGGCACTGCGGGCCGAGGAAGTCACCTCCCGGGTGGTGATCCTGACCGTCTCCGATGCCCGACAAGACGTGGTTGCCCTGCTCAAGGCCGGTGCCGATGGCTATCTGCTCAAAGACACCGAGCCCGATATGCTGCTGGGGCAACTGGCCGATGTCATGACCGGCAAGCAGATCCTGAGCGAGCCGCTGCGCCCCTATCTGGAAAACATCTACGAGCTGGATCACCTGCAGCAGAAGCTCGAGAGCCTGACCCGACGCGAGATGCAGATCCTGCGCGAAATTGCCAAGGGACTCTCCAACAAGCAGGTCGCCTCCGTGCTTCACATCTCCGAAGGAACCGTCAAGGTTCACGTCAAGAGCCTGCTCAAGAAGCTCGAAGCCCAGAGTCGGGTAGAAGCCGCCGTCATGTATCTGGAGCAGCGCAACTAAGCGCACACCAGGCAGAGCTCAGCAGGCTGTATCAATGCCCACATCAGGCCCCGTCACCTCGGGGCCTTTTGCTGGATGCGACACCAAAGCCTCGCCTTCAGATAAGCCCGACACCGGGGCGCATGAAATAATCTCATCTCGCCACATCTTATTGAGTTATTGCATTATTATGTTCATGCGACCACAGATGGGGAACGGGTAACATGACTACCGCACAGATCGAACTGGTACAGAAGGCATGGGGCAAGGTCACGGCACTAAATACCAGCTACGTGCTGGAGGTGTATGAGGAGTTGTTCCGACAGTCGCCAGAATTGATCAACCTCTTTCCCGATCCTTCGGGAATGCCGATCGCCAAGGTATCAGAGACCCTGAACACGGTGATCACCAGCCTGGAGCAACTGGATGCCCTGGGTTTCATCATCAGGGATCTCGGTCGCAGGCATCAAAAGTTCAACGTGCAGCCACACCAGTTTGCACTGTTGAAGCAGGCGCTGACGACGGTACTGGCACGGCGCTTGGGGGAGAGCTTCAAACCCGAACTGGCCGAAGCCTGGTCACAAATGTATGACGAGATCTCCACCTTGATGCAGGAAGGGCTCAATCAGCGCACCACATCACTCGCCTGACTCACATTGACCATCACTCCGTATGGTCCTTTCTCCCATCGAACGGATAACGACAGCCAGGCATTTTGCGGTAAGTGCATTTGCAATATGCAAACGATGCCCCATTCTGCAGACGGGGCATGTTCGAGCCCCTTAAAACTCATCTGTATCCCACCACGGATCATCGTGAAACCAAAAAATATTGGCCCAATAACCAATTGATTTTAAATACAAATTAATATCAATTCTCCTTCAATGGCTCCGACGGACCGTTTTCTCCATCCTCTGGCACAGTCACTGCATTGTCATATTCAGATGCGACTTATTCGGAGGATGGAACATGAAACTTCAACCCTTGGCACTGTTCCCCTTGCCCTCACACATACTGCCGGGCGGAAAACTCCCCCTGCGCCTGTTCGAGCCGCGCCACCTGCAGATGCTCAAGGAGTCGTTCATCGACGACCGAGGCTTTGGCATCGTCATGGAAGAGACGACCAGCACGGGTGCGTGCGGACGGATCCTGCCGGTTGGTACCCGGGTCAAGGTGACGGATTTTTATACCCTCAACGATGGCCTGCTCGGGGTCACTGTGCTCGGTCTGGAACGATTTTCCATTCACGAAATGGAGACTGACGAGACAGGTTTGCGCCATGCCCGGGTAGAAACACTGCCCAACTGGCCGAGTGCCCACTCGAATTTCAGCGACAAGCAATTGGTAAGCAGATTGAGGGAGGTATTTGAACAATATCCTGAACTGGATGAGCTCTATCCGGACAAGCAGTTTGACGATGCGGCATGGCTCTGCCAACGCTGGCTCGAGATCCTGCCCATGCCGATTTATGAAAAGCAGATGCTGATTGCCAAACAAAACAGTGAAGCGGCGCGCCAGTTCTTGCGCCGACTGATCGCACAGTGAGTCAATGTGTGTTTTGCAAAATGCGAAAAATCTTATAATGAAAACACCGATTTCGCATTTTGCAACGAGCAGATGACGATAAATAAGTCATCACTCAGCTACACGCCACAAAAACAGGGTATTAAAAGTTGGCACGGATTTTTCATATAGAAGTGTACAACCCGATTTATCCCGTGCTCTCTTCAGTATTTGCTGAAGAATTGGTCAACCACCAGGTTGACCATTTTTTTATCTGAAATCCGCTCAGCTGGCCCCACAATGACGTAACAGACAGTTGCGCAGGCGCATCAGGCTGATGGGTTTGGCCAGAAAATCATTCATCCCCTGCCCCAGGCAACGCGCCCTGTCCTCCGTCATCGCATTGGCCGTCAAGGCCACTATCGGCACCTCACACCCCATTTCACGCAAGCGACGGGTCGCCTCCAACCCATCCATCTGCGGCATTCGCATGTCCATCAGTATAAGGTCGGGTCGTCGCTCGCCGACCTGCGCCAACGCCTCCAGGCCATTGGCCGCCAATCTCACTTGGCACGCCAGTTTCTGCAGCATGAGCGATACCACCAGCTGATTGACCGGGCTGTCCTCCACCACCAGTACATCCAGATCCAGCATGGAGAGTTCATTGTTGGCTGGACTGGCAAGCTCGGCGCCAGGCGCCGCCATGCCGGGCAGCTCGAACCAGAAGCAACTGCCTTGCCCAAGGCGGCTTTGCAGGCAAATCTCGCCCCCCATCAATTGCACCAACCGCCGGCTGATGGCAAGCCCGAGCCCGGATCCCGAGAAGCGGCGGGTGGCCGAGCTGTCGACCTGATAAAACGGTTCGAACAACAACGCCTGATCCTCGGGCGAGATGCCTATCCCCGTGTCGGTCACCGAGACCCTCAGCCGTTCATCCTGCCACCCCAGCGCCAGCTGCACCTGACCGGCGGCGGTAAACTTCACCGCGTTGCCGAGCAGGTTGCCGATCACCTGGGATAAACGGACTGCGTCACCCTGCAACTGACTCGGCAAGCTCTCATCCAGTAGCCAATGCAACCGGATGCCCTTGGCGTGAGCTTGTTCCTGCAAGGGCTCCACCAACGCCTGACACAGCCGGGCGGGTTGAAACGGTTCGCAGTGCAGTGCCAGGGTGTGAGATTCAATCTTCGAGAAGTCGAGCACATCATCGATGATGGTTTGCAGCAGATGTGCCGAGTGGGTGGCATGGCCTAGCAAGGCCTGCTGCGGCGTCTCGAGCCGCCCATATTGCAGCAGATCCAGCATCCCAAGCACCGCATTCATGGGAGAGCGGATCTCGTGGGTCATCATGGCCAGAAACTGTGACTTGGCGCGGTTGGCCGTCTCGGCCTCGTCCCTCGCGCGTGCCAGCTCCTGCTCCCGGCGGATCTGATTGCCTATCTCCCGGGCCGTGCCCCGATAACCGATGAAGGTGCCGCTGGTATCGAAACAAGGTTCGGCGTTGATCTCCATCCAGCAGGGCCCGCTGGCCAGGGTCACCTGGGCGCGTATCGCCCGTACGGGCAGATGGCGAGTGATCAGGTGCCGGTACTTGCACCACTCGGGATCCTGTTTGTCCTGGGCAAAGTCATGGAGGCTGCGACCGGTTTGGCGGATGAGCACCTCCCCCTGGTAGCCCGGGGCTGACACATAGCTGAGTCGATGCTCGGGATCCGTCTCCCAGAACCAGTCGGACGCCATCGCGGCGAAACTGCGAAAGCGCTGCTCGCTCGCCTGCAGCGCCAGGGTCTTGAGGTCGACCTGCTCTTGCAGGCGGGCCCGATAGGCGATGTTGACCAACGCCTGGGAAATAAGGGGGCGACAACGCTGCATCGCCGCCTTGCTCTTGAGATCGAAGGTGCCCGTCGCACCATGGCGGCAGATGAGGACGCCGGAGAAACCGGGAGCCTGCAGACCCGTCATCATGACGCTGGCCCAGCCCGCAGTGCCCGCCAGGGGGGCGAGTTCCGGCAACTGGGTCGGATCATAGATGACCAGGGTTTCTCCTGCGATGGCGCGGGAGAAGAGAGGCGTCAGCGACCAGGGGCGCCCCACCTCGTCGGGCTGAGTGCTCAGATGGGTGGTACCGTTCGCGACGCCCCAGGCCACCACATCCGCCTGTTCGAAGCCGATGAAAGGCTTGAGCGCCAGGATGAGGCTATCCAGCACCTGCTCCAGGCTCTGGGCCTCTGCCAGTGTCGCCACTCCGCACAGCAAGGCTTGCGACTCCTGGCGGTATTTAGCCTCCCGCTCCCGACAACGCACCAGCTCCACCAGGGTGGTCTGCAGCTTGTCACCCAGCGCTTCGAGTTCGCTATTGCCTATCATCTTGTGTTCGGTACCTTATCAACTATCGAGGAAGATGACGCTCGACACCATGAGGTTGCCATGGGCCAGCTCACCATGGGGCAAACGTCCCTGCTCGCCGAAGGTAAAGGCAGTAATGAAGGGGATCTCCCCCAACCTGTCACGAAACTGGTCGACGACATCGTTCAGACTCTCTCCCAATGCCAGCCGACAGCCGGCGCAGAAGACCACCAGCGCCCCGAAAGGCTGCACGTTGCCCACCATGCCATATTCAGGCTCGATCCGCACCGCGTTCAGGCTACGCTGCAACAAGCCTTCCTGGCTGCTGTGCATCAATTGCAAGCGCTCCCCCAGCCGGGTCTCGGTAAAGAGGCGCAACCCTTCCCGCTCGGTCACGGCCTCGGGATGAGAAAGTTTGTAGTAAGGCATGTCATCGAGCATGCCGACCTGACGGGCCAGCGGGGAGAGGGTGGTCTCCCTCAGGATGGGGCCCACCCGCCAGGGTGCCTCGCGCTCGGTCCAGCGGGCATACACCCGGGCCGCCGGCTCGTGATCTATGGTCAGCACCTCGCGCCCATCGAGCGCGGTGATGATGCCATGCCGCTCGGTGGGCACATAACCGGAATGAAACTGGAAGGCCAACTGACAATCCGGATAGAGCACAGCCAGCACGCACCCCTGCTGACCCTCTCCCTCACTCCAGCACAACTGCCAGTCACCGGTCACTCCATCATCTGCCGCCGAGCCGCCGACGACGGGAACCGTCGCGCCGAACTCTGCCTCGATCCCCGCCAACATGGCCTCTTCCAGCCCAGGGCTGGTATGCAGCAGGATGAGTTGCGGTAACTCGCCCGGGCGGCCACCATCGGCGATGGCGCTGCGCAGCAACTGGCGCACATCCGGCGTCGCTCCAATCTGACCCGCCACACCGTAGTCCCCCCTGTCGTCATAGAGTGCGGCAACGGCCAGGCTCCAGCCAAGCCGGGCATGGTAGCCGGCCTGGGTCAGGATCCCGCCGCAGGAGCTGCAGCCCAGCAGGCGGGCATCGGGAAAGTGGGCCTTGAGCGCATGCCGCAGTACCGCAGCATCGTGAGCTTGGGTAAAATAGACCAGCAACAATGAAGGAGAGCGAGGTGATTGAGCGAGCAGCCGTTCAGCTATCTGTTGGGCGGCCAGCAATGTCGTCTCTGCAAGAGAGTGAGCCGTCAGGAAGTTCAACACCATCTCCTCGTGGTATGTGATGCTGCTAGTAAGCAAAAATCATACCCTTATCAAACAATTACCTGGCTGCGTTGACTAGAATGATACTCACTGGCCTCCCACAGGATGACTGCATGTGGCAGAAAAATATCACTCACTTTGACCGGGTCGTCGCCATCGGCGGCGGACACGGCATGGGTCGGGTACTCTCTTCCCTCTCGTTTTTAGGGCCCAGGCTGACCGGCATCGTCACCACGACGGATGACGGCGGTTCGACCGGACGCCTGCGCAAGAGCCAGGAGTGCATTGCCTGGGGAGATCTGCGCAACTGCCTCAATCAGCTGGTGACCGACCCCGGCATCGGCAGCCTGCTGTTCGAATACCGCTTCACGGGCCGTGGCGAGCTGGCGGGCCACAATCTCGGCAACCTGATGCTGCTAGCCCTCGACAATCTCTGTGTCCGTCCCCTCGATGCCATCAGGCTCATCAGCGACATGCTGAAGATAGAGCCTCAGCTACTGCCCATGTCCGAACATCCCACCGATCTGTGCGCCCACACCCTGTGCGGCGACCAGATCCTGGGGGAAGTCTCCATCGATCGGCTCACCACGCCTCCCCGCGCCTTGAGCTTGAACCCGGCAGTGCCGGCCACCAGGGAAGCCGTCGAGGCCCTGGCTCATGCCGACATCATCATTCTGGGGCCAGGTAGCTTCCTCACCTCCGTCATGCCTCCCCTGCTGCTCTGTGACATCGCCGAGGCCATCCGCAACAGCGGGGCCATCGTCGTCTTCATCGGTAATCTGGTAGCAGAAGAGGGACCCGCCGGTCAGCTAACGCTGCTTAACCAGTATCGCTGGCTGGAGGAGAGGATCGGCAGCGGTCGGGTCGATGCCATCCTGGCCCCCGAAGGCCCAGCCATTCCCGAGCTGGCCCATTGTCTTATCCAGGCCAGTCTGGGTGAGGTTGCCCTGCCCCATAGACACGATCGCCTCAAACTCAAGCAGGCGCTGGACGAAGTGATCCAGCGCTGGCACATCGCCCGCGACAAGGCGGGGTAAATCCGCCCACAAGCTCAGTGATAGCGGGCCAGATGGGAAAAAACCTGCGGCAGGGAATGCTCGAGTTGGGCCAGCCGCTGGCCGGCGTCTTCTGCATCTTCCCGCCGGCAAGCGAGCTCCAGCGCTATCACCTGTCGGTAGCTGGGCTCGGCACCATAACTGCCGCATGAAGATTTCATGCTGTGGGCAAGGCGTGCAAGGGCGGTCCAGTCCCGCTGCTCAAACAGCGGCCTGAGCTGGGCAAGTTGCGCCCCCACCTCCTCGACAAAGACCGAGATGACCACTGGCATCATCTCGTGACCTATGTCCTCTGCCAATTGTCGCAGCACCTTCTGATCCAGCCACTCCATCTTTTTTTCCTTTGATGGTATCCAAACAGAACACAATATAGCCGATAAGCCCGGTTGCTGTCATCCGCCCTTGTGGGGAAGACGGGGCCGTTCGGCTGCCTCAACGACACCATAGTGTGAGCCAGTTCAAGTTCTCGAAAAGTCGACATATCGGGATGGGATTTAAATGTTGCAACAAAATTAACATTTAAATAACAATGCAAGTCATGAGAATGATGCGGCTCAGCAACACCTCTCTCATCCCTTTTTGCCTGTATGGCTGCTGCGAAGAACCAGGGTAGGATTCTACCCTGGTATTTTTTTATGCCTGAGCCAGCAACTTGGCCGAGTTGCCATATTCCAGTTCACCCAAGCGGAACAGGCAAAATTCCCCTGGCATCATCTTTACCCAGTTTTCATTGCCGGTGAGCGGCCGGGTCGCGACCAGGGTCACCACGTCATTTGGCGTCGTCTCGCTCTGAAAATCGATGGCCACGTCCTCATCCAGCAGGCTGGCCTCACCAAAGGGAGCCCGGCGGGTCAGCCAGTAGAGGTTGTTGCTGCAATAGGTCATCACGAATTCCCCATCCGACAGCAACATGTTGAACACCCCCAGCGTGCGCAGCTCCTCGCACAGACTCGCCAGATGGCGGAACATGGCGGGGAAATTGGTCGGGCGTTTGGGGTATTTCTGCTCAAGCTGGCCAAGCAGCCAGCAGAAGGCATGCTCGCTGTCGGTGTCCCCCACCGGACGGTGGCGCCCGGTCGGCAACCGCTTGTAGCCGGTCAGCTGGCCGTTATGGGCAAAGGTCCAGTAGCGTCCCCACAGCTCGCGGGTGAACGGATGGGTGTTCTCCAGCGACACGCAGCCACGGTTCGCCTGCCGGATGTGGCTGACCACGGCGCGGCTCTTGATGGGTAACGCCTGCACCAGCTTGGCGATGGGAGACTGGGCGCTGGGCTCGGGATCCTTGAAGGTGCGAAAACCTCGCCCCTCGTAGAAGGTGATCCCCCAGCCATCCTTGTGGGGGCCTGTCTTGCCGCCCCGCAGCATCAGCCCGGTAAAACTAAAGCAGATGTCGGTCGGCACATTGGCACTCATGCCGAGCAGTTCGCACATATCCCCTCCACTGCCTGAATCACTTGGGCATTTTTCAATCGGCGCACTCGACGACTTGGGGAGCATCGACATCGGTCGCCCGACCTGGCAGTCCCCAGCCGACAGAGCGTTCTAAATTACTTGGCCATTTCTTTCTCGACCAGCTGGATCAGGATATGGATCACCTTGATGTGTATTTCCTGAATGCGGTCGGCATAGCCAAAATGCGGCACCCGGATCTCGACGTCCGCCAGACCGGCCATCTTGCCACCGTCCTTGCCGGTCAGCGCGATCACCTTCATGCCTTTGGCATGGGCGGCCTCGATAGCCTTGAGAATGTTGCCGGAGTTGCCGCTGGTGGAGATGCCGAGCAGCACGTCGCCACGACGACCGACCGCTTCCACGTAGCGGGAGAACACATAGTCGTAGCCAAAGTCATTGGAGACACATGAGAGGTGGCTCGGATCCGAGATGGCGATGCCGGCGTAACCGGGACGGTTCTCCCGATAACGGCCGGTCAGCTCCTCGGCAAAATGCATGGCATCGCAGTGAGAGCCACCGTTACCACAGGAGAGCACCTTGCCTTCCTGCTTGAAGGAGTCGGCCAGCAGGCGGGCGGCCGCCTCTATGCTCTTCAGGTTCTGCTCATCGGCCAGGAATGCCTGGAGCACGCTGGCAGCTTCGGTCAATTCATTGCGGATAAGTTCTTGGTACATGGCGTCTGGTGTCTCTTTGTATCGTCCAACATAGGGTTCCGCATTGTCGCACAAGCCAATCCCGCCGTCGCCCCCCGGCCAGCAGGGGGAAAGCCGGTTGCGTTAGCTCGCTCACGGCCGGGAGGTAACCGAGTTGTAAACATCTTGATAATTTTGTGCACATGAATTACAACAGAGGCCACATCCAACAGGTCAGACCTCTGGATCAGTTCATTCACTTAGCACCCAACTTCGGCAACTCATGCAAGGAGCAAAAAATGACGACGACCCTCACTCTGCTCGGAGTGATCCTGGTGATCGGCGCCATGGCTTATCGCCGGGCGTCTCTGCTCACCTCTACGCTTGCCACGGCTGTCGCCCTGGTCATCGGCACCTTCTATGGCCAGGTTCCCCTGCTGGTGTGGGCGCTGTTCGCCCTGGTTGCCATCCCGTTGAATCTGGTGGAGTTTCGCCGTAATCAACTGACCAGACCCCTGTTCAAGATCTACAAGTCCATCATGCCGGAAATGTCTCGTACCGAGAAAGAGGCCATCGAGGCGGGCACCACCTGGTGGGAAGCCGACCTCTTTGCCGGCAACCCGAACTGGAAAAAGCTGCACGCCATTCCGGTCAGCACCCTCAGCGCCGAGGAACAGGCCTTCATGGATGGCCCGGTCGAAGAAGTCTGTCGCATGGTCGACGACTGGGAAGTGACCCACGAGCGCGCCGATCTCTCCCCCGAGGTATGGCAATACCTGAAGGACCACAAGTTCTTCGCCATGATCATCAAGAAGAAGTACGGTGGCCTGGAATTTTCCGCCTATGCCCAGTCCTGCGTGCTGCAAAAGCTGTGCGGCGCCAGCGCCGTGCTCGCCTCCACCGTCGGCGTGCCCAACTCCTTAGGGCCGGGCGAGCTGCTGCAACACTACGGCACCGAGGAGCAAAAGGACCACTACCTGCCGCGTCTGGCGATTGGCAAGGAGATCCCCTGTTTCGCCCTGACCAGCCCGGAAGCGGGTTCGGATGCGGGCTCCATCCCGGACTTCGGCATCGTCTGCAAGGGCGAATGGGAAGGGGAAGAGGTGCTCGGCATGCGCCTGACCTGGAACAAGCGCTACATCACGCTCGCCCCCATTGCCACCGTGCTGGGACTGGCGTTCAAGTTGCGTGACCCGGATCACCTGCTGGGTGAAGAAATCGATCTCGGCATCACCTGCGCCCTGATCCCGACTCACATCAAGGGAGTCGAGATTGGCCGCCGTCACTTCCCGCTCAACGTGCCGTTCCAGAACGGTCCGACCCGCGGTGAAGAGGTGTTCGTGCCGCTCGACTTCATCATCGGCGGCCCGGCCATGGCCGGCCAGGGCTGGCGCATGCTGGTGGAGTGTCTGTCGGTCGGCCGCGGTATCACCCTGCCCTCCAACAGCACAGGCGGCGTCAAGATGCTGGCCCTGGCGAGCGGCGCCTACAGCCGCATTCGCCGCCAGTTCAAGCTGCCCATCGGCAAGATGGAGGGGATCGAAGAGCCGCTCGCTCGCCTGGGTGGCAACGCCTACATCATGGGGGCCGCCGCCAAGCTGACGGTCACCGGCATCGATCTGGGGGAGAAACCCTCGGTCATCTCCGCCATCGTCAAGTACCACCTCACCGACCGTGCCCAGAAGTGCGTCATCGATGCCATGGACATCCACGGTGGCAAGGCGATCTGCATGGGCCCGAACAACTACCTGGCTCGGGGCTATCAGGGCGCCCCCATCGCGGTGACCGTCGAGGGGGCCAACATCCTGACCCGCAGCATGATCATCTACGGTCAGGGCGCCATCCGCTGCCATCCCTATGTGTTGCCGGAGATGCTGGCCGCCAGCCACCCGGACAAGGAAGTGGCGCTCAAGGAGTTCGACAAGGCGATGTTCAGCCACGTCGGCTTCGCCATCAGCAACCTGGTGCGCAGTTTCTGGCTCGGCCTGACCGGCGCCAAGCTGGCGGCGGCGCCGTTCAAGGACGGGACCAAGGGTTACTATCAGCAACTGACCCGCCTCTCCGCCAACCTCGCCTTCCTGTCCGACATGGCGATGGGCACCCTGGGCGGCGAGCTCAAGCGCAAGGAGCGGGTCTCCGCCCGTCTCGGCGACGTGCTGAGCCAGCTCTATCTGGCCTCCAGCGCCCTCAAGCGGTATCAGGACGAGGGGCGCCAGCAGGCGGATCTGCCACTGCTGCACTGGGCGTTGCAAGATGCCATGTTCAAGGCGCAGGAAGCGATCGATGAGTTGCTGCGCAACTTCCCGAACCGCTGGATTGGGCTGGCCCTGCGCGTCATAGTGCTGCCGCTGGGTCGCGATCTGAAGCGTCCGAGCGACAAGCTGGACCAACAGGTCGCCCGCCTGCTGCAAACCCCGAGTGCCACCCGTAGCCGTCTGGCCGAAGGGCAGTACCTCACCCGCGAGGAGGGCAATCCCTTCGGCCTGCTGGAGCAGGCGCTCGAAGACGTGCTGGCCGCCGAGCCACTGTTCGAGAAGATCTGCAAGGCAGACGGTCGCAAGCGCCCCTTCACCCAGTTGGACAAGGTCGCCGACGAGGGGTTGGCGCTGGGGGTCATCAACCCGGCCGAGGCCGAGCTGCTGCGCCGCGCCGAACAGAGCCGCCTGCAGACCATCAACGTCGATGACTTCGACCCCATCGACCTGGTCGCCAACAAGTCGCTGTTCGAGCCATCTGCCTATCACAGAGCAGCCTGAGTCCGACCCTGAGCAGTAAAACGCCCCCCTCGTGGAGGCGTTTTTTATGCCTGAATCACTCGTGCTACCGAGGAGAAAAAAGAGACGCCAGCTGGATCAAATTTTGTAAATCTATCCGTTTCCTATCTTTAATGAAGCAGTTAAGGTATGCACAGGATCACAAACAGGATTGCATAATGGATGATCAAATCCTGATTATTGACGACGACGATCTGCCCCTGCCCGTATCGCGACAAGCCGGCTGGAAGGTGATGATTGTGGATGATGAGCCGGAAGTGCACCGCATCACCAAGATCACCCTGAGCAAATTTGAATTCGACGGCAAGCCCATTGATTTTCTGCACGCCTATTCGGCCGCCGAGGCCAAGGCGCTGCTCGCCACGACCTCGGATCTCGCCTTGCTGCTGCTCGATGTGGTCATGGAGGCTGATGACGCCGGTCTCGAGGTGGTGAAGTTCGTACGCGACGAGCTGCAAAACAAGATGGTGCGCATCGTACTGCGGACCGGCCAGCCCGGTCAGGCACCGGAGGATGACGTCGTCACCAACTACGACATCAACGACTACAAAGACAAGACCGAGCTCACCTCCCAGAAGTTGCGCACCCTGCTGCGCGCCAGCCTGCGCTCCTACCGGGATATCCGCACCCTGGAGAGCAATCGACAGGGACTGGAGAAGGTCATAGAGGCGTCCAAGGGGATCTTCGAGCAACGGGCACTGCGTCAGTTCGTCGAGGGGGCCCAGACCCAGCTCAGCGCCCTGCTCAATCTGGAAGACTCCCAGATCTACGATGTGAAGCACCTGGCCTACGAGGTCCGGGATCAGGAGCTCGAACCCCTGCTCAGCGATGAGCCGCCCCTGCGACTGAACGAGGCACCCGTCATTCTGCGTCACGCCATGACCAGGGGTGCCAACGTCTACGACGGCAACCAGATGGTGCTCTACTGCCAGAATGCCCGCCACCACCTGCTGTTCCACATCGAAACTTTCCGCCCCCTCAACCAGATGGACACAGGCCTGCTGAGTCTGTTTACCGAGAACATCATAGTGGCGCTGGAAAACATCCGGCTCAACGAGGTCATCGGCGACAACCAGCGCGAGATCATCTACCGCATCGGTGAACTGGTGGAAACCCGCTCCAAGGAATCCGGCCTGCACGTCAAGCGGGTGGCACTCTATACCGAGCTGTTCTGCCAGCTGCTCGGCATGAACGAGGAGCGCTGCGAACTCATCAAACGCGCCTCTCCCCTGCACGACATCGGCAAAGTGGGGATCCCGGATGCCATCTTGCACAAGCCGGGCAAGCTCACACCGGAAGAGTGGGAGATCATGAAGACCCACGCGCAATTGGGGCAGGACATGCTCTCCGGCAGCGATCTGGCGCTGTTCCAGATAGGCGCCACCATCGCCGGCAGCCACCATGAGAAATGGAATGGCAGCGGCTATCCCCGCGGGCTCCGGGGCGAGGCCATCCCGCTGGAGGGGCGGATAGTCGCGCTGGCCGACGTGTTCGATGCCCTGGGATCGGATCGCTGCTACAAGCAGGCCTGGCCGCTGGATCGCGTGCTGGAGCTTATCGAAACCGAACGGGGTCAGCACTTCGACCCGCAGCTGGTGACGCTGATGCTGGCCAATCTGGACAAGTTTCTCGACATCCGCGAACAGCACAAGGACATCTATATAGGTGCGCACTGAGCCGCCCTGGTGCTGGTTTCTCATGAAAAAGCCGCCCACTCGGGCGGCTTTTTCACAACCAGCGTTAGGCCTACTGCTCCGGCAGGTTCAGGTCCAGCGTGGGCGCAGGTGCGGCCTCGCCCTGCGCCTTTTGCGCCGCCATCGCCTTGTGCAGGGTCCGGCGCTTTTGCAGCACGATAAAGCCGCCCGCCCCAAGCAGCAGCAACAGGACACCGCCGCCTCCCAAGGCCCAGGGCAGCCAGCTGCTGTCCTGCTCCTCAGGTTGCGGCTCGACCGGTGTCACCACCGGGGTGGCTGAGGCCGCAGAGGGCTCGGGTGCCAGCACCGGCAGTATGTTGAACGACTTGGTCGGCAGCTGCAGTTGAATTTCACGCCCGAGCCGGGTCGTGCCAAACAGGGTTGCCTCGACCTTGTACTGCCCCACCGCCTTGAGGGTGGGGAGATCGATGCTGATGCGAGGTTCACTCGCCACCGCATTGAACGCCAGGCTCTCCCCCGTGCTGTTGACGGCCTTGCCCTGGATAGCCACCGAGGCCGGATCCAGCTCGTCGGCATCAATGAGCAAGGAGAGCTTGGCCCCCGCCTCACCCGAGGGCGCCGCCAGGGTGTAACTGACCGGCCAGGGATAGAGCAGCACCTGCTGTGACTGAGCGCGGGAGAACACCTGGTTGCCGGTGCTGTAGAGGGCGCGATACTTGCCGGCCGGGACGTCCAGCACGGCCTCGGCGGTCATGACGCCATCACCCGGCACCTCGTCGAGCCCCTTGCCATCGTCCAGATAGCGGCCAAGGGTCTCCTCAAACAGAGGCTCCCCGCTCGGGTCGCCCTCCCCAAACTGCTGCAGCGTCACCGTCATGCCGAGATCGGAGAGGTAATAGCCAGCCCCGGGCGCCGCACCATCGATCAGCAGCCGGGATTGCAGCTTGACCAGCTCCCCCTGATAGAGTCGGGACGGCAGCGGCTCGCTCTCGAGCCGGATGTCAGACAGCAGCCGCACCCGGTTATCGGGGTCGATCCCGCCAATGGCTTGCCAGGGGCCCGCCATGGGATTGCGGACAGTAATGAGATCCTGATCCTGCTGCGCCAGCCAGCCTACGTCCGGTGGCGTGACCTTGCCCACATAGAGCTTGCTGCCATCGGGTTGCACCAGGATCACCGAGGGGGTACCCGGCTTGCGTTTGATGATGAAGGTGATCTCCTTCACCCCGTAATCGATGCGAAAGCGGTTGTCGAGCAGCGGAATGTCGGAGGGGGCAAACACCTCGTTGGCCATGGTCGCCATCGGGAGCGACAGCGAGGCCAGCAGCAACCCGCCCCAAAATGGACTCATTGCCGCCACAGGCAGGCGCCTCCCTTCTTCTGCACCAGATCGAGCCGTCCCTCGTGAGTCGCCACCACCTCGTCACTGGCTCGGATCACCTTGAGCGGCGGGCGGTTGCTCTCCAGCCGGCGGATCCCGGTGTCCTGGTTGCTGTCGTTTTCACTGCTCTCGCTGGCCAGATTAAGCTTGGTCTGGCCACCCGTCATCAGCAGATAGACGTCGGCCAGGATCTCCGCATCGAGCAAGGCCCCATGCAGGGTGCGGTGAGAGTTGTCGATGCCGTAGCGATCGCAGAGCACGTCCAGGTTGTTACGCTTGCCGGGGAAGAGATCCCGCGCCATCGCCAGGGTATCGGTGATGCCGCAGATATCCGCCGTCTTGAAGCTCAGGCCAAGCTTGCTGAACTCGTAGTCCATGAAGCCCACGTCGAAGGGCGCGTTGTGGGCGATGAGCTCGGCGCCGCGGATGAACTCGATGAAGTCGTCCGCTATCTGGCTAAAGGCGGGCTTGTCGACCAGGAAGGCATCGGTGATACCGTGCACCGCGATGGCCTCGGGGTCCACCAGTCGATCCGGCTTGATATAGACATGGAAATGGTTGCCGGTCAGTTTGCGGTTGATCACCTCCACACAGCCGATCTCGATGATGCGGTGCCCGAGGTAGACGGGACCGCCTGCCGTGTTCATACCTGTGGTTTCAGTATCCAGAATGATCTGGCGATTCAGTTGGGGTGTGTTCATGATCCAATCTATGTCAAACTTCGGTTTTACTCGCTAGTTTACCCTCAAGCACCATGCAAAAACAGATTGATTTATATACGGATGGTTCCTGTCTCGGCAATCCGGGCCCCGGTGGCTATGGCGCCGTCATGGTCTATGGCAAACATCGCAAGGAATTGGCGGGAGGCTATCGGCTGACCACCAACAACCGGATGGAGCTGATGGCCGCCATCATGGGACTGCGTACCCTGAACGAGCCCTGCCTGGTTCGCCTCACCACCGACAGCCAGTATGTGCGCCAGGGGATCACCCAGTGGATCATCGGCTGGAAGAAGAAAGGCTGGATGACGTCAAACCGCCAACCGGTCAAGAACGTGGATCTCTGGCAGGCGCTGGATGCGGAGGCAAGCCGCCATCAGATAGAGTGGC
Organism: Aeromonas sp. MR16; assembly: GCF_022549315.1. NCBI lineage: Bacteria > Pseudomonadati > Pseudomonadota > Gammaproteobacteria > Aeromonadales > Aeromonadaceae > Aeromonas > Aeromonas sp. MR16. The sequence continues at coordinate 54,038 of NZ_JAKZFK010000004.1, read as the reverse complement.
TCTGGGTCAAGGGACACTCCGGCCACCCGGAGAACGAACGCTGCGATGTACTGGCACGCGATGCCGCCAGCGGCAAACAACTCGCCGAAGACACGGGCTATCAACCCTGAGGCTCTGGTGCCGCCCGGCTATTAACGCCTGCTACCAGCCCTGACGCGCCATGCCCGGCGCCGCTATCGACTCGGGCAGACGCCAGCGACGGCGCACCGGCGTGATGGGAAAGCGCCGCTTGCGGGCGGCTATTACATAGACCGAGGCCAGGGGCCGGCAATAGTCCTGCCCAAGACTCTCTCGCCACCAGCCGATCCGGCTCTGCTTGCCCATAAAAGAGAAGCCGAAGCGCTCGTCAAACATCACCTCGCACCCCAGCAACTGCAGCCAGTCGGTCACCCGCAGCGGGGTGAACATGCGCGCCGACCAGGGCAGACGCTGGCGCATCACCGGCAGGTAATGGCCAAGCCCCACCAGACTGGCGGGGTTATAGCCGCTGACGATGAGCCAGCCATCCTCGGTCAACACCCGCTCAGCCTCGCGCAGCACCTGATGGGGATCCGGTGAAAAATCGAGGCAATGGGCGAGCAGACAGGCATCCACGCTGCCGGATCGTACTGGCAAGGCCAGGGGATCGCCCTTGATATCCAGCGGTCTGCCGTCGGGGGCAATGCCAATCTGATGACGGATGGAGGAGTTCCCGCAGGAGAGCTCGGCACTCAGGGCGCCAATTTTCAGCAGATGATAACCAAACAGGTGCGGGCACCAGTTATCGAGCCGTTCCTGGATTTCGGCCGCCACCCAATCCCCCATGGGCAGCGCCGACCAGCTGGTCGGGATCTCGATCTGTTGTTCGGTACGTGCCAGCTGCATAATGGGACCAATCCGGGGTTCAAACGCCATTCTGTTATATAAGATCCCTCCCATAAAGAGAACACAAAGAGAAACCGACTCATGTATACCGTCATCACAGTTCCAGCCTTCAGTGACAATTACATCTGGTTGATCCGACACGAGAATCACTGCCTGGTTGTCGATCCGGGCGAGGCGGCGCCCGTGCTGGAACGGCTCGAGGCCCTGGGGCTAGAGCTCGACGCCATCTTGTTGACCCACCACCATCGCGATCATGTGGGCGGCGTGCTCGAGCTGCTTCACCACTTCCCCCATGCCCGCCTCTATGGCCCGAAACTGGATCCCATGCCGGACCATCACGGCCAGTGGCTGGAAGATGGCGATCAGATCAACTGGCATGGCCTGAGCCTGGACGTCATCCATGTGCCCGGCCACACCCTGGGTCACATCGCCTACCACGGTCAGGGCATGCTGTTTTGCGGCGATACCCTCTTCTCCGCCGGCTGCGGCCGTCTGTTCGAAGGCACCCCGGCCCAGATGCACGATTCACTGCAACGGCTCGCGGCCCTGCCCGATGACACCCTCCTCTATTGTGCTCATGAGTACACCCTCTCCAACCTGCGTTTCGCCCACGCGGTCGAACCCGACAACCTGGCGATCCAGCAGCGGATCGGGGTGATCAGCAAGTTGCGCCAACAGGGTCTGCCGAGCCTCCCTTCTCGGCTGGGGGATGAACGGCATTTCAACGTTTTCATACGCTGCGAGCAGGATTCCGTGAGATTTTCTGCTGAGAAATACGCCCTTAAATGCTTGGAAAATCCAGAGGATACCTTCGCCGTGCTGCGGGGCTGGAAGGACGTTTTTTGAACAAACCTTGATCAGGGGGCCATTGCCCCTTATGATGCGAGCTGTTTTTCAATAGATGACCTGAGCGAGATGAAGCTACGAACGGCCTTATTGGCAGCGCTGTTTCTCAGCGGCTGTCAAAACCTGAGCCATCAGGATGACCGGGCGGTAACGGCAATCGAGCCGATCAAATCCCCCCAAGTCAGCAAGAAAACGTACAAGAAACACTCTTCCAGAATGCTGTTCGGCGACGAGCAGTTAGAAGAGATGGATGACACCGATAACCTGTGGGTGCGTATCAGCGATGATATGCAGCTGGACTCGCATGATAATGCCCGGGTCCGCCAACAGCGTGATTGGTTACTGCGTAATGATAAGCATATGGCGACCATTGCCAGCCGGGCTGAGCCCTACCTGTATCTGATGGTAGAGGAAATCGAACGGCGTGAGCTGCCAATGGAGCTTATTACCATCCCCATGATCGAGAGCACCTTCGATCCCAATGCCCGCTCCCGCAGCAATGCGGTCGGTCTTTGGCAATTTGTGCCTGCCACCGGCAGAAACTTCGGCCTGCGCCACGACAACTGGTATGACGGCCGTCGCGATGTGATTGCGTCCACCAATGCGGCGCTGGATTATCTGGAATACTTGAACCGCTTCTTCGACGGTGACTGGTTGCAGACGCTGGCCGCCTACAACGCCGGTGAAGGCCGGGTGCGCAACGCCATCATCCGCAACCAGAAGGCCGGTCGACCGACCGACTACTGGTCCCTGGACTTGCCCCGCGAGACCCGGATGTATGTGCCCAAGATCCTGGCCATGGCGGACATGATCCGCAACGCGGACAAGTACAATGTCCCCCTGCCTGTGCTGGCCAACAAGCCACAGCTGCGGACCATCAACACCGGTGGTCAGATCGATCTGAACGTGGCCGCCCAGTTGGCGGGGGTATCAGCCTCCCAGCTCAAGGCCCTCAATCCCGCGCTCAAGCGTGGCACGACGTCGCCGCAGGGGCCTTACAACCTGCTGGTGCCTGTCGAATATGCCGACACCCTGGAGCTGGCGCTGGCCGACCTGCCCAAGCGTGAACGCACCCGTGGCGTGCGCTCCTATCAGGTCACCAGCGGCGATACCCTCTCCCGCATCGCCCAGAACCACGGGGTGAGCGTGCAGCAGCTCAAGCTCGCCAACAACCTGCGTGGCACCAACCTGCGCCGTGGCCAGAGCCTGGTGATCCCCAACGGCGGCACGTCGAGCCAGGTCGCCCAGAGCAAGCCGCAGCAGCTGGCCAGCCGCAGTGGCAACAAGGTGAGCTACCAGGTGCGCTCCGGTGACAACCTGTGGAGCATCAGCCAGGCGCACGGTGTGGCACACACCGATCTGGCCAAGTGGAACGGATTGAATGCCAAGTCGGCCCTGAAGCCGGGCATGAAACTGGTGGTCTGGCCCAAGCAGGGCAAGGGCAGCAACAAGTCCATGGTCTATCAGGTCCGTCGCGGAGACTCCCTCTCCTCCATCGCCGCCCGCTTCCAGGTCGCCGTCAACGACGTGATGCGCTGGAATCAGCTCGGCAAGCGTGACAACCTCAAGCCGGGTCAGGAACTGACCCTGTTCGTGAAGAACAACAGCTGATGGCTGAGACCCGATAAAAAAATACCCCGCCTGGTGCGGGGTATTTTTTTGTCTGCCATCCGGCCCGATCAGGGCGTGATGGCCTGAGCCGCGAAGCGCGCCATGATGGGGTTGTGATCCGAGGCATCGGTGGCAGGTGAACTCACTTCCACCAGATCCAGGTTGCGGTAGTAGAGGTGATCCAGCGGGCGGCCGAAGGCGGTACGGCGCAGATCCGGCACCGGGATGGCTTCCTGCAGGCCGAGCTCCCCCACCAACTTGTTCAACCAGAATTCCCGCTTGTCGCTCCAGGTGTTGAAATCCCCCGCCAGAATGACCGGGCCCTGATGACGATGGATCAGTGCGGTCAGATCGTTGATCTGCTCGCGGAAGGTCGCCATGCCCAGCTCGAAGTTGACCGCATGCAGGTTCACCACCAGCACACCGTCAGGATCGCCCTGCAAGGGGTACAGGCTCACCAAGCCGGACTTGGGAATACGCAGCAGTGGCTCGGGGGAGCGCACGCCGCAGACGAAGGCCTGTGGCGTCTTGGCCACCGTCATGACACCGAAGGAGACACCCCCCTGGGTAAAGGCTTGCAACTGCTGCCACTGGAAGTCACCGGTCTTGAGCCAGTCCAGCATCTCGGGTCGGGTGACCGACTCCTGCAGCAGCACCAGATCCTGGGACTTGGCGTACTCGTCCAGCCCTTCGCGCCAGTTCTTGCGCTGACCCTTGTAGAGATTCCAGACGGTGATGCCGAACTCGCGGGGCAAGGCGGTGGACGCCAGCGCCACCAGCGGCGGTTGCTGGCAGTTGACGCCGGGCACTATGCCCGCCGCCGTGACCAGATGATCCTGATCAGGCACCTCGAAACAACCGACCAGTCCCAGCGTCAGCAGGGAAGTCCCCAGAATCCGATAACTATTTTTCATTGGCTAACAATCACCTGCCTCTGCAATCGGCCATGACCAACACAAGTGTCATGGTCGCCGACTAGTCTCATTATTCGTGTCCGGCCCGACTCATCCATGAGGGATCCCGCAATGGCGAGACAGCACCAGTACCGCGTGACATTTTATGATCAACAAGGAACTTGTCATCAAGTGGAGCTCTCCACCGTTTACCAGATCAGGCGGGATCCCCAGTGCGATCTCTGCCTGTTTGACGCCCAGCACTGCGTTGGCTCGGAAGAGATGCTGGAGCGCATGATACGGCAAAAAACCGGGCTTGAGCAGGAAATATCCATCATCAGCGCCCGGATCATCTGAGCAGGATCAGACCGGGACGGGACGGGATTTACCCTGATCGTCGATGGCTACGTAGGTGAAGACCCCCTCGGTCACGCAGTAGCGCTGGGCTTCATTCTCCCGCAGCACCGGCTTGACCCAGACTTCCAGCTTGAGGCGCATGGAGCTGCGCCCGATCTTCAGGCAGCGGCCGTAGCAGCACACCACATCCCCCACCTTGACCGGACTGTGAAAAGTCATGCCCTCGACCGACACGGTACAGATGCGCCCCTTTGCCAGCTCCTTGGCCATGATGCCCCCACCTATATCCATCTGGGACATGATCCAGCCCCCGAAGATATCGCCATTGGGGTTGGTATCGGCTGGCATTGCCAGGGTTCTCAGCAGCAGTTCCCCATCGGGGTGACGCTTGGTATCGACCATCATTACGACTCTCTATGACTGGTATGAATGGCGGTATGACGGCGAGAACCCGGCGTCCCATCGAGGCAGGCCGGGTATAGAGCGCCGCATGACCGCACTCAGGATATGGGTGGCGGCATGATAGGGGGCGATCCCGACCTTGGCAAATCGCAATTACCCGCCAAGCTCTTGGATGGAGTGCAGCAGATAATATTGAGCCCCATCTTTTTTCAATCTGATTGTGCTGCCTGTTCGGCAAACCAGTGGGCCGGATCCGGCCAGCGGTAGACGAAGCCGAGCCGCTGGCAGATGCGTTGCCCCTCGATGGGGGCAAAGTCGCCGCTCGGCTCGGTGAAGATCGGCGGCGCCAACCCGAGCAGGCGCGAGGCAAACGGATAGAGCTGCTCGCGCCTGGGGTGCACAGGGGCACTCAGGTTATAGGCGTCCCCATCCTGCCCTTGTGCCAGCATCAGCAGACAGGCGGCCACCACGTCGTCCAGGTGCACCAGGTTCACCGCTTGAGCGCCCCCCGCCAGCGTCTTGCCCGCGAGGAAACGGCCGGGATGGCGATCCGGGCCATAGAGACCGGCGGGACGCAGCACCATGGCGCACTCAAAACCTGCGCCCAGCACCCCCTGCTCGGCGGCCAGCATTCGCATCCCGCGAGCATGAGCAGGTTGAGGGGCTTCGTCCTCCCCCTGCCCCGGTGCCCACACCGAGGTGGCACTGATGAACAGCACCCGCTGCGTGCCCGCCGTCCTGGCCAGCTGGCACAGGCGCGCCACCGCGGCCGGGTAATCTTCCGTCTTGCTCGGCGGCACGCAGACAACCAGCTCGCGGCAGTGAAACGGCAAGGCGTCCAGCTGGGCCGACAGTTGCAGCGGCCAGGCCGGCATCCCTTCGGCCACCAGGCGCGCGGCCTTCTCGCTCGAGCTGACCGTCACCGCGACCGATTGACCCTGCACCTGCAGCACCTTCGCCAGCGGCAATCCCAGCCAGCCAGCCCCCACTATTCCCGTCTGATACTCACTCTCGACTGTCATCGGTAAAATCCTGGCAAAAAAAAACGGCCATCCATGATGACCGTCGAAAGTAACGAAGGAAATAGCTGGATTAACCAGTTACCTCCCACAGCGGGAAAATCGGGAGCGCACGCTCCTAATTCGTGGGCCTATCCTAGTGGCAGCGCGGTCAAAAAGCTTTGAAGCGGATCACAGTTGAAAAGGATTTCTGAAAGCGCTTTCAATGTTTTACGAATAAATTGGCCCGTTCAGGGCCAATTTCTTGTTCAGGCGACGGATTCGCGGGGCACCAGTTCTGCCTCGAACTTGAGTGCCAGGCCGTCGACCGGCTTGTGATCCAGCAGCCGCAAGGCCAGTTCAGCGGCCCGCTCGCCCATCTCTTCGATGGGGTAGCGCACAGTGGTGAGCTTGGGGTAGATGTAGCGGGCGTAGGGAATGTCATCGAAGCCGACCACTGACACCTGCTGGGGGATCTTGTAGCCGCGCTCCAGCAGACAGGAGATGGCCCCCGCCACCATGGCGTCGTTGAAGCCCAGCACGGCGCTGAACTCAACACCGCGCTCCAGCAATTCACTCATGGCCACATAGCCACCTTTCTCATCGGCATAGGCGCGACCGATCAGGGACTGATCCAGCTCGATGCCGGCTCGCTGCAGGGCAACCCTGTAGCCCGCCATCCGCTGTTGACCATCGACGAACGCCTCGTCATCCGAGGTGACGAAGGCAATCTTGCGATGCCCCGCATCCAGCAAGTGCTGACAGGCGGTGGTGATGCCCGCCTGGTTGTCCAGCCAGACGCAGCGATCCTCGCAACCCGGCACCTGGCGGTTGATGAAGACGATGGGAGTGGAGCCCGTCGCCAGCTCGATCAGCTCGGCATCCGGCAGCGCCTTGCTGTGCAGGATCAGGGCGTCACACTGGCGCTGCAACAGCGCCTGAATGGCGTGCCGCTCACGGGTCGCATCGTGGTTGCCGGACACCACTATGGTGAACTTGTTCGCCTTGTCGACCATGCTCTCGATGCCGCGCATCATCTGGGCGAAGAAGGGGCCACCGCAGAGATCCCCTACCAGTACGCCGATGCAGTTGGAACGTTTGCTCACCAGGGCCTGGGCAAAGCTGTTGGGACGGAAACTCAGCTCTTTCATGGCCGCGAGAACAGCCTCGCGCTTCTCGGGGGCGACCTGCGCCGTGTTGTTGATGACTCGCGACACCGTCGAAATGGACACATTCGCCAGCTGAGACACATCTTTGATCGTTGCCACTCTCAATTCCTTTGTTGGGGAAACCTGTCTGTGTTGATCGGGCTATTGTATCGAACCTGCCAGCCCAAGATGCGGTGCCCGATCACCTGGCAGGTTTCCTTTTGTAACAAAGCTTAAGGGATGATAACCATTTTGAGGCAAGAATGGGAGGCAACCGCCGCGGCGACTGCCTCCCCTTCTCAATAGGCGTGATTCAGCTCGCGTTCCGACATGAAACGCAGGGGTTGCTGCAGCTTGTGCTGATAGATGAGATCGAAGGAGAGCACGTTCTGGACGTAGTTGCGCGTCTCCCGATAGGGAATGCTCTCCACCCAGACGTCCATCGGCTTGTTCTCGCTCTGATCGCGCCAGCGTTTGACCCGGCCGGGCCCAGCGTTATAGGCCGCCGCCGCCAGGATCCGGTTGCCGTCATACACATCCAGCAAGCGCTTGAGGTAGGCGCTGCCGAGCCGGATGTTCATGGCCGGATCGAACAGCTGCTGCTCGTTGCGATAGGGTACACCCAGCTTGGCGGCCGTCTCCTTGGCAGTCGCCGGCATCAGTTGCATCAGGCCACGTGCCCCGACCGGCGACTGCGCCAGCGGATAGAGGGCGCTCTCCTGGCGGGAAATGGCGTAGAGCAGGCTGGTGTTCATGGTGCGCTCCTGCGCCATCTGGGAGAAGGTGCGCTTGAGCGGCAAGGGGAAGCGCAAGTCGAGCGCGTCCCAGGCCTCGGCCCGGATGCTGGAGAGGATCGCCAGCTCATGCCAGCCCTGATTGAGGGCGATGTGACCAAACTCGAGGCGCTGGGCCACCGGGTTGCGATCCATGTTATGGATCCACTCAGAGCGTGCCGCCGTGATCTCGTTCATGTCCAGCAACTCGCGCACCCGCAGCAGGAAGGGCCAGCGGCTGCTCGCCGTGCGCCAGTCCGGCACCTTGTGCGCCGAGCTCTGGTTCTTGATGCGATAGGGTACGCCGGTGCGCTGGGCCGCCATGAAGCCGTAGAAGCCGCGCAGGTTGGCGGTCTCGAGATAGAGATCCCGCGCCGCCTTCTGCTGCCCCTTCACCTCGAGGGAGCGAGCCAGCCAGTAACGCCAGCGATCCTCCTTCTGCAGCGCCATGGGCATCTTCTTGACCCAGCCTTCGAGCCCTCGCCAATCCTCTTCCCAGATGGCGAGCCGCGCTCTTAGCTCCAGCAACTCGCCATCCTTGCTGCGCGCCAGGGTCCCATCCAGCCAGCCACGCTGGGCGGGGGATCTGTCCAGCAGCAGACGGCGCGCGGCGGCGCGCTCCACGGCCGCCACCTCGGTCTGGTTCAGACCGAAACGACGCTTCATCTCCCCCAACTGGCGCAACACGGCCTCGGGCTCCTGATTGGCGTAGCGGGCCAGCCCCAGGGCGAGCAGGTGTCTGGATTGGGGCGCCGCCGTGAAGTTGGCCGGGTTCATCGCCCTGGCGGGTTGATCAAACAGGGCGATCATCTGATCCCCATAGGGTTTCAGGTTGCCACTCAGCTGGGCGCCGAGGTGACGGATAAGGTCGGGATTTTGCGCCTCGAACGCCAGCTTCATCCGCTGCCAGATCTTATCCTGGGTGCGCAGACCGGCCTGTTGCCAGAGCTGGAATAGGGGATCGCAGGCATCGGGCCTGGATTGGCCGCTCAGCCAGAGCTTGTCCGCTTCATTCAGGGCTTGTGTCCGCTGTCCGGTGTAGTAGCGCGCCTGATAGTGCATGCAGAGCAAGTCGGTGGAGCTCGGCTTGGCCGGGTAGAAGCGCAGGAACTGGGACCACTGCTGGCTCTGGGCCAGGTAGGTGAGATAGCTGCGCTCCAGCCGGTTGGACTGGGGCGTGTCCCCGTGCTGGCGGATGAAACGGGTCACGTCGTCGTAGTCCGCCGCCCCCGGTCGGAACGCCAGCTGGTAGTAATCCAGATAGGGCAGCAGCGGATAATGGGTCAAGCGGGCACGGATCTGCTGGAAACGGGCCTGATCGTCCGCCCGTACCGCATCATAGGCCTGACGATAGAGGGATTGCTCCATGGTTTGAGCAGAGGCTTGCGGCAGAAGCCCAGGCACACACAGCGCCGATAAGATGATTCCCCAGACGGCTTTCACGAATAGCGTTCTCCCTTGAGAGGCACAACCACCGCCCGTTGGCGGTGGTGACATGCCTTTCATTCTACCCGTTAAAGATGGGGGCTACGCCACACTATTTTTATCGGTCTGGGGGTTGCGATCGTGGCGCGTCAGTCGGCTGATATAGCGCTCCAGATAGGGCACAGGCAGCGGCTTGGAGGCGAGATAGCCCTGGAAGAAATGACAGCCCTGCGCCTGCAGGAACTCCAGCTGCTGGCGCGACTCGACCCCCTCGGCCGTCACGTTGAAGCCCATATGACGGGCCATGGCGATCACCGCCTCGACGATGGCCATGTTGTCGCCATCCTTGGGGATGTCCTGAATGAAGGAGCGATCTATCTTGAGCTCGTCCGCCGGCAGTCGCTTGAGGTAGCTCAGGGAGGAGTAACCGGCGCCGAAGTCGTCGATGGCAAAGCTGATGCCAAGGGTCTTGAGCTCGGCCATCTTGCTGATGGTGTCCTCCGCATGGCCGAGCACCACGGACTCGGTGATCTCCAGGTTCAGGCAGGCGGGATCCATGCCGGTGGCGGCCAGCACGTCGTGAATGCAGTCGACGAAGTCATGGGCATGGAACTGCTTGGCACTGACATTGACCGACAGCTGGGGCACGTGGATCCCGCTCTCCTCCCAGGAGACATATTGGGCACACGCCTCGTGCAGCACCCAGTTGCCGATGTCGACGATGAGATCCGTCTCCTCGGCGATGGGAATGAACTCGGCGGGGGAGACCAGCGCGCGGCCAGGAGGTTGCCAGCGGATCAGCGCCTCCACACCTATGATGTCCCCCCCTTCCACCATGTGCTGGGGCTGATAGTGGAGCGTCAGCTCCTGGTTGTTGAGGGCGCTGCGCAGCTCGTTGTGGATGAGCAGACGGCGATCGGCCTGCAACTGCATGGAGGCATCGAAGAAGCGCCGGGTCTTGCGGCCCGCCGACTTCGCCTGATACATGGCGGTGTCCGCCTGCTTGAGCAGGTCCCCCGCCTCCTGCTCCCGCCCGGGAAACAGGGTGATGCCGACGCTGGCGCCGATGTGCAACACCTGGCCGCCATGGCTGTAGGGCGCGGCAATCTCGCCGATGAGCCGCTCGGCGATGAGGTCGGCCTGCATCTCAGCCTGGGGAGGGCTGATGGAGAGGGAGGGCAGCAGCAACACAAACTCGTCGCCGCCGAGCCGCGCCAGACAATCCCCTTGCCGCACCAATCGCTTGAGGCGGCTGGCCACCTCTTTGAGCAGCCAGTCGCCGGTAGCGTGGCCGAGGGAGTCGTTGATGGTCTTGAAATGATCGAGATCGATAAACAGCAGGGCACCGATCAGGTGCTCGCGGCTCGCCTCCATGAACGCCTGGGCCAGGGTCTCGTGCAGCTGGCGGCGATTGGGCAAGCCGGTCAGCTCATCGTAATAGGCGAGATCCTGGATGCGGCGCTCCGCCGCCTTGCGCTCCGAAATGTCTTCAAAGAAGATGACGTAGTGACTGATGCCCCCCTTGTCATCCTGCACCGGCGTGACGATTTCCCACTGAGGATAGCCATGACCGTCGGCGTGCAGCCGCTGGGTTTCCCCCTGCCAGCGATCCAGGCCATTGAATTCATAGCCAAGCCCACCCAGCCCGGACCAGAGGTCGTTGCCAAGGTAGCGGCCTATCACGCCCTGGTTGTCAAAACCGGTGATCTGGCCAAAGGCGTTGTTGACGCGCAGGATCTTGAAGTCGGGATCCGTGATGATGATCCCTTCATGAGTTTCGAACGCCACCGCCGACAGGCGCAACTGCGCATCGCTTTGCAGACGTTCCAGCTCGGCCACCATGCGCACCGAGAAGATGGTCAGCACGGAGCCCAGGTTCGCGGTCTGGGTCTGACTCGGGAACAGCAACGCCAGATGGCCCAGGACCTGCCCCCTGCGATCGAGCAGGGGCTGAGCGTAATAGTGCTGACCCGGTGGCAGGCCGGTGCAGCCGGTCAGGGGCTCGCTGATGGGGGTCACGGCGACGGCATCTTGCCGGTAGAGCCGCTGACAGGGCATGTCGGCGAGGGCATATTCTTTGAGGTCGATCCCGTGGCCCGCCAGCACCCTGAGTCGATCGCGGCCAACGCGCTCCGTCAGCCAGACCGCATTGGCCCCCAGAATATGGGCGAGCTCGTTGACCAGGGTATTGCAAAAATCGAGGCCGGTCTTGGCGGAAAGGGCCTGGGCCAGCTGGGTCAGCAGGGGATCTTGCAACTGATGGGAGGGTTGCACCAGGCCGTCCGGCAGTTCGGCTCCCTGGACCCCGTCCAGCGGTGCCAACCAACCACAGCACACCTGCTGGGCTGGCACATACTGACCGCTCCAGAGCACGTGGTGCACGGCGCCGTTCTCATCGCAGAGGTGGCCAATAAACTGGCCAGGTTGACGCGAGTGATAGAGTCTGGTGAGAAAATCGGCGAAGCCGGATTCATCCTCTTGCGCCAGCTGCCCGGCCCAGGGATGAGCCCCCTCCCCCTGCCAGGGCTGGCAAGAGACATGATCAGACAGGCTCCATTGCTCATGCTGCCGATCATAAAACCACATCATCTGGGTGGCTTGTTGCTTCATTTACGACTCCAACACTACAGCAACCACGTTATCCACCCCGCTCGCTTGAGGGGGAGGAATACCCGCTTCTACGCATACGCCATTCGCGCATGGCAATCAATCTGCGATGCGGTGACGAGGATAGACAGAGAAAATACGAAACTAAGCGGCAAAAACCAGACATCAGGTCGACACAAGGCGCTGCCAAGAGGGGACAGAGACGAGCCTAGTTTCTTCATACTGCCTGCCCGTTTCGTGGAGCTCAAGCGGTTTTTGGCATGAAACGGGAAAAGCTCACAATTTATAAATCGCTAGATAACCAAGGCCTTATTTTGTGACGCAGATCACATTTCAATCTGGCGACATGGGTAATCTGGAGGTGAAGACACAAGCAAGACGACCCAAAGGGGGCCAATATGAAAATCGAAATCACCAGCAAAATCATCGACATCACCCCAGCCATTCGCGAGCGCATCGAATCCCGTTTTGAAAAGCTCGAGCGTCTTCAAGTGCCTCTTATCACACCCCATGTGATCATCTCCAAGGAGCGTTTGACCTATATCGTCGAGGCCACCGCCGGCATCCCCAACGGCAAGCTGTTTGCACAGGCAGAGCACGAGGATCTGTACGCCGCCATCACGGATCTGGGCCAGAAGCTGGAACGCCAGCTCAATCGCCACACCGAGAAACCCCTTGCTCGCCGCGCAGCCGCCGCAGGCAAGGACATTCCCCAGACGGAGCCTGACGAAGCCGACGCCTGATCCGGGCAGTCATCTCATCCATTGAGCAAAAAGGCGGGTCATCCCGCCTTTTTGCATACTGCCACTCAGCTCCTCAACTCAGCCAGCGCAAGCGGGCATCTACTCCTAGTTTCAACTCCTCCAGCAGCGGCAGCATCAGCATGGGCACCTCCCCTCCAGGGTAGGAAGCCAGAGACCGGGCAGCTTGTCTCTCCTGCCAGCGCTCACGTCCCAACGCCGAGAGGTTGTCGTAGATGGCGGGATCCAGGGCCGGCGCCTTGCTCACCAGCGGGGGCGAGCGCAGCGCCAGCCAGAGCCGCACATCCACCATGTTCCCCCCCTGTTGCAGACGCTCGTTGAGCTCGCTGGCATCGGGCTCCGCCACAGTCCCTTGCAAGGCCGCCTTGGGCGGCAGACCGAAATGGCTGCGCCATTCCTGCTCTTGCGGCTGCGCCGCCGGCGTGGCCCCAAACCAGGGCTGATCTTCGACGGCCCCGCTCAGCAGGGCGAGGTGCAGCCGGAAGTCGGCCCTGTCCCCTTGCCGGAGATCCTGGTTGAGGCGCTGGCCCAACTGGGCTTCATCAACGAGCAGTCGATCACGAATCGCGCTGGGCAGCATGAGATAAATCTTGGAAATGGGGGTTTCATTGCTTATCGGCCGTCAACCCGATCCTTTGAGCATTAAAAATAAAGCCAAGGGGTTCACAAGCGCGACAGATCTGTTAGTATGCGCTCGCACTCGAGGAGGGGTTCCCGAGCGGCCAAAGGGATCAGACTGTAAATCTGACGGCTCTGCCTTCGAAGGTTCGAATCCTTCTCCCTCCACCATTCAAGTGCAAAAAAGCAGTACCACATCGAAAGAGAAATACCCCGTGGAGGGGTTCCCGAGCGGCCAAAGGGATCAGACTGTAAATCTGACGGCTCTGCCTTCGAAGGTTCGAATCCTTCTCCCTCCACCATTCTTCAGACAACCCGGCCCAGCGCCGGGTTTTCGCTTTTTAGCCCCGGCGTATTCACTCCCGGCCACCCGTCGCCAATAGCAAACGGGAGGCCAAGGCCTCCCGTCGTCACACTCCTTTCTCCTCACAGGGTGAAGCGGTAGAAGATATCCACCGCCTGGGCTACCCCGCTCACCGCCTGCAGATAGAGCCTTGGCAGCACCTCGTAGCGCAGCTTGAACTCGGCGATGGGGCTGAACACCCCGACCCCGTACTGGAACTGCAGGCCGGGCAGCAGATAGGCCGACAGGGTCACCTGAGTGTCGTCACCGCTGCCGGCGGTATCCAGAGCCACATCGCTCATGCCGAGGGACTCCCCTATGCTGGAGACCACCCCGTTGGCCTGACTGACGGCGCCGGCCACCAGCAGGCCGTTGAAGCCGCCATCCTCACCGCTGGTCTGCAACCCCTTGCCGCGCAGCAGGTAGGAGAGCTGCTCGGACTGCGCCATCTGCGGCTCGGAGTAGACGGTGATCTTCGGCTTGGCCGCCGGTCCCGTCACCCGTACCCCGACGGTGACATTGTCCTCTATGGTATCGGGATCCCGGTTCGCCTCGATATTGAGATAGGGTTGATCGATGGGGCCGGAGAACAGGATGCGGCCTTCCTTGATGATGAGGTTCTGACCATAGGCCTTGAAACGCCCATCTTTCAGCTCCAGTTGACCGTTGCCCGACAGCGGTTTGGAGGGATCCTGGCGAATGTTGAGCGCCCCGGTCATCTTGGTCTTGAGCCCCATGGCCTCCAGCCGGACATCGTCGCCAAGCCGGATGGCGAGCTTGATCTCCATCGGTAGCGGTGCCGCTTTGGGTACCGGCGGCAGATCATCGTAGATCACGGTCACGTCATCGGAGACGGCCACCGCGCTCTCGGGCAGGCTCTTGACCAGGATCCGCGACCAGGGAATGTCCACCTGACCGCTGACCAGGGTCTCCTCTCCCAGCGATATGGCGATGTCCGGGGTCACCCGCACCCGGCCCATGCCAGGGTATTGCGCCTCCAGATCCTTGCCCTTGATGGTGAGGCTGCCGGTAACGGGTTGTTGGGCCCAGCTCAGCCAGCCCCCCAGCACGAGCGGTCCCTTGCCCACCATCATGGTGCCATCGAGTTCGGCTCTGTTGCCCTCGATCTTGAGGCGAGTCACCAGCTTGGAGAGGGTCACCATGTCGGAGTGGGTCTGCACCTCCCCGTCTTGCAAGTTGAGGTCGCCGTACAGCAGGGGTGAGGCCAGGGTGCCATCGAAGCGGGCATCCGCCGAGATGAAGCCCTGCAAGGAGCGCACCTCGGGGATCAGGGGGGCGAAGGTGGCGAGCTTGAGCTGGTCAAACTTGAGCTGACCCGACAACTGGCCCCGCCCGGCGGGCTCTTTTATCAGCAGATCGGTGTCGATGTTGCCGATCTGCTTGGAGGCAAAGTCGAGCCGGATGGCGGCCTGCTGGCGTTCGAAATCGACGCCGAGTTCAAGCTGCTGGTACTCGGTCTTGAGCTCGTCGGCGATGAAGGTACCGGCCGTGGTACGCACTGTGGCGTGCAACGTCGGCTGGGCGCCACGCCAGCTGGCACGGCCATCGGCCGACAGCACCGCTTGCCAGCGGAAGTTGTCCGGCAGCCAGGGGCGCAGTCGCTTGAGATCGAGGGCATTGAGGGCAAACTCCAGGCTGCCCTGGGCCGCGGAGATCTGGCTGCCCTTGACGCAGAGACTGGCCTTCTGGGATCCCAGGCAGAGATCCCCCATGGTCAGCTGCTGTTTGGACAGCGCCAGATCCAGCGCCCAGGGCGCCATCAGCTCCCAGCGCTTGAGGGGCGTCTTCATCTTCAGGGTCGAAAGGGTACCGCGCCAGTGATCGCCGCGCAGGCCGCCATTCAGACTCAGATCCGCGGCCACCGGCTCCCCTTTCATGGTCAGGGTGAGATCGTGGCGATTGAGATCGCCGCTGAGGTTCAGGGCAAGCTGGGAGAGGGCCGTCGTCCCCTGTACCAGGCTCGCCACCGTCAGCGCCAGCTCACCGGCGGGTTTGTCTCCCACCAGGGCATTACCCTTGATGGCGATCCCTTTTAGCACTGTTCCCGCATAGGAGAGGCGACCGGACGCCAGATCGGCGTTCACTCTCGGCGCCTGCTGGCTGCCGGTGAGCCGCACCTGTCCCTTGACGTCCCCCTTGAGACCGGGGTAGATGCCGCCGAGGGTGGGGGCGTCGATATCCGCATCCAGCTTCCAGGCTTGCGCCGTGAGAGCGCCCTTGGCCTGCAGGTGGTTGGGGCCGCTTTGCAGCGCCAGCGCCGGGATGGTCCATTCCATCTTGTCGTTACCGCTGAGCGCTCCTTTAAGCGCCAGCGGATACTGGTTCAGCTTGCCCTCGACCTTGAGCTCGGGCAGCGTCAGCAGCCAGTGGCCCGCCTCGCTGAGCTCGAAGCGGCTGACTATCTTGCCCGCCAGCTTGCCCTTGATCTCGGGCACCAGCTCGGCCGGGTTGATCTCCTTGAATTCGGTGGTGCCCTGCCACTGGACCCCCTTGCGCCACGCCAGCTTGCCATCGAGTTTGAGCTCCCCGGTCAGGGCATTGAGCAGCAGTTCGATGCGCTCGAGCTGGGTCAGGTCCCCCTTGCCGGACAGGGCCAGCTTGAAGGGGGGCACGTCCGTCCCCTTGCCGCCGGTGTTCAAGGCAAACTGATAGCCGGAGAGCTTGCCCTTGGCACTCAGGGTCCCCTTGTCCAGCTGATAGCTGGGCTCCTCTTTTGCGGGCTTGTGCAGCGGCCAGCCAAGGCGCTTCCAGTCCAGCGCCAACTCGAACGGCAAGTCAGGATCCAGCGCCCCCAGGGTGCCCTTGAGATTGGCCGCCACCGGCCCCTTGGCCTGCAGTGCCAGCGCCAGCTTGCCGACAGAGCCATCCAGGGTCAGTTTCGCCTGCTCGGTGTCGAGTTCCCACGGCTTGAGCCCCTTGCGGGCCTTGGCATCCAGGGTCAGGGAGAGGGGGTAATCATCCACCAGCCGGACATGGCCGCTGAGCGCCAGATCGGCCATATCGTGACGCAGGGAGAGCTCGCGCACATCGATGCGCTCCTCCTTGGCCGTGGCGCTGAGCAGCAGGGTGTCGAGCCCCTCGATCAGCTCCCCCTGCTGGTAGCGCAGCCTGGTGATGCTCAGGCCTTCCAGCTGGATGGGGAATGGCAGGCGGATGGCGGGCAGCGCTATGGGCGCGGGCTTGCTTGCGGCCTTGCTCTTGCTGCTCTTGTCAGCCTTGCTCCCCTCGGGCGGCTTGGCCGCCGCCAGGGAGACATCCTGACCCTGCTTGTCCTGTTTGTCAGTGGCCGCCTTGTTCTGCGCCGCCTTGGCGGGCGTCTTCGCCTTGTCGGCGGACTTTTTGTTGTCGGCAGGCTCCTCGGGGGCATCCGCCAGTACGATGTTGAGCCCATCGAGCGCGGGCCCCCGCACGATCAGCCCCTTGCGATCCAGGGTCGCTCCTATGTCGAGAGACTTGAGGGTCAGCGCCACCCCCGGCACGGCGAGATCCAGGTCCGTCACCTTGAGGCTGTCGATCTGGATACGCAGCGGCAGTGGCCGCCAGACGAAGGGCGCCGTCGGCTCTTCGGCCGCCGGTTCGGACTTGGCCGCCCGGGCCACAGGATGGGTCACCTCCAGCGACTTGATCCAGATCTTGCCCTGCAGCAACTTGCCGAGATCCCAGTCCAGCACGGCGTGCTCGATGGTGACATCCACCAACGCATCTTGCCAGCCGAGTCCTTTCAGAGTCCAGCCGTAGCCGAGCTGGCCGGCCACCAGCTCTCCCTTGAGAGACGGCAGCGCCGACTTGGCCTGTTGCCATAGCCACTGGTTGCCCGGATGGGTGAAGCCCAGCAGGCTGACGCCGATGAGCAGCAGGAAGATGAGGCCCATCAACCACAGGAAGATGCGTTTTATCCAGATCACGGTGCCACCCCCTGCGAAGAGGAGAAACTCGTCGGCCACAAGAAAATACGTTTTATCCAGATCACGATGCAGACCCCAGCGAGAAATGCAGCCGCAGCGGCCGAACCAGCATAATTGAATTGAAAGTAGCGATATTTTCAGCGCAGGATATCACTGAGTTTTTAATAAATAGCGTATTTAGCTGCCTCATAGTTCAGGCCCCAGCGCGAAGTGCAGCCGCAGCGGCTTGTCTTCCTCGGAGATCCCCACCGCCAGATCCAGCCTGACCTGACCGATGGGGGTCACCCAGCGCACCCCGACCCCGGTGCCTATCTTCCAGGCCTCGGTGTAATCGTTGGTGGCGGTACCGCCATCCACGAACAAAGCGCCAAGCCACTTCTCGCTGAAGCGGTAGTTGTACTCCAGGCTGCCCACGCTGGTGTAACGGCCGCCGGTGAGCTTGCCATCGTCCCCCTTCGGGGAGACGGTCTCATAGCCGTAGCCACGGATGGTCTGATCGCCACCGGTGAAGAAACGCAGGGAAGGGGGCACCAGGGAGAAGTCGTCGCCGATGATGGCCCCCTGCTCGACCCGCATCAGGAAGCGGTGATCCTCCCCCAGGGTCCGCAGCCACTTGCTGCGCCCCCACACCCGCATGAAGTTGATGTCAGAGCCCCAGTAGGGACTGGAAAACTCCATCGTCAGTTGTTGGCGATCCCCCCAATCCGGCACCAGACCGCCACGCACCCGCAGCCTCGACCAGGAGACACCCGGGATCAGCAGCAGGCTGTTCCCCTCGTCGTTACCCTGCACGTAGCGCTCGTTCTCCAACCGGATGAAGACGTCTCTGTCCCAGCTCTCCGGCCGCCGCGTCCAGCGGTGCACGCCGAAGGTGGCCAGATCGGAGCGGGTATCGTTGTTGTCGGTGTACTGGTAACCCGCCTGCAGGGAGTAATAGTCCCGCAGCGGGTTGCCCACCGGGATCTGGTAATCGAAGCTGAGCTCCGCCTCCGGGGCCGAGATCTTGGCGGTACTGGAGAGGCTGTGCCCGTAGCGGTTGACCCAGGGCTTCTCCCAGGTGGCGCTCAGGCGCGGTCCGACGTCGGTGGCATAGCCGATACCGGTCTCTATCTCGTGATCGACCCGGTTGGCGAGCGTCACCTGCACCGGCACCCGGTTGCCCTCGGCCTGGCTTATCATGGGCTTGATGTCCACCTGCTTGAACAGCTTGGTGGAGGAGACATCCTGCGACATCTCGGCGAGGCGGATCGCCAGATAGGGGTCGCCGCTCTTGATGTTGATCAGCGGCCGGATGAGGCGCAGGGCCTCCGGCGTCGCATCGTAGTGGATCTCGCCGAAGTGATAGCGGGGGCCTGAGCGGAACAGGATGAAGATCTCGGCCTTGCCCTGCTCCGGGAAGACCTTGACCTGGCTCTTGCTGATCTTGGCGTCAAAGTAGCCGCGAGCCAGCCCCAGGCTGCCGAGATCCGCCTTGATGGATTCGTACTTGCCATGGTTGAGGGGATCCCCCTCCTTGAGGGGCAGCTTGTCCAGCAGCTCGCTGTAGACCTCGTCACTGCCCGCATCCCCTTCCAGCAGGATGTCGAGGCGCGAGATGAGCACGGGCTTGCCCTTCTCTATGGCCACCACCACCTTGGCGGGGGCTTGCTTGTCGCGGCTCAGGGTGATCTTGGGCTGGTAGTAGCCGTAGACCTGCAGGGCTTGCTGCACGCTCTCGGTGATCTTGGCGCGGGCGGTGCGATACTGACGCTCCTGATAGACGGGCAGGGCATTGAGGTAGGCTTCGACGTTATCCTTCTGCTCCCCTTTGACCCCCTTGATCTGATAGGTCAACTTGGCCGCCATGGCGGGAGTCACCAGCAGCAACAGACAGAGCGCGAGCCCCCACGGAGCCAGCCCACGGCGAAGCATGTACCAGAGCGATCGGTTGTCCGCCGGTTGGATAGGATAGCATCCTGTCAAACGTAATTTTCCCCGCATAACATTATTAAAAATCTGTAATATTTAGAATGATAATGAGGCTCACTCGGTGGCAAGCGCCGTGCATCCTAGCATAATCGGCGCGGCAGCCGCAGCGGGATCCCCCACGCGGCCCTCCCCTATTCTGGCACCACCCCGTCCGTAACATAGCGACCAGACAGGGAAAATCCCATCCCGGGAGGGTGAAAGCGAACACTCTCTCGGCAGTGCGGTACAAAAAAAAACCGCCACCGGCACTCGGCCACCTTCCCACAGGCGGCATCCCCTGCGTATTTCACCACCGGCGTCACGCGACAAACCCTGTCGGAAAACCGGCGATGGCGGACCGGGCTGCCGCGGCATGGCTTGACATCCGCCCCTGTCATCAGGGCACACCCTTCTCGCTATTCAACAGGAAAATAAATTTAAATCAATAAGTTGAATGGGTGAGATGAAAGCTTCGTTCAATCCAATCGATTTATCCCGCTGCCACTGGGCACCCGCCTGCTCCACACTGATGACATCAATCGCAGGAGACATCCCATGCCCTTACGTAGCGAACAGATGGCTGACTACATCGCCGACCGGCTCGAGTTCATCACCTTCCTGGCCTGTTGCAGTGCCCTGCTGGCCCTGCTGACCGGCATGAATGGCCAACAGGCCCTGGCCTTCACCGCCCTCAACCTGCCCTTCGGTCTCGCCCTGTTGCTGGGGCTGGCCATGCTGGCGCCGCTGCCGGCGCACTGGCGCCTGCCCGGCATCACCTTGCTGCTGGCCGGTGGCGCCCTGCTCACCCTGCAACTGGGCGGTCAATGGCTCAATCCGCTGGCCATCTGGAGCCTGTATGGGCTGCTCGGGCTGGAGATCCTGTGGCAGGCTCGCCCCAGGGCGCGTCTGGCGGCTGACGCACGGAGCTAATTCGGGTAATCTTGCGCCCCGTTTGTCATCCGCCCACCATCCACTCATGGAGCGCCCACATGAAAAAAGCCTGTGCCCAACACATCCTGGTCAAGACCGAGAAACAGTGTCTCGAGATCAAGGAAAAGCTCGCCAAGGGCGCCGATTTTGGCCAGATGGCCAAGCGTTTCTCCACCTGTGCCTCCGCCAAGCGCAGCGGCGATCTGGGGGAGTTCTCGAAGGGAGACATGGTCAAGGCATTTGACGATGCGGTGTTCAAGGGGGAGCTCCTGACAGTGCTGGGTCCAATTCGCACCAAGTTCGGCTTCCACCTCATCAAGGTGCTGTACCGCAACTGAGCCCCGGGGCACCGCGAGAGCGCCCAGCCCGCTCACCCCCTAATAGGGCGAGGATGCCGGCAGCGAACGCCCGCTCCGCCGGGGGAAATGACAGTGGCGAGATAAATTTACTAACGTTATCAGTTAATTAAGTTTATCCTTCTGGGTATTGCTCCATCATCACCCGTGGATCCCTCCTATGCCCAGTTATTTGTGGTGGCCCCTGCTGGCCTGGTTGCTGCCCCTCATTGGCGCCCTCGGCAGCCGCGTCCACCTCTGGCCCTGGTGGGTCGGCTTCAGCCTCTGCCTCGCCAGCGCCCTGATCAGCCTCGGACTCTTGCTGCACCTGCTCTGGCGCCGATACGGGGTACCACGCCGGGCGGACAACCAGTGGAGCCAGTTGTGGGGCCATCTGTGGGGTGTCGTCCCGCTGCTGCTGCCCCTGCTGTTTGTGGTGCAGGCGCTGCGCGCCCCGCTCACCAACGACGTCAGCACGGATCCCTACCACCCGCCCCGCCTCCAGTGGGCCGAGCGGCTGAGAACGGCGCAAGATCTCCCCATCAATGCCGCCCCCCTGCAAGCATTTGCCGGCAACCCCGGTCCTCTCTATACCAGAGCCCCCCCCATCGAGGTCGTCACCGAGGCGAGCGAGCTGATGAGCGAGCTGGGCTGGCAGGTAGAGCCCAGCCCGGACGGCCTCGATGCCGTGGTGACCTCGGGCTGGTTCGGCTTCCAGGACGATGTGGCGCTGCGGGTCTTCCAGGGGCCGAAAGAAACCCGGGTCGACATGCGCTCCGCCTCCCGCCAGGGGCGCAGCGATCTGGGCGCCAACCGGGCGCGGATCCAGGACTTTTTGACCCGCCTCAACGAGCGGCTCGGTCAGGCCTACAAACCCAATTTGAAGCAATAAGAAGGTAATCAATGCGCGTCGAGGTCAAGCCCGATCGGGAATATGCCTGGTTTATCCGCCCCTTCTTCTGGCTGCAGCAACGCAACTACGGCCAGGTGCTGATCCCGGGCAAATGCTGGGGCCGCTCCCCACGGCTGTTTGCCGCCGTGGCCACCCTGTACGGGGTGATCAACCGCAGCCGCTCCCCCATCGACCCCGTGCTGCGCTCCCTGGTGACGGTGCGGGTCTCCCAGCTCAACTGGTGCCGCTTCTGCGTCGACATCAACGCCATGACGCTGATCAAGCGGGCCGGCTCCAGTGCCAAGGTGGAGGCCCTGGCCCAGTGGCGTGACAGCCCCCTGTTCGATGCGCGGGAGCGGGCCGTGCTCGACTACACAGAGGCGATGACCGGGCTGGAGGGGGTGAGCGACGAGCAGGCCAAGCGCCTCAAGCCCTGGTTTGACGACGATGCCCTGGTGGAGCTGACCGGCCTCATCGCCTTCCAGAACATGTCCGCCAAGTTCAATGCCGCCCTCGACATCGCGCCCCAGGGCTTCTGCCAGCTGCCGGTGCAGCCGGTGCGCCCCTCATCGGCCGACGATCACAAACAAGACAAGGCGCCCTGATGACGCGCACCCGCCTGCTGCTGCTCCTGAGCATGGGGTGCCTCATCGGCGCCTTCTTCGCCCTCGATCTCGGCCGCTACCTGAGCCTCGCCGAGCTGCAAGCACGCCAGGCGCAGCTCTCCGTCTGGGTACAGGCGCACTTCACCCTGGCTGCCCTGTTGTTCGTGCTCGTCTACGTGCTCAGCACCGCCCTCTCCCTGCCCGGTG
Organism: Aeromonas sp. MR16; assembly: GCF_022549315.1. Lineage (NCBI taxonomy): Bacteria > Pseudomonadati > Pseudomonadota > Gammaproteobacteria > Aeromonadales > Aeromonadaceae > Aeromonas > Aeromonas sp. MR16. The sequence continues at coordinate 31,550 of NZ_JAKZFK010000004.1, read as the reverse complement.
CCAGCCTGCTGACCCTGGGGGGCAGCGCCCTGTTCGGCGTCGGTTGGGGGCTCTTGCTGGTCTCCTTTGCCAGCTCGCTTGGGGCCACCCTGGCCTTTCTCAGCGCCCGCTTCCTGCTGCGCGACTGGGTGAGCCGCCGCTTTGGGGACAAGCTGGCCACCTTTGAGGCCGGCATGGCGAAGGATGGCGCCTTCTACCTGCTGAGCCTGCGCCTCATCCCCCTCTTCCCCTTCTTTCTGATCAACCTGCTGATGGGGCTCACCCCCATCAGAGTCAGCACCTACTACTGGGTCAGCCAGCTCGGCATGCTGCCGGGTACCTTCGTCTATGTGCTGGCGGGCAGCGAGCTCGCCACCCTCACCAGCACGGGCAACATCCTCTCCCCCGGCCTGGTGGCGGCGCTGACCCTGCTCGGGCTGATGCCTTTATTGATGAAGAGCCTGGTGAGCCTGCTGCAACGCAGGCTCGCCCTGCGCCGCCTGCACGCCCCCTATCAGAAACCCCGGCGCTTCGACTACAACCTGCTGGTGATAGGCGCCGGCGCCGGCGGGCTGGTCACCAGCTACATAGCCGCCGCTGTCAAGGCCAGGGTAGCCCTGATCGAGCAGCACAAAATGGGGGGGGATTGCCTGCATACCGGCTGCGTTCCCTCCAAGGCGCTGATCCGCGCCGCCCGCTTCGCCTCCGATCAGCGCCGCGCCGCCGAGCTGGGCTTCACGCCCAGCCAATCCAAAGCCGATTTTGCCGCCGTGATGACGCGCATCGCCGAGGTAATCAAAACCGTCGAGCCCCACGATTCGGTCGAGCGCTATCAGGGGCTGGGGGTGGAGTGCATCCAGGGAGCCGCGCGTCTGGTTTCCCCCTGGGAGGTCGAGATCAACGGTCGGCGACTGTCCGGCCGCCACATCGTCATCGCCACCGGCGCCAGGCCGAGGGTGCCGGATCTGCCGGGTCTGGGCGAGGTGCCCTACCTCACCTCGGACAGCCTCTGGCAGTTGCGCGAGCCACCGCGCCACCTGCTGGTGCTCGGCGGCGGCCCCATGGGCTGCGAGCTGGCCCAGAGCCTGGCCCTGCTCGGCATCCCGGTCAGCCTGGTGGAGCTGGCCGAGCAGCTGTTGCCGAGGGAGGAGCCCGAGGTCGCCGCGCTGCTGCAGGCGCAGATGGAGGAAGACGGGGTGCGGGTGCTCACCGGCTGGCGGGTAGAGCGAGTCGAGCGCAGGAACCCCGGCGAGATCCGCCTGCACCTGAGCAGAGGCACGGAGCGCATGACCCTGGAGGGAGACCAGCTGCTGCTGGCCCTTGGCCGTGTCGCCAACGTGCACGGCTTCGGGCTGGAGGAGCTGGGGGTCACCCTTAACCCCGGAGGCACGGTGCGGGTGGATGCTTTCCTCGCCACCAACTACCCCAGCATCCTGGCGGTGGGGGACCTGGCCGGTCCCTACCAGTTCACCCACGTCGCCGCCCATCAGGCCTGGTACGCGGCGGTCAACGCCCTGTTCGCCCCCTTCAAGCGTTTTCGGGTGGACTATCGGGTGATCCCGGCCGCCACCTACACCAGCCCGGAGATCGCCCGAGTGGGATTGAATCAGGGCGAGGCCCGCGCCCGGGGTATCCCCTTCGAGGCAACCCGCTTCCCACTGGCCGAACTCGACCGCGCCATCACGGATGGCGAGCGGCAGGGGTTCGTCGAGGTGTTGACGGTGCCGGGCAAGGACAAGATCCTGGGGGCCACCATAGTGGGCACTCATGCCGGTGAGCGGCTCGCCGAGTTCGTGCTCGCCATGGGCCAGGGGCTGGGGCTGCGCAAGATCCTCGCCACAGTGCACGCCTATCCCACCCTGATGGAGGCCAACAAGCAGGTGGCCGGACGTTGGCAGCAGGCCCATCAACCCGTTCGTCTGCTGCCGCTATTGGCCCGTTATCACGCTTGGCGCCGCGGCGTCTGATCCCTTTGCAGAAGGTCACCCTATGTTCAAGACCCGATTTAGCTCCTTGCTCCGCCCCTTGCGCCGGGCCCTGCTGCTCACCGCCTTCCCCCTGCTGATGGCGAGCCCGTTGCAGGCGAGCGAACAACCGGTGGATGGGTTGCGCTGGCAGCAGACGCTTCAGGAGGCCCGCGGCCAGACCGTCTACTTCAACGCCTGGGGCGGCAGCCCGGAGATCAACGCCTATCTGGTCTGGGCCGGCCAAGAGATCGAACGGCAGTACGGGGTCAAGCTGGTGCAGGTGAAGGTGGATGACATCGCCCAGAGCGTCAGCCAGCTGCTGGCCAACCAGCAGGCGGGCAAGACGGAGGACGGCCCCATCGACCTGATCTGGGTCAACGGCAAGAACTTCAAGGCGCTCAAGGAGCAGCACCTGCTGGGCGCCCCCTTCAGTGCCGAGCTGCCCAACATGGCGCTGGTGGACGAGGCCCTGCCGGTGACAGAGGACTTCACCGTGCCGGTCGAGGGACTGGAAGCCCCCTGGGGCATAGGCCAGCTCAATCTGATGGTTAACACGGAGGAAGTCACCACAGCACCCAGCTCGGCGGCCGAACTGCTCGCCTGGGCCAAGGCCCACCCCGGCCGCTTCACCTACCCCAAGCCGCCCCAGTTTCACGGCGCCAGCTTCCTCAAGCAGATCCTGCTGGAGTTGACCGCCGATCCCGCGCCGCTCTATCGGGAGGCGACCGATGCCGAGTTTGATCGCCTGAGTGCGCCCCTCTGGGCCTGGCTCGATGCGCTTCACCCCGCGCTCTGGCGCAAGGGCAAGCTGTTCCCCACCGGCGCCGCCGAGACCAAGCAGTTGCTCGATGACGGCGAGCTTGCCATGGCCATCAGCTTCAACCCACAGGAGGCCCAGAGCTCGGTGCAAAACGGCACCCTGCCCCCCACCGTCAAGGCGGTGGCCATGGCAAAGGGGGCGCTGACCAACAGCCACTTCCTCGCCATCCCCTTCAATGCCAGCGCCCGGGCCGGCGCCAAGGTGGTGGCCAACTTCCTGCTGAGCCCGGACGCTCAGGCCCGCAAGGCGGACCCCGCCTTCTGGGGCGATCCCAGCGTGCTGGATCCCGCCAGGCTCGGCGTCAAGACCATGTCCACCACGGGGGCACCGGCACTGCGCTTCAAGGCTAAGCCTGAGCCCCACCCCAGCTGGCAGCTGCGGCTGGAAGCGGCCTGGGCCGAGCGCTACGGCCGCTGATCCATGAGCAGCCGGGCCTGGCGCCTCCTCTTTCTCTGGCTGTGCGGCCTGCTGCTGGCCGCGCCGCTCGCCGTCGGCCTGCTGCTCCTGCTGGCCGAGGGCGCCGCCATGGGCAATCTCAGGCTGCTGCTGGCACAGCCCGGGCTCTGGCATTCGGCGGGCCTGAGCCTCTGGATAGCGAGCGCCTCTACCCTGGGGGCCTTGCTCTTTACCGCCCTGCTGCTCGCCCAGGGCGACGGAAGTCGCTGGATGGGGATGCTGCGCCGCCTGCTCTCCCCGCTGCTAGCCCTGCCCCACGTGGCTTTTGCCATCGGCTTTGCCTTTTTGCTCGCCCCCTCCGGCTGGCTGCTGCGGCTGCTCTCTCCCACCCTCACCGGTTTTGAGATGCCGCCCGACTGGCAGACCCTCAAGGACCCCGCCGGTCTGGGCCTCATCGTCGCGCTCATCCTCAAAGAGACTCCCTTTCTGCTGCTGATGGCACTCTCGGCCCTGGATCCGGCCAAGGTGGCTCGCCAGCAGTGGATAGGCGTGAGCATGGGCTTCAGTCTCCCCCAGATCTGGTGGCGCCTGCTGCTGCCCGCCCTCTGGCCCGCCTTGCGCCTGCCGCTCTATGCGGTGGCGGCCTATGGCATCGCCGTGGTGGATCTCGCCCAGTTGCTGGGACCGGATGCGCCAGCCCCGCTGGCGGTGCGGCTCTGGCTCTGGTATCAGGACGCCGATCTGCTGTGGCGCGGGGCCAGTGCCAGCGGCGCCCTGCTGCTGCTCGCCGGCGGTCTGCTGCTGCTCGCCGGCTTGCGGCTGCTGGAGTGGGGGCATCTTGGCCTTGGCCGGCACCATTGGCTCGATGGCCGCCGCACCGCCCCTGCTTGCCTGGCCAGGCGCCTGGTCGGGGGCGGCGCCCTGGGGCTGCTCGCCATCAATCTGCTGGTGCTGGCCGCGCTGCTGCTCTGGTCCCTGACCCGCCGCTGGCCCTTCCCTGACGGGCTGCCGAGCCAGTGGAGCGGTCACCACTGGCTGGTGCTGCTGCCGAGCCTGGGTCCCCTGCTATGGCAGAGTCTGTGGCTCGCCATCGCGAGTGCCGGCATCTCCCTGCTGCTGGTGGTGCTCTGCCTGGAAGCGCAACGGGATCGACGCCCCTGGCCGCTCTGGCTCGTCTGCCTGCCGCTGCTGTTGCCCCAGGCCAGCCTGTTGTTCGGGTTGCGGCTCCAGATCGACTGGCTGGGCAGCGCCGGAGTCGACGGCATAGGCTGGGGCTGGGTGCTCTGGAGCCAGCTGCTGTTCGTGGCGCCCTATGTGTACCTCTGCCTGCACGGCGCCTATCGCCAGTTCGACCCTCGTATCGTGCAGGCGGCGCAACTGCTCGGGGCCAGCCCCTGGCGGGCCTGGTGGCGGGTGAAGGCCCCCTTGCTGGCGCGCCCCCTGCTGTTCGCCTTCGGGGTCGGCGCAGCCGTGAGTCTGGCCCAATATCTGCCGACCCTGCTGTTTGGCGCCGGCCGGGTCGTGACCATCACCACGGAGGCGGTGGCCATCGGCAGCGGCCTCAACCGGCGGCTGGCGGGGCTCTACGGCCTGCTACAACTGCTGTTGCCGCTGTGCGTCTACGCCCTGGTACTCTGGCTGCCGGCCCGCATCAACCCAGCACTGAAACACGGCTCATTAGGATGAGACAATGACCATGCTGCACAGCACCCCACTTATTCTCCACCTCGCAGGCAAACCCCTGCTCATCCTGCCTGCGCTCGAGGTGGCCCCCGGCGAGGTGCTGACCCTGATGGGGCCAAGCGGCTGCGGCAAGAGCTCGTTGCTGGCTGCGCTGGCGGGCGTGCTGCCACCCAGGGGTCCCTTTCGGCTGGAGGGCGACCTCTGGCTGGGCGAGCGACTGCTCACTCCCTTGCCCCCCCAGCGGCGGCGGATCGGCATGTTGTTCCAGGAAGACTTGCTGTTTGCCCACCTGACGGTGGCCGAGAACCTGATCTTTGGCATGCCGGCCAGCGTCAGAGGAGAGGCAGCCAGGAGGACAAGGGCACTGGACGCGTTGGCGGAGGTGGGGTTGACCGATCAGGCCGACAAGCTGCCCGGCCGGCTCTCCGGCGGCCAGAAGGCGCGGGTCAGCCTGCTGCGGGCCCTGCTGGCCGAGCCGCAAGCCCTGCTGCTGGACGAGCCCTTCTCCCGGCTGGACAAGCCGCTACGGGCCGCATTCCGGGCCCTGGTGTTCGATCAGATCAAGAACCTGAACATACCGGCCATCCTGGTCACCCACGACGAGGACGATGCGCCGGGCGCCATCCTCAATCTCATGCCCTTCGAGGAACAAAGCCTTGCTTGATCGCCATATCATTCCCCTGATCCGCCGTCCCCTCGCCGCCCTGGCCGCCCCCCTGTGCCGGGCCGGGATGAGCGCCAACCAGATAAGCCTCACCGGCTTTGCCATCGGCATGCTGGCGCTGCCGCTGCTGGCGCTGGGGCTGCACGACTGGGCGCTGCTCACCATCCTGCTGAACCGGCTGCTGGACGGACTGGATGGGGCAGTGGCGCGGCAGACCGGGATCACCGACTGTGGCGGCTTCCTCGACATCACCCTCGACTTCATCTTCTATGCCGCCGTGGTGCTGGGCTTCGCCCTGAGTGCCCCGGCCAACGCCCTGCCCGCCGCCACCCTGCTGTTTGCCTTCATGGGCACGGGCTCGAGCTTCCTGGCCTTCGCCATCATGGCGGGCAAGCGCGGCATCGAGAACCCCGTCTACCACCACAAGTCTCTCTACTACCTCGGCGGTCTGACCGAGGGCAGCGAGACCATCGCCCTGTTCGTGCTGATGTGCCTCTGGCCCGGGGCCTTCGGGCCGCTGGCCTACGGCTTCGCCCTGCTCTGCGGCATCACCACCCTGACCCGGCTCTGGAGCGGCTATCACACCCTTCGTTGAGGAAGGGCGCCAAGCGCTGGCGGCGAATCAATCAAAAGATGAATAGCGGCCCCCCGCCATGCACTGAGCACTTGCGCATGGATGCCAATGTCTTACCATGACGACACTCCTTATTCAGGCCTTCGAGAACCTTATGCGTCGCCTTGTCTGTGTCCTCACCCTATCCGCCTTCCCCCTGCTTTATGGCTGCAGCAGCACACCGGCCCCAACGCCCGTGGTCAAGCCACAGCCAAAGAGCGCCTTCATCAACCAGACACCACCGAGCAAACCCCTTTATAGCCAAGGGGTTAGCAAGGGCGACTTCGCCAATCGCCCCAATGTGGACAGATTCGTGCAGCGCATGGTCGAGAAGCACGGTTTCGACAGTGCGCAACTGCATCAGGTGCTGGCCCAGGCCCAGCGCTACGACTGGATCATCAAGCTGATGGACGCCCAGGCCCCCACCACCACACCGCCAACCGGCCCGAACGGCGCCTGGAACCGCTATCGCGCCAAATTCATCACCCCGGACAACGTCCAGAATGGCGTCAACTTCTGGCGTGAATACGAGAGCGAGCTCAACAGGGCGCAGCAGATCTACGGGGTGCCGCCGGAGATCATCGTCGGCATCATAGGGGTGGAGACCCGCTGGGGCCGGGTAATGGGCAAGACCCGCATCCTGGATGCGCTGGCCACCCTGGCCTTCGACTATCCCCGTCGGGCCGATTTCTTCACCGGCGAATTGGAAGCCTTCCTGGTGATGACCCGGGACGAGGGCATGGATCCCACCGAGCCGCAGGGCTCCTACGCCGGCGCCATGGGCTATGGCCAGTTCATGCCGTCCAGCTTCCAGAGCTATGCGGTGGACTTCGATGGCAACGGTCACACCAACCTCTGGGATCCGGTGGATGCCATCGGCAGCGTCGCCAACTACTTCAAGGCCCATGGCTGGGAGAAGGGACAACCGGTGGCGGTGCGCGGTCAGGGCCAGCTGCCCGGCTATGAGCACGGCTTCCAGACCCGCTACCCCGTCGCCACTCTGCGCGGGGCCGGCCTCGCGCCCACCAGCTCCCTCGGCAACCACCAGCAGGCGAGCCTGCTGCGCTTGGACGTGGGCACCGGCTACCAATACTGGTACGGCCTGCCGAACTTCTACGCCATCACCCGCTACAACCACAGTACCCACTACGCCATGGCGGTATGGCAACTCGGTCTGGCGGTCAGGGATGCCAAAGGCAGTTATTAATGCTGCATTTTGCTGACAAAGCGGGCCCGATGGGCCCGTTTTGTTATTCGTTTTCCAATAGCCAGCGCTTGAGCAGAGCGGCAAGCTGCACCTGCTCGACCTGGGTCAATGGGGCCAACAAGCGGCGCTCGTTCGCCACGTGCCGCTCCACCGCCCGATCGATCAGCTCTCTGCCCGCCTCGGTCAGACAGACCAGCAGGCTGCGCCTGTCGCTCGGCGCCGCCTGTCGCTCGATGAGACCCCGCTCGGCCAGCTTGTCGAGCCTGGCCGTCATGGCCCCCGAGGTCAGCATGGCGGATTGGTAGAGCTGGGTCGGCGTGAGGGGTTCTCCGGCGCGTCTTAAGGTCGCCAGGATGTCGAAGTCGGAGCCCAGCAGGCCGCACTCCTTGAGCTCCTCGCTCACCTCACGCCCGGCGATCGCCGCCATCCGCGCCACCCGGCCCAGTACCCCCATGGGGCTGCAGTCGAGATCCGGCCGCTGCCGGGCCCACTGCGCCAGCAGCAGGTCTACATGATCAGACTCCATCATGACTCCATTATCTTTTTATAAAGATACTTGATAATAAACCAACTGACGGCTAATGTATCTTTACTTAAAGATACTTTTTCGTGAGATACCCATGCCGCTGCTGATCGCCCTGCTCGCGCCCCTGCTGTGGGGGAGCACCTACGCCCTCGTCAGTCTCTATCTGACCGACTACTCCCCCTACTGGGTGGCGGTGTGGCGAGCCCTGCCCGCCGGCATGCTGCTGCTGTTGCTGCACCCCAGCCGACCACCGCTGACCTGGAGCAGGCAATTTCTGCTGGCGTTTTGCAACATCACCGCCTTCTTCGCCCTGCTGTTCGTGGCGGCCTTCCGCCTGCCGGGGGCCGTGGCGGGTACCCTGGGCGCGACCCTGCCGCTGATCCTGATGGGGCTGGCCTGGTTGCAGGATGGCAAACGGCCGAGCCTGAAGTGGCTGCTGCTGGGGCTGATGGGGCTCGTGGGCGTGTTGCTGCTGCTCAACCCCTCCGCCAATCTGGATCCCGTCGGCGTGGGCTGCGCCCTGCTCGCCACCCTGCTCATCGGCCAGTCCAGCCGCTGGATGCAACGCTGGCCGGTGAGCGATCTGCTGGCCCTCACCGCCTGGCAACTGCTGCTCGGCGGCCTGATGTTGATCCCGATCGCCTGGTGGCTGGCGGGCCCCATGCCGACACCCCGTCTGGCGAGTGCCCCCGCGTTTGGCTGGCTGATCCTGCTCAACACGGCGCTGGCCTACTGGGCCTGGCTGTGGGGCCTCAAGCGCCACGGTCCCGAGGTGATGGGCATGCTGGCCCTCACCAATCCCATGGTGGCGGTGTCGCTGGGGGTGCTGATGGTGGGCGAGACTCTGGACGGGCGTCAGTGGCTCGGCATCGGGGTGATCCTGCTCTCCCTGTTCCTGATGAAGCTGCCGGCGAGGCCCTTCTTCAAACGCTGGCAAGTCCGCAAGGCGAGCACCAGCAAGGCCGGCAATGACTGACCCGCGAGACGAATGGCTTGAATAGCCAACAGGATGCATAAAAAAAGAGGAGCCACCAGGGCTCCTCTTTTACATGGGGTGATCCGCAGAGAACGTCAGACGCCGGCCTTGGCCAGGGCGGCGGAAACGATCAGCTGGGCCTCCTGCTGGATCAAGTCCAGGTGTGCCTCACCCTTGAAGCTCTCCATGTAGATCTTGTAGATGGACTCGGTGCCGGAGGGGCGCGCCGCGAACCAACCGTGTTCGGTCACGACCTTCAAGCCACCGATGGCGGCGTTGTTGCCGGGCGCGCGGGTCAGCTTGGCGAGGATGGGATCGCCGGCCAGGGTAGAGGCCTCCACCAGTGCCGGGTCCAGCTTGGACAGCACCGCTTTTTGCGCGCTGTTGGCCGGGGCATCGATGCGGCGGTAGCTGGAGCGGCCAAATTTGGCCTCCAGGGCGTCGTAGTGCGCCTGGGGATCCTTGCCGGTGACGGCCAGGATTTCGGCGGCCAGCAGGGCCAGGATGAAGCCGTCCTTGTCGGTGGTCCAGACGGTGCCATCCTTGCGCAGGAAGGAGGCGCCGGCGCTCTCTTCACCGCCGAAGCCGAACTCGCCGCTGTAGAGGCCGTCCACGAACCACTTGAAGCCGACCGGCACCTCTTTCAGGGTGCGGCCAATCTCGCCTGCGACCCGGTCGATCATGGAGGAGGAGACCAGCGTCTTGCCGACCGCGGCCGTCTTGGGCCAACCGGTTCTGTGGGTGAACAGGTACTGGATCGCCACCGCCAGGTAGTGGTTCGGGTTCATCAACCCCGCCTTGGTGACGATGCCGTGACGGTCGTAGTCGGGATCGTTGCCGAGCGCGATGTCGAACTTGTCTTTCAGCGCGATCAGGCCGGCCATGGCAAAGGGGCTGGAACAGTCCATCCGGATCTTGCCGTCCTTGTCCAGGGTCATGAAGGAGAAGGTCGGGTCGACGCGGTAGTTGACCACCTCGATGTCGAGGTCATAGCGCTTGGCGATCACGTCCCAGTAGGCCACGCCGGAGCCACCCAGGGGATCCACCCCGATCTTGATGCCGGCCCGCTTGATGGCCGCCAGATCCAGCACGTTTTCCAGATCGTCCACATAGGGGGTGACGTAGTCGTGTTCGACCACGAACTCACTCGCCAGCGCCTCGGCGAACGGCATTCGTTTCACCCCGGCGAGGTTTGCCTCCAGGATGGCGTTGGCTCTGTCTTCCACCCACTTGGTGATCTCACCCTCGGCGGGGCCGCCGTGGGGGGGATTGTATTTGAAGCCACCGTCTTCCGGCGGGTTGTGGGACGGGGTGATCACCACGCCGTCCGCCAGGGCCGCCGGCTTGCTGGCGTTGTGGCGCAAAATGGCGTGGGAGATGACCGGGGTCGGCGTGAAGCCGAGGCCGGCCTGGATGCGGGTCTCGACGCCGTTGGCCGCCAGCACTTCCACCGCGCTGGCAAAAGCGGATTCGGACAGGGCGTGGGTATCCATGCCGACAAACAGCGGCCCCTGGATACCGGCCTGCTGGCGATACTCCACCAGCGCCTGGGTCACCGCCAGGATGTGGGATTCGGTGAAGGCGTTGTGCAGAGCGCTGCCCCTGTGACCGGAGGTGCCAAAGGCCACCCGCTGCTCGGGGCGGCTCATGTCCGGCTTGTTGAGGTAGTAGGCGCTGACCAGACGGGGGATGTTGGTCAAGTCGCTGAGGCGAGCCGGCTTGCCGGCGTGAGGATGCTGTGCCATGACGTTTTCCTTGAGCGAGGCCTTGCCGACAAGGCCTTAAGTCTGTGATGCGTTAAACTGCGCCGCACACCCGCGCAGTCAAATCCTCGTTGTACCCCATGCTGGCCATCAATTGGGCCACCATGTTCTGCTTGCGGCTGGTGTTGGTGTTGGTGATCACCCAAAACGGGGTATCCGGCACCTGTTTGGGCTTGGTGGTGCTGCCACTGGCCCGCAGCGCCTCGGGATCCTGGGAGAAATAGACGCGCTTGCGCCCCTTGATCTCGGTCGCCTGGGTGAAGCTCTCCGGATTGTCCCGATAGAGGGTACTCAGCACCAGCATGAAGCGATTGATGGACTTCTCTTCCTGTTGCAGCGCGCCGGAGTCGAGCAGCGCCTGCAGTCCCATGGCATCGGCCGGGGCCACTGGCTGGGCCTGCACCGCCGGTTCGACGGTGGCGGGCACTCGCGCCGAGGCGGGTTGTTCCAGCAGGCGGCGCAGGATATCGGAGGCACTCTCGCCGATGTGCCGGGTCTGGCTCGCGATAAAGAAGTAGAGATCGTCATCAAGCTCGATGGTTTTCATAGGGATGCGCTGGACTCGTCGAAGTTCGGATGCGGCGATTATACATAGGCAAACCCGGCAGCCCAAGGGAGCGGCTGGCAGATGTGCATGAATCTCATCGAGAATACGGCATAATGCGGGACCAAGTGTGTGATCCCCCGCACTGATAGCGGATCTCGGGCGGTTTTTTTGGAAAAAAACCACAGAAAAACCCTCCCAAAAAGAATGAAATCCTTTTCTTTCAATAGATTAAAAATCAGGCCTGCGTGCCAACGACCGATAAAGGTGTCATTTTGCAACACAACCCCCATTTGAATTTCAAGCAACAAGGTCAGGGTCCCGCCGTCGTGCTGATCCACGGTCTGTTCGGCAGCCTGGACAACCTCGGTCTGCTGGCCCGCCCCCTGAGCGAACAGTGTGATGTCATCAGCGTCGATCTGCGCAACCACGGTGCCTCCTTTCACTCAGGCGAGATGAGCTACCCGCAGCAGGCGGCGGATGTGATCGCCCTGCTGGATCACCTGGCGCTGGACCGGGTGGCGATAGTGGGCCACTCCATGGGCGGCAAGGTCGCCATGCAGGTCGCCAAGCTGGCCCCTGCCCGGGTCGACCGGCTGGTGGTGGCCGACATAGCCCCGGTCGCCTACCCCCACGCCCGCCACAAGAATGTGTTCGCCGGTCTCAACGCCACACTCGCCAATCCGCCCCAGAGTCGCAGCGAGGCCGAGGCCATACTGGCCCAGTACATCGAGATCCCGGGGGTACTCCAGTTCCTGCTCAAATCCTTCGCCAAGGGGGAAGCGGGTTGGGGCTGGCGCTTCAATGTGCCGGCGCTCGAACACAACTACGCCAACATCATGGGCTGGCCCGACGACCAGACGCGCTTCGAGGGACCGACCCTGTTCATCAAGGGGGGGGATTCGGACTATGTGTTGCCCGCATACACGGACACAGTGATGGCACAATTCCCGGCCGCCAAGGCCCGCGTCATCGCCGGAACCGGTCACTGGCTGCACGCCGAGAAACCGCTTTTATTCAATAAACTGGTTGTGGATTTCCTGTCGACAGGCGGTTAACAGTTTCAAATCCTTTGTGATATAGTGCGCCCGTCATAAGGAGTGTGCGCAATCCATGCTGAGTGAACATATCGATCTAATCGAGAGTCTGGGCCTGAAGTTGTTCTTCGTGGCCATCTTCCTGCTGATTGGTCTGGCCATTCATGACGTGCTCAAACGCGGCAACGTGCCCCGTTTCGGCCGTCTCGTCGTCTGGCTGGTTCTGTTTCTGGGTTGCGCGGGTTTTGTCGCCAAGGGGCTGATCGAAATGGGCTGGGAAGGCTCAGGGATCGGCTAACTTATTTTCATCTGTGATGTATGGCCAAACAGCAAACTGATCGAACAACACTGGATCTGTTCGCAAGTGAGAAGCGCCCCGGCAGGCCAAAGACCAACCCACTCCCCCGTGAGACCCAACTCAAGATCAACAAGCGCAACCAGCTCAAGCGCGATCGGGAGAATGGCCTGAAACGGGTAGAGTTGAAGGTGGAGGCCGAGTTGCTGGAGCGCCTGAACCAACTCGCGCTGCAACAGAACGTCAGCCGAGCCGAGCTGATCCAATCTATCCTGAAGCAACAGATTGAGTCTGCTTTTGCAGCAGGCGTCGCAATCTGACCGTTAAGCATCAACACCAGATACGGGTAACTAAACACTATGGCTAGTGTAGGTCTGTTTTTCGGCAGCGATACCGGTAATACCGAAGCTGTCGCCAAGATGATCCAGAAAGAACTGGGCAAGCAACTCATTGAAGTCCATGACATTGCCAAGAGCAGCAAGGCCGATATTGCCAACTTCGATCTGCTGATGTTTGGCATCCCGACTTGGTACTACGGTGAGTCTCAAGCTGACTGGGATGACTTCTTCCCCGAGTTGGAAGAGATAGATTTCACCAACAAGCTGGTCGCCATCTTCGGCTGCGGCGATCAGGAAGACTATTCCGAGTACTTCCTCGATGCCATGGGGACCCTGCGCGACATCGTCGAAGCCAAGGGCGCCATCATCGTCGGCCACTGGCCGACCGCCGGCTACGAATTCGAAGCCTCCAAGGCACTGGTCGATGACAAGCACTTCGTCGGTCTGGGCATCGACGAGGATCGCCAGCCTGAGCTGACCGCCGAGCGCGTCAAGGGCTGGTGCAAACAGCTGCACGAAGAGCTGAACCTGGGCGAGCTGGCGTAAGCCACCTGCTCCCAAAACAAGGGCCCCAACGGGGCCCTTGTTGTTTCTGCGGCGCGGGTCGTCAGCCGCCCCTGTGCTCCGGCTTGGACCTGACATAGAGAGTGCGTCTGACCTGGGCCACCAGCTCACCACGCTTGTCCTGCACCTGCACCTCAAACTCGGGGAAGTGCTTGTCTCCCCCCTCGGTTGCCGCGACGATGGACGCCAGCTTGGCGTCGGTCAGATTGAACTCGGCCACCAGCACCCCCTTGCCCGGCTTGATGTAGTTGATGCTGCCCGCCTTGTCCCAGACGTAATACCGATTCTTGAAGTGCCCCATCAGCATCAGCGGATAGATGGGATCCGTCATGGCGAACATGCTGCCGCCAAACTGGGTCCGGTTGGCATTCTTGTTCCACCAACGGGATTTCAGGGTGACCCTGCAGAAGCGAAAATCGGCGCTCAGGGTTTCGATCTTGATACCCGCTCCCCAGAAGGGAGGCCAGGCGTTGAGGGCGTGGCGCACCCAGGCTGCGTTGCCAAAAAGCCAATCCATGGATCTCATCCGACCAGATAATAGAGAAATTACATAGTATCAACATTCCCCGCGGGAGCAAGCCGAACCACGCCGCGCCATATTTATCTTCAGACGCGGGTTATATGCTAAAGCCCTTGAATTGCTGGGTTTATTTTTAAGCTGGCTACGACCTATAATGACAGGCCAAACGAGTTCGTGGTTGCCATTCCCTCGGCAGTCAATCAGAATAACCACACCTTCGAGAATGCGAATAAATAGAATATGGCAGACCACAATCAAGCATTAAAAAAGGCCGGGCTCAAGATCACCTTGCCCCGCGTCAAGATCCTGGAAATCCTGCAACAGCCGGACAGCCAGCACACCAGTGCGGAAGATCTGTACAAACGGCTGATCGATCAGGGTGAGGAGATTGGTCTCGCCACCGTCTATCGCGTTCTCAACCAGTTTGATGATGCCGGCATCGTCACCCGTCATCACTTCGAAGGGGGCAAGTCGGTGTTCGAGCTGGCCACCCAGGAGCACCACGACCACCTGGTCTGCCTCGACTGTGGCAAGGTGATCGAGTTCTCCGACGAGGTGATCGAGCAGCGTCAGCGCGACATCGCCAAGGCGCACAACATCCGCCTGACCAACCACAGCCTCTATTTGTATGGCCACTGCGCCTCCGGCGAGTGCAAGCACGACGAGTAAGTCGCTTCGCGTCAGCCAATAAAAAAGCCAGCATGATGCTGGCTTTTTTGTGTCCGCAAGGGGGCGGGCGATGGGCAGGGTCTCCCCTGCCCTTCTCGCATCAGCCTTCGGTCTTGCCCCAGACGTCGCGCAGGGCCACGGTGCGGTTGAACACCAGGTGCTCCGGGCTGGAGAGCTTGTTGTCGGCACAGAAGTAGCCTTCACGCTCGAACTGGTAGGCAAACTCCGGCTTGGCATCCTTGAGGGAGGCCTCGACCCGGGCACCGGCGATGATCACCAGTGAATCCGGGTTGAGCGCCGCCTCGAAGTCATCCTCGGCAGCGGGGTTCGGCATCTTGAACAGACGATCGTAGAGACGGATCTCGGCCGGCAGGGAGTGAGTGGCGCTGACCCAGTGGATCACCCCCTTCACCTTGCGGCCATCGGCCGGATCCTTGCCCAGGGTCTCGGGATCGTAGGAGCAGTAGACGCAAGTCACCTTGCCTTCCGCATCCTTCTCGACCCGCTCGGCCTTGATGACATAGGCGTTGCGCAGGCGCACTTCCTTGCCCAGCACCAGGCGCTTGAACTGCTTGTTCGCCTCTTCCTTGAAGTCTGCCTCGTCGATGAAGATCTCGCGGCTGAAGGGAAGCTCGCGGCTGCCCATCTCGGCGTTGTTCGGGTGCGCCGGTGCGGTCAGCACCTCGTCGCCCGCCAGGTTCTCGATGACCACCTTGAGCGGGTGCAGCACCGCCATGGCACGGGGGGCGTTCTCGTTGAGATCGTCGCGGATACAGGCTTCCAGCATACTCATCTCGACGATGTTGTCCTGCTTGGTCACGCCGATGCGCTTGCAGAACTCGCGGATGGAGGCCGGGGTGTAGCCACGGCGGCGCAGACCGGAGACGGTCAGCATGCGCGGATCGTCCCAACCGCTGACGTGCCCCTCGGTCACCAGCAGGTTCAGCTTGCGCTTGGACATGACGGTGTATTCGAGGTTCAGGCGGGAGAACTCGTACTGACGGGGGTGGCAGTCGATGCTGATGTTGTCCAGCACCCAGTCGTACAGCCGGCGGTTGTCCTGGAACTCCAGGGTGCACAGGGAGTGGGTGATCCCCTCCAGGGCGTCCGAGATGCAGTGGGTGAAGTCGTACATCGGATAGATGCACCACTGGTCACCGGTCTGGTGATGGTGGGCAAACTTGATGCGATAGATGACGGGATCACGCATCACCATGAAAGGGGATGCCATGTCGATCTTGGCGCGCAGGCAGGCGCTGCCCTCGGCCATCTCACCGTTCTTCATCTTGGCAAACAACGCCAGGTTCTCTTCGACGCTGCGATCGCGGAACGGGCTGTTCTTGCCGGCTTCGGTCAGGGTGCCACGGTACTCGCGCATCTGCTCGGGGGAGAGTTCGTCCACATAGGCAAGACCCTTCTCGATGAGCTCGATGGCGTAGCCGTGCAGCTTGTCGAAATAGTCGGAGGAGTAGCAGATCTCGCCGCTCCACTGGAAGCCGAGCCACTGCACGTCCTGCTTGATGGACTCCACGAACTCGATGTCTTCCTTCGCCGGGTTGGTGTCATCGAAGCGCAGGTTGCACTGGCCCTGATAGTCGCGGGCGATGCCGAAGTTCAGGCAGATGGACTTGGCGTGGCCGATATGCAGATAACCGTTCGGCTCGGGTGGGAAACGGGTATGCACGCTCTTGTGCTTACCGCTGGCCAGATCTTCATCGATGATCTGACGGATAAAGTTGGTTGGGCTGCTCGCCTCGGTCATGAATTCACCTCGAATGTCTCAGCTCGTGGGGCAACCGCGCGCCCCCGCTTAGAAACCGTCAATGATCCACTATTCATCCATGAGGCTCAACAGGAATTTGCCGCCACGGCAAGTGGGCCGCGCCACCAGGCCCCATTTGCGCTGGGGCCGACAAGCTTCCCACCTAGTGGATCCGCTAAACCTCGCGCGGCTTAGTCTCATCCGGGTAAATCATGAAATAGATCAATTCATATGGGTCTAGAATTAAACGGTCTCTTGTGAGTACACACAAAATACTTTTATCACGATAGTTACAATACAAAAGCTCAAAAATACAACTAAAACACCACGCAATTCAGCTTATTGCTCTGATAAATCGCATCAACTCAACATAAGATGCAACAGATGTTTTTCAAACCCCTCAATCCTTAGTATTCTATTTATCATTTTTGCTGCGACATCAGGGAAGATGGTCGACAACACCTGTCCCCTCCCTTTCCCCCGAGCCACTCGCCTCATCCTCACACAGGTAGCTGAACCATGTCCTATCCCTTATCAAGACGTGATTTCATCAAGCAGTGCGTCATCGCCGGCATCGCCGTCTACAGCGCCCCCCTCCTCGCCAACCTCTCCCTGTCCGGCATGGAAGACGAGATCTTCGATCCCGCCTTGCTCGGCCAGTGGAAGCAGGGGGGCAAGGTCAAGTTCCGCAGCGATGGCCTGGCCAAGGTCACCGGCCAGAAGATCTACAGCCGGGACTATCGCGCCCAGGATCTGGCCGGCTGGCCGTCCCAGCAACAACATGCGCTGCTGATCCGGCTCGACAAGGCGGATCGCGTCTATCTGGGGCTGGATCTTTCCATGCTGCCTGCCAATGCCCAGCCGACTCGGGTCGTCACCGCCGCCGATCTGGTGCGCGACGGCGTCGAACTGCCCGCCTTCTACGGCATCAACATGATGGTCAGCGAAGGGGCCACCCCGGACTATCTGGGTCATGCGGCCGCCATGCTGATCTTCCCGGACTTCGCCACCTTCAACCGGGCCAAGCAGATCCTGCAGTTCAACAACAAGGTGGTGCGCTACGGTGATATGACCCCCCTGGTCGCCACCACCCGCGATCCCTGGGCCTGCTGGCGTATCATCCGGATCGAGGGCAAGCTCGGCATGAGCGACCAGCACAGTACCTTGAAAAACGGGCTCTTCTTCCCGGCCATCGTCAGCCACCAGCCGGTGTGGCCGACGGCCAAAGCCGATGGCAACGCGGGTGAGCAGGGGATGTATCAGGCCGAGCTGGTGCACAAGGAGCTGGAGGCCGAGGACGCCCTGGTGCTGGATCGCAGCTATCAGACCCAGTTCATCGAGCCCATGATGATGGAGCCGGAAAACTTCAACGGCTGGTTCGATGCCAAGGCGCGCACCATGCACCTGGTGATTAGCACCCAGTCCCCTCACGACTTCTACTACCAGGCTGCCGAGATGCTGGCCAAGGGGCCGCTGGCAGGCAAGGTCGACAAGCTGGTGGTGCACTCCCCTTTCATCGGGGGTGGCTTCGGCGCCAAGGATCACACCATATTCCCCTTCTATGGCCTGCTCGCAACCCTTTATGGCGAGGGCCCGGTGCGTCTGGCCAACGATCGTTTCGAACAGTTCCAGGGTGGCCTCAAGCGTCATCCGTTCAACATGCACAACAAGCTGGTGATCGACAAGCAGAGCGGCCAGTTCCGCGCCCTGATCAGCGCCATGACAGTGGACGGCGGCGGCCGCCTGAACTTCACCGGCTCGGTGGCCAGCGTGGGGGCCAGCGCCATCCAGGGGGTCTACTACCTGCCCAAGAACGACATCACGGCGGTCGCCCTGCCCTCCGAGAACCCGGATTGCGGCTCCATGCGAGGGTATGGATCCCTGCAAACCATGGCGGCCATGGAGATGATGGTCAACGAGGCCGCCGCACTGCTGAAGATGGATCCGCTGGCGCTGCGGCGCCGCAACCTGATCAAGCCCGGCCAGCCCAATACCCAGGGGGCCATTCCCGAGGGCAACAACCGTTACCCCGAGATCCTGGCGATGGCCGAGCAGCACGAGATCTGGGCCCAGCGTCAGGCCAGGAAGCAGGCTTACGAGACCCAGCATCCGGACCGCCTGCACGGCACGGGTTTCAGCATCACCACCAAGGACTATGGCACCGGCGCCGTGGCCCCCTCCGCCTGCGTCGAGCTGACAAGCAAGGGGGAGATACTCCTCAAGATCAGCGGCATGGAGATGGGCACCGGGATCCAGACCTCCCAGGCCGAGATCGTCAGTCGCTACTTCGGCCAACCGGCCGACACCATAGCGCTCGCCGAAATCGCGCTCTGGGAGAGCTTCAAGCTGGTCGAGACCGATAACCCCTACACCATCTCTCAGGAACGCCAGGACGAGATGCAGAAGAACCCGCGCTGGACGCTGGCCATTCCGCAGGCCTCCTCGGCCTCCATCTCCTCCTACTTCCAGAGTCATGCCACCGTCACCGCGGCCCGCATCCTGTTCGAGCAGACGCTCTGGCCGGCGGCGACCGCCATCTGGCGCAAGCAGTTCTTCGTCGGTCAGGCGGGTCTGGACCTGGGCCCCGCCAGCGAGGCGAGCTGGACCCCCGCCGGGTTGACGACCCGTGGCATGCCACCGTTGCCGCTCTCCCTGCTGGCGGCTCATGCCCACGCCAACGGCCTCATTACCGGTGCCATGGTGCACAGCTTCAACCGCTGGGCCTGGGCCGAGTGCGACTTCACCATAGAGGGCCAGAGCCAGCGCCTGCCCATAGATGCGCTGGCGTTGCGCTACGGTGACGGCGCCAGCAGCGCGCAGCGCGCACAGGCCGATGCCAACGGCTACCAGCTGCTCGACCGCACCCAGGCTCACTACCCCAGTACCAACCTGAACAACGCCATGGTGACCTACTACGCCCCCTGCGCCACCCTGGTCGAGATAGCGCTGGAGAAGGGTTCCGGCAAGGTGCACATACTGTCCGCCCACAGCTGGCTTGACGCCGGTCGAGTCATAGTCCCCGAACTGGTGGAAGGCCAGATCCAGGGCGGCCTGGCCATGGGGGTCGGTCATGCTCTGTATGAATATCTGCCGTCAGGCCAGGAAGGGCCGGGCAACGGCACCTGGAACCTGAACCGCTATCAGGTCCCCCTGGCGCACCAGCTGCCGGTCTGGAATCTGACCCACACCCTGCTCGATCCCCTCTCGCCGACCGATGCCACCAAGGGCATAGGCGAAGTGGTGATGATCCCCGTGGTCGCCGCCCTGGTCGAAGCCATCTATCAGGCGACCGGCACCCGTTTCTATCATCTTCCCGTCACTGCAACCGACATTCAGAAGGCCATCCAATGATCACCGTAAACATGACCATCAACGACCGTCTCATTGGCCCGATCGAAGTGGATGACAACACCATGATGATCGACTTCCTGCACGAGTATGTGAACCTGACCGGCACCAAGTTCGGCTGCGGCGTCGGCGTCTGCCATGCCTGCACCATAGTGGTCGACGGGGCGGATGGCAGCAGCGAGAGCGTGCGCACCTGCATCAACGGGGTGGGCCGCTTCAACGGCCAGCGCATCCGCACTGTGGAAGGCCACGCCAAGCGTAACAACCTGGGCAAGATCATCGCCCTGAGCCCGGTGCAGAAGACCTTCCTGGATCACTTCTCCTTCCAGTGCGGCTGGTGTACCTCGGGTTTTGTCAACGAGACCACAGTGCTGCTGGAGCGGCTGCGCAAAGAGCCGGTGGCCATGGCCGATCTCGAATCCACCATAGAGGGTGCACTTAAAGATCACGTCTGCCGCTGCACCGGTTACAAGAAGTACTACGAGGGGGTCAAGGCCATGCTGATCTCGGAGGGGGTAGTACGCACATGATGCTCTCCAGACTCACATTCGCGCTCTTGCTGGGCTCAGGCGCCGTATCCGCGGCCGACACCCAGGATCCGCTGGTGGCACAGGGGGCATACCTCTCCAAGGTGGGTGACTGCGCCGCCTGCCACACCGCCGAGGGGGGCCAGAAATACGCAGGTGGGCTGGCGTTCAAGACACCCTTTGGCGTCATCTACTCCACCAACATCAGCTCCGACAAGCGCCAGGGGATAGGCAGCTACAGCTATGAGGATTTCTATGAGGTGATGCACAACGGCAACGCCCCCAAGGGACGCCTCTATCCCGCCATGCCCTACACCTCCTATCACATGGTCACGGATGAGGACATGAAGGCGCTCTACGCCTACTTCATGCAGACCAAGCCGGCCGCCACCCCGAACCGCGACAACGAGGTCGGCTTCCCCTTCAACGTGCGTACCGGCCTGGTGTTCTGGAACCTGGTGGCCCACGAGGACAGCCCCTTCCAACCGGATCCGGCAAAGAGCAGCAACTGGAACCGTGGCCGCTACCTGGTGGATGGGCTGGGACACTGCGGCGAGTGCCACACGCCGCGGGATACCTTCATGGCGATGGACGGCTCCCGCTACCTGAAAGGGGCCATGATAGAGGGAGTGATGGCCCCGGAGATCACCGCCACCGAGCTCAGGCGCCAGGGCTGGACCCATGACTCCCTGACCCGGCTGCTGCGCAAGGGCTACTCGGTAAAGGGCGGCGTCTTCGCCGGCATGTATCCCGTGGTCGAGAAGAGCTTCGCCTACCTGACCGACGAGGACATGCATGCCGTCACCAGCTACCTGCTCGGCAGCGACACCCCGTTGCCGGAGCCTGCACCCAAGCCGGTCACTATGGACGCATCGCACCCGGGTTACGGGCTCTACCGGGACTACTGCGCCGGTTGTCACGGCCAGGAGGGTCAGGGCAAGCCGAACGTGACGCCATCCATGTACACCAACGCCACCCTGGATCAGGCGAGCGCGACCAATACCCTGGCGGTGCTGCTGCGCGGGATCCCGGCCCAGAGCTACAGCCAGACCGAGCGCTTCGCCCCCATGCCCAGCTACGCCAAAGAGCTCAACGACCAGCAACTGGCGGATCTGGTGAACTTCCTGCGCCAGACCTGGGCCCATCAGCCCTCAGCCCTGAGTGCCGAAGACATAAAGACGCTCAAGGAGGAGATCGTCGAGGCGCACGATGAGTGACGCTCAGCTGGAGGTGCTGCGTCAGAGCCTCGCCTGGCTGGCCCAGGGCAAAGGCATCTGGCTGTGCAGCATAGTCGCGACCTACGGCTCGGCCCCCCGCCCCAAGGGGGCCCTGTTCGCCACCGATGGCATCCACCGCAGCGGCTCCATCTCGGGCGGCTGCATCGAGGATGCCTTCGTCGACATGCTGGCCAGGGGGGAGCATGACGCCCCCCTGAGCCTGCTGGACTATGGCTCCCACCTGGCCCCCGATGGCAGTGCGTTCGAGCTGCCGTGTGGGGGTCGCATCCGGCTGCTGGTGGAGCACCTCGAAGGGGACGCGGCCAGCGCGGATCTCGATGAGTGGCTCACCAGACTGCAAGGGGGCCACCCCTTCGTGCGGGAGGTGCTGCTCGAGCAGGGGAAACGCCGCTATCTGGACGAAGAGACGACGGATCCCAGCGAGCAAGAGGCGCCAGGCCGGGTACGCCTGAGCTATGCCCAGCGCTGGCGCCTGCTGCTGCTGGGAATAAGCCAGGTGAGCGAGCAGGTGGCGCGGCTCGGTCAGGCCGCCGGTTTCGAGGTGCGCCTATGCGATACCCGAGAGCCGTACCGCCGCGACTGGCACTGGGGGCCGGAGCAAGGAGGAATAGCGGTGGAATGGTGCGATCCCGAGCGCTTCGTCGAGCGCCATGCCACGGCCCGGAGCGCCGTGCTGGCACTGGCCCACGACCCCAGGATCGACGATGCCGGGCTGATGGCGGGGCTCGAATCCGACGCCTTCTACCTCGGTGCCATGGGCTCGGTCCGCACCAGCGCCCGTCGGCTGGAGCGGCTGCAGCGAATTGCCGAGGCGAGTCAGACCCAGCTTGCGCGGATCCACGCCCCCATAGGGCTGCCCATCGGCAGCAAGACCCCCATAGAGATCGCCATCGCCGTGCTGGCCGAGGTGATCGCCGTACGCCAGGGCATCAGATTGCGAGACGCCACAGATGCAGCCTGAGCGGATAGCCCTGCTGCTGGCCGCCGGCTTCTCCCGCCGCTACGGCAGCGACAAGCGCCTCGCAGGCTCCCCGCCCCTGATCCTGCGCACCCTCGCCACCCTGCTCCCCGACCATGATCGCGTGCTGGTGGTGCTCAGGCAGCGAGACGAGGCGGTACGCCAGCTGCTGGCGCCGACGGGAGCCCTGATCACCCAGGTGCCGGCAGATGGCGGCATGGGTGACAGCCTGGCCCACGGGGTGCGCACCCTGCTCGCCCAGGATTGGCCCATCCAGAGTCTGCTGGTGGCGCTGGCCGATATGCCCCATCTCTCCCGCACCAGCCTACTGGCCTTGCAGGCTGCTCAGCAGGGTCACTCGCTGGTGCGGCCCCTCTACCAGGGTCAGCAGGGGCATCCCGTCAGCTTTCCCGCCGATCTGCTGCCCGAGCTGGCCCGCCTCTCTGGTGAGCAAGGCGCCAAGCCGGTGCTCGATCGCCACGCCGACCGCCTGATCTGCCTGACGCTGGATGATCCCGGCTGCGTGCAGGATATCGACCGACCCGAAGACCCTCTCTGATCCACCCCGACGACGACGCCGGCAAAACGCGGGCAAAAAAAGCCCCGCACCAGGCGGGGTCACAAGTGATGAAAAACAGACAATACACACACACAACAAAGGCTCACACGCACAGTCAACCTTTCCCAAAACCGATGGCATATCGACCTTGGGAAAGGCGGGTCTTGCGACCCGCCTGGTGTTAGCGGTTGACAGCTATCAGTTCAGTTCGGTGACGCGGCTGGTGCGCTTGCCATCGAAGCTGGTGGTACGCAGGTAGACCTTGCCGTTCACGCTCGGCTTGGCCGCGGCGTCATAGGCGCTCCAGCTCTTGCCATCCAGGCTGTACTGGATGGGAAGACCAGGCAGATCCACGTTCGCTTCCAGCTTGCCGTTGACGACCTTGGCACCCGGTACCGAGAGACGGTACTCGACGCCGTAGGCTTCCAGCTTCGCCAGCTCACGCTGACCCAGCAGGTTGGCGAACTGGTTCCACTCCTTGTCCAAGGTGGCCTTGTTGACATGCTTGGTCTCGCCGGAGAACTCACGACCCTTCACATAATCCAGCTCGAAGCCACCCTTGTGCCAGGCACGCTCGGCCACGGAGAAGATCCGCGGGTAGACCATGTACTCGTACTGGGCATCGGTACGAACGGTTTCACCCCACTGCTGACCGGACATGCCCTTGAACTTGACGGGCTCCTGGTCACCCTTGGCCACGAAGGCATTGCCGTCGCGATCGGTCGAGGTCTCGGCGTTCTGCGGCAGGTTTTCCGGGGCGAAGTTGAACAACTTGCGGGTGTCGGTGAAGCGAGTCGCCCAGTAGTAGCCACGCTCGGCCGGATGCACCTCGTTCGGGAAGTCCAGGTAGAGGTAATCCGGGTTGGACAGCACCACGTCATAACCCTTGTGCGCCCACGCCATCGCGTTGTTGAAGCCGCCCCAGTAGAGGGTTTCCCAGAAGTTGACCTGGGTCTTGTCAGTGGCGAAATCCTTGGCACCGTCGGCGTACTTCAGGCCATCTTCCCACGCCATCAGGGTGGAGTAGCCATCCGCCTTGACCATCTTGGCAACTTCCTTCGCGTAGTAGACCATCAGTTCGTCTACGCTCTTGATCTTGCCCTCGTCGATCATCTTCTGGCACAGCGGGGACTTGCCGAACGGCTTGTCCTGCTTGCTCCAGTCGGTGTTACCCTTCCAGGCCACCAGATCGGCTTTCTTGGTGACGGCCGGATCCTGGTAACCATCGCGGATCATGATGTTCTTCGCTTCGTCACCACCGTAGTGCCAGACGGTCAGCGGCTGGCCGGCTGCCTTGTGCATGGCGCCGACTTCATCCATGACCTTGGCCACGAAGGCGGAAGAGCCCGGCTGGCAAGGGTTGATGAAGGACATCTTGTCGTAGAACTGGACCGAGGTGATGTTGGAGGTGTCGGCCGGATCGAGCAGACGGTACTGATTCGCCTCCTGCTCTTTCCCTTCGGCCATCAGCCGCTTGTAACGCGCCTCCATGGAGACCACGGCGGCACGGGCATGCGCCGGCATGTTGACCTCGGGGATCACGGTCACACCGCGCGCCTTGGCGTAACGGACCAGGTCGATATAGTCGGACTTGGTGTAGAAACCGCTGCCCATGTTGTCGCTAGTCGGGCCTGAACCCAGCTGCGGCAGGATGCACTTGGTTTCGGACAGATCGTGGCAACGCTCGCTGCCGACGTCGGTCAGCTCCGGCAGGCCCGGGATCTCGATGCGCCAGCCTTCATCGTTGGTCAGGCCCAGGTGCAGAGTGTTGAGCTTCTTGGACGACATCTGGTCGATCAGCTTGCGCAGGGTTTCCGGGCCACGGAAGTGGCGGGCCACGTCGGTCTGCATGCCGCGGTATTCGAAGCGCGGAGCATCCTCGACCGCCATCTGGCTGACCAGCTTGTCGTTCATCCCGAGCAGGGAGATCAGGGATTGCGCGCCCCAGAAGGCGCCGTCGATGTCGTGGCCCTGGATCAGCGCGCCCTGCGAGCCGATGTTCATGTCATAGCCTTCGGCCTGCTTGACCTTGCTGCCGAGCTTGATGGTCACTGGGTAGCCGGTGTCGGAGAGGGTAACACCCAGCTTGGTCAGTGACGCCTTGATGGCTTCGGCACGGTCGGTCGGCAGATCCAGCGCGTTGAGTTTGATGCTGGAGAGATCGACCTGCGGACCCGCCTTCACCACCTGCTTGAGCGGGGTCGGCATGATCTGGTCGTCGATCTTGCTGGCCGGCAGCAGCGTGCTGGCCTGATTGGCAGCGAAACGGGTCTCGCTGTTCATCAGGATGTTCTTGTCATCCTTGGTGCGCTTCCAGCCGTCGGCCGGCATCGGCTTCTCGTAGCTGGTGGCATCTTCGATGTTGGTCATGCTGGCGATCACCTTGGGCTCGGCGCCCTCGGTGGCGACGTACCAGTTCGGCATGATGTCGCTTTCAAACAGCACCCAATACTCCACCACCAGCGGCACTTCGACCGTGGCATCCTTGGCAAAGCCCTGGAACTTGTCGGTCGGCGTCATGCGATAGAGGTCGCCGGTCAGGTGGGTGATGGTGAACTGGTCGTTGTCCACCCGCTGGATGCGGCGGATGGAGTGGATGTAGATGTTCCAATCCTTGGAAGTCACGTCCGCACCGGTGTTGGTCAGGTGCAGCTTGGCAACGCCACAGCTAGCCCACTCGGAACCCAGTGCCTGACAATCCAAACCGGCACTGGCACCGTCGTTGGTGACCACTTCATACTTGACGACCAGGTTGCTGGCGAGGGAATCGACCACGGCTTGCTTGGCGGCATCGGCTGCCTGTACCTGAGCGGCACAAACGGTAGACATGGCAATGGCTAACAGAGAATGTTTCAAGTTCATAACTGCTGCTCTCATTTGAAGTAAAGGTTGGATTTTCTTGGCTTTTTTTATATGGGGCCCCTGAGCGGGGCCCTTAGTTATGTCAACAATGGACTTAGACTTGAGGTGAGCTTGCGCTCGATTAACGCAGGGATTTCATCTCACCGGCGATGATTTCGGCCAAGGGGCCCAGAATCACCTGCAGGTTCTGCTCACCGAGCTTGACCACACCGGCCGCGCCCAGGGCTTTCAGCTTGCGCTCATCCACGATGCTGCGGTCTTTCAGGGTCAGACGCAGACGGGTGATGCAGGCATCGATGGTGACCAGGTTCTCTTGACCACCCAGCACTTCCAGATACTGGCGAGCCAGCTCGGTGCGGTCGGTAGTCTGAGCCTGTACCGGCACGGCTTCGTCATCTTCACGACCCGGGGTTTTCAGGTTGAACTTGACGATGACGGTACGGAAGATGGCGTAGTAGAGGCCGAAGAACACCAGGCCCTGCACCAGCAGCATGTACCAATGAGTCGCCAACGGGTTGCGCGATTGGATGAACATGTCGACAAAGCCAGCACTGAAGCCGAAGCCTGAGATCCAGTGCATGCTGGCGGCGATGAACACGGAGATACCGGTCAGCAGGGCGTGGATGACGTACAGCACCGGCGCCACGAACATGAAGGAGAACTCGAGCGGCTCGGTCACACCGGTGAAGAAGGCGGCAAAGGCGGCTGCGATCATGATGGATGCAACTTTCTCTTTGTGCTCTTTCTTGGCGGTGTGGTAGATGGCCAAAGCTGCGCCCGGCAGACCGAACATCATGATGGGGAAGAAGCCAGCCTGGTACATACCAGTGACACCCACAACCGCTTTACCCGCGTCGATGGAGGTTTGACCGCCCAGGAAGTTCGGGATGTCGTTGATGCCTGCCACGTCAAACCAGAACACGGAGTTCAGGGCGTGGTGCAGACCGACCGGGATCAACAGACGGTTGAAGAAGGCGTAGATGCCCGCACCGGTGGAGCCCATGCTGACGATGGATTCGCCGAAGCTCACCAGGCCACCATAGATAACCGGCCAGACCGCCATCAGGATGAAGGAGACCACGATCATGACAACGGAGGTCACAATCGGCACCAGACGACGGCCGGAGAAGAAGGCCAGCGCCTTGTGCAGCTCGACACCGCTGAAGCGGTTATACAGCTCGGCGGCGATGACACCGGTCAGGATACCGATAAACTGGTTCTCGATTTTACCGAAGGCGGCAGGGACTTGATCCAGCGGAATTTGTTGGATCTGAGACACGGCGCCCGGGCTCAGCAGGGTGGTGACCACCAGGTAGCCGACCAGACCGGCCAGCGCGGCAGAACCGTCTTTATCCTTGGACATGCCATAGGCAACGCCCACAGCAAACAAGATGGCCATCTTGTCGATGATGGCGGCACCCGCCTTGATCAGGAATGCTGCCAGCGCACTCTCGCCGCCCCAACCGTTCGGGTCAATCCAATAACCAATCCCCATCAGGATCGCTGCGGCAGGCAATACCGCTACCGGCACCATCAGGGCACGGCCGATCTTTTGCAAATAACCGAGAATGTTCACGGTTCCTCTCCTTAGTTGATGTTTTTCTAGAAATTAAGTGCTTATCACGTTCGACGCATAAGCCATCAAGGCTTGATTGGCAGTCTATGGGTTTTATTTCGCTGCGCAAATTAATAAACCAGCTTTCGTGATCATTATCACTCAACAGAGATAAAGGTAACGGATAGATGTGGCTTAGTTCGCAATCTTTATTTACGCTATAAAACAACTTAACCCCATCTTATATTCTTGCCGTCGATAGACTGCCGCAACCCGTACAGAGGTATACATAATGCGCCTGATCCCGTTGAAGTCTGCCAGCCAGGTGGGTCTCTGGTCTGCCCGTTACATCGTTGACCGCATCAATGCGTTCAAGCCGACCAGCGATCGCCCCTTCGTACTGGGTCTGCCCACCGGCGGCACCCCGCTCAACACCTACAAGCGCCTGATCGAACTTCACAAGGCCGGTGAGGTGAGCTTCGAGCACGTGGTCAGCTTCAACATGGACGAGTACGTCGGCCTGCCCAAAGAGCACCCGGAGAGCTACCACAGCTTCATGTACAACAACTTCTTCAACCACGTGGACATTCGCCCGGAGAACATCAACATTCTCAACGGCAACGCGCCGGATCTGGCGGCCGAGTGCAAACGCTACGAGGAGAAGATCAAGTCCTACGGCAAGATCAATCTGTTCATGGGCGGCGTCGGCAACGACGGTCACATCGCGTTCAACGAACCGGCCTCCTCCCTCTCCTCCCGTACCCGGGTCAAGACCCTGACCGAGGACACCCGCATCGCCAACTCCCGCTTCTTTGGCGGCGACATGGAGCAGGTGCCCAAGCTGGCGCTGACCGTGGGTGTGGGTACCCTGATGGATGCAGAAGAGATCCTGATCCTGGTCATCGGCCACGCCAAGGCCCAGGCCCTGCAAGCCGCGGTGGAAGGCTGCGTCAACCACATGTGGACCATCTCCACCCTGCAACTGCATCCGAAGGGCATGATGGTATGCGACGAGCCCTCCACCATGGAGCTGAAGGTCAAGACGGTGCGCTACTTCCAGCAGTTGGAAGCCGACAACATCAAGCACCTGTAAGGAGCCGCAATGTACGCACTGACTAATTGCACTATCTATACCGGCAGCTGCGTGCTGACCGGCCACGGTGTACTGATCGAGGGCGACAGCATTGTCGCCATCGTACGCGAGGCCGAACTGCCTGCCGGAGTCGAACGACATGATCTGCACGGCGCCAACCTGAGCGCCGGCTTCATCGACGTCCAGCTCAACGGCTGCGGTGGCGTCATGTTCAATGGTCACATCACCACCGAGACCCTGGCCATCATGCAGGCGGCCAACCTGAAGTCCGGTACCACCAGCTTCCTGCCGACCCTGATCACCAGTCCGGATGCGGACATGAAGCAGGCGGTGGCGGTCACCCGCGACCATATGGCCGCCCACCCCAACGAGGTGCTCGGTGTCCATCTGGAAGGGCCTTATACCAACCTCAAGCGCAAGGGCATCCACCCGGCCGCGCAGATCCGCCAGCCGGCCGACGAGATGATCGACTTCTTCTGTGACAACAGCGATGCCATCGCCAAGATCACCCTGGCACCGGAGCGCAACAAGCCGGAGCACATCCATCGCCTGGTCGAGGCGGGGATCCTGGTCTCCGCCGGTCACACCGCCGCCAGCTATGAGCAGGCCATGGCCGGGTTTGATGACGGCATCCGCTTCGCCACCCACCTCTACAATGCCATGACGCCGACCCTGAACGGGCGCGAACCCGGGGTGGTCGGTGCCATCTATGATCGCAAGGATGTCCATGCCGGCATCATCGTCGATGGCCATCACGTGCACTGGGCCACCGTCCGCCTGGCGCACAAGATCCTTGGCGAGCGACTGGTGCTGGTCACTGATGCCACCGCCGCGGCCGGAGCGCCGGAAGGCTTTGAGAAGTTTGATTTTTGTGGCGCAACCGTCTATTTCCGCGATGGTCAGTGCGTCGATGAGAATGGTACACTCGGCGGTTCCGCCCTCACCATGATTGAAGGGGTGGAGAATCTGGTCAAACAGGTCGGATTACCGCTCGATGAAGCACTGAGAATGGCCACCCTTTACCCCGCTCGCGCCATTGGATGGGACTCACGTCTCGGTAGTATCCAGGTCGGAAAAATTGCCAACCTCACCGTCTTTGATCAGGCCTTCACGGTCTGCGGGACCGTGGTTAACGGACACTACACACAACAGTGACACTATGACTGGCGGACAAATAGCAAACGTAGATCTTATCAAGCAGGTGAACAGTGCGGTCGTGTATCGGCTCATTGACCTGCAAGGGCCCATCTCTCGCGTCAAGATTGCCGAACTGAGTCAGCTGGCCCCGGCCAGCGTGACCAAGATCACCCGGCAACTGATCGAGCATGGGCTGATCAGGGAGACCTCGCCGCAGGCCTCGACCGGTGGGCGGCGCGCCATCTCCCTGACCACCATCAAGCATCGCTTTCAGTTTGTCTCTGCCAAGCTTGGCCGCGGTTACCTGCAGCTGAGTCTCTATGATCTCGACGGCAAGGAGCTCGATCAGCACATCACCGAGGTGACCGAGATCGAGCAGCAACCCGTGGTCGACATGCTGCTGCGGGAAATTGGCGCCTTCATCGATGCCAATCGCGAGCGCAGCCGCAACCTCATCAGTGTCGCGCTCACCATGCCGGGTCTGGTCAATCCGGAATCCGGCATGGTCATCTACACCCCGACCTACCAGATCCGCAACTTAGGCCTGGCCAAGCTGCTGGAGCACCATTTCAACCTGCCCTGCTACGTGGGCAACGACACCCGCTCTCTGGCACTGGCCGAACACTTCTTCGGCGAGTCCCGTGACTGCATGGACTCCATTCTGGTGAGCGTGCATCAGGGCACCGGCTCCGGCATCATCACCAAGGGCAAGGTGTTCCTCGGTCAGAACCGCAACGTCGGCGAGATAGGCCACATCCAGGTCGAGCCGCTCGGCAAACGCTGCCACTGCGGCAACTTCGGCTGCCTGGAGACCATCGCCTCCAACGAGGCCATTGTCGACAAGGTCAAGGAGCTCATCAGCCGCGGCCACCTGAGCTCGCTGCAGGAGAAGCACATCACCATCCAGGAGGTGTGCAAGGCCGCCGTGGCGGGAGACGAACTCGCTCGCAGCGTGATCGAGAACGTGGGAGAACATCTGGGCCGGGCCATCGCCATCACGGTCAACCTGTTCAACCCGCAGAAGGTGCTGATCGCGGGTGAAATCACCGCCGCGGAAGAGATCCTGATCCCGGCCATCCGTCGCTGCGTCGAGCATCAATCCCTGCCGAGCTTCCACCGTGGCCTGCCCATCGTGAAGGCACGCTTCCAGAACCAGCCCACCATCGGCGGCTTCGCCCTGGTCAAGCGCTCCCTGCTGGAAGGGGATCTGTTGCAGATCATCATGGAGCAGAAGTAGTTTTCTCCTTTGCGACCCAATGAAAAAGGCAGCCTAGGCTGCCTTTTTACTGTTTAACATCATGAAGTGTCTTTCAGATGTTGATTTAATGGTCAAATCATCTCATCAGGCACCAACAAACGCCCTCCCCTCTTGTCTCCCGACAACAAAATCACCGCCTCCTGGTTGCCGTGTATCTTATCGGGTCCATAGACCCAAAGGCCGCACGCTTATCAACCCGGTTCGACTGCTACTTATCAGGCTTGCGAGTCATCAGGACGGAAAAATCCCAGCTCCCTTCTTCCAATAAAAATGGCAGCCCATCGGCTGCCATTTTTATCTGTGGATACCCGCTCAGACTCAACCCCTGCGGCAGGGCTTGAACATATCCAGCGCTCCGCCGTACACCTTGGTCTGCACATCCATGATCCCCAGACACAGGGCGGAACAGGTTGTCGTGGGAGCAGCTCAGACTCAGCCCCCGCGGCAGGGCTTGAACATATCCAGCGCTCCGTCGTACACCTTGGTCTGCACATCCATGATCCCCAGACACAGGGTGGAACAGGTTGTCGTGGGAGCAGCTCAGACTCAACCCCCGCGGCAGGGTTTGAACATATCCAGCGCTCCGTCGTACACCTTGGTCTGCACATCCATGATCCCCAGACACAGGGTGGAACAGGTTGTCGTGGGAGCAGCTCAGACTCAACCCCCGCGGCAGGGTTTGAACATATCCA
>NZ_JAKZFK010000049.1:0-22905 GCF_022549315.1 Aeromonas sp. MR16 | reverse complement strand
CTATTTGAGGAATTATCTGGGCTGGCGAAGGATGTTGGAGCGTTATGGGCAGGCAGTGGATATCCCGCATTGCTTGCATGAGGCGCTGGGGCGCCCCATGCAACACGTAATTGGGACATAGCCTTTTTTATTGGCTGGAATTCAGGGGGTTGTAGAGAGTTTGTTCATCATCAGCCTGTTTTTTAGTCTGCCGCGTCGTAAAACTATACTTATTCAGTTAAATACACTGCCTGTTACGTCCTCTATTGCTCATCTCCTTCCTCATTTTATGCCGCGTTATGTCCGCTTCCGAGCCGCTATGCCTTTCATTGATGCTCACTATTGCCTGAAACAGACGTGACAAGGCCAGCCGGATCCATAGACTGTGTGTCTCATGCACAAGGAGCTGTCTATGTTGGGGATCCACGATCTGGCGTTGTTTATCGTATCTGGCTTGCTGTTGAACATGATGCCTGGACCGGACTCGCTGCTCATCATGTTGCGTAGCGGCTCGCAGGGTTGGCGAGCGGGCTCGGTGGCGGCGCTGGGGATAGGGACGGGGACCATGGTGCATGTGCTGGCGGCGGCCCTGGGGCTGTCGGCTCTGCTGAGTACCTCGGCCGAGCTGTTTACCGTCATCAAGTTGATGGGGGCACTCTATCTGGTCTATCTGGGGATTTCCCTGCTCAGGCAAGGCGCCACGACCACTGCGACGACCGAGCCCCCGGTGACGATGCCAGCGCTCTCCTACGGGCGGATCTTTCGGCAAGGCTTGCTGACCAATGTGCTCAATCCCAAGGTTGCGCTCTTCTTCCTCGCCTTTGTACCTCAGTTTATCGCCCCCGATGCGCCGCAGAAGGCGCTGGCGTTTATCGTGCTGGGCTGCATCTTCAATCTCAACGGCATGATCTGGTGCCACCTGCTGGCCTTCTCGACCGCCTATGCGAGCCGCAGGGTACGGCTGCCTGCCCGGTTGGGGCGCTGGCTCAACCGCTTGATGGGAGGCCTGTTTGTCGGCCTTGGCCTCAAGCTGGCGACGGAGTGATGTTCGGCCATTGCAGACATTGCAAAAGCCGGCCATAGAAAAAGGCGTATCCCATCGCTGGGATACGCCTTCGTCTGCACTGCAGCAGGATGACCGAAATCAGTTCATGCCGTAGCGTTTGAGCTTTTTACGCAGGGTACCACGGTTGATGCCCATCATCACGGCGGCGCGAGTCTGGTTACCACGGGTGTACTGCATGATCACGTCCAGCATGGGAGCTTCGACTTCGGAGAGAACCATATCGTACAGATCAATCACTTCCTGACCGTTCAACTGGGCCAGGTAGTTACGCAAGGCCTGTTGCACAGAGTCACGCAGGGGGCGCTGGGTCGGCTCGGCAGCGTGATTGTGAGTAGTTGTTACCAATGCATCAGAAGTCAGGGTTTGTTCGAACATATTCGGTCGGCTCTTTAGTTATGCGAGTTATGCGTTAACCTAATCCATCGAAATACACTTCAAGTGCTTCCAGCTGTGCATCTGCACAATCCAGGGCATTGAAATGTTTACGGAATTCTCGGCCCGTCTTTTCTTCATCCAGATACCAGCCCACGTGTTTACGGGCAATGCGCGCTCCCAGATATGCACCGTAAAACTGGTGCAGGTTGGTAACATGCTCGTTCATCAGGGTGCGAACCTCTTCCCTGTCGGGAGGCGGCAGCTTGGTGCCCGTTTCAAGAAAATGACGGATTTCCCGGAAAATCCAGGGTCGTCCTTGCGCAGCACGGCCGATCATCACGGCGTCGACGCCGGTATAGTCGAGGACATACCGGGCCTTCTCCGGGCTGTCTATGTCGCCATTGGCGACCACAGGAATCGATACGGCCTGCTTAATCGCCCTGATAGTGTCGTACTCCGCTTCCCCCTTGTAGAGGCAGGAACGGGTACGACCATGCACGGCAAGGGCCGCGATACCGCAATCTTCGGCGATTCGGGCGATCTCCTCGCCATTGCGGTTATCCGGATCCCATCCTGTGCGGATCTTCAAGGTGACAGGCACCTCCACTGCATTCACCACGGCCTGGCAGATGGTTCTGACCAGTTCGGGTTGACGCAGCAGGGCGGAGCCCGCCAACTTCTTATTCACTTTTTTTGCAGGACAACCCATGTTGATGTCGACGATCTGAGCGCCCTGCTGCACGTTGTAGCGGGCGGCAAACGCCATCATCTCCGGGTCGGCTCCGGCAATCTGGACCGATCGCAATCCGCTTTCGGCAGAATGGCCCATTCTCATCCTGGTTTTCTGGGTATCCCAGACATCCGGGTTGGCCAGCAGCATCTCGGAAACGGCCATGCCTGCTCCCAAACGTAAACAAAGTTCACGAAATGGTCGGTCTGTTACACCGGCCATGGGGGCCACGATCAAGGGAGTTTCAAGCGTGTGGGGACCTATCTGCATTCCACGGTTACCATCGGCTTAGGGCGGCGTATATTACGCATTTTTTAGTCAGGAGAAAAGGTTAGTATTTGAGCGTCAGCCACTTTTTTCTGAAAAAAACGTCGCGCCAAGGCTTGCAAATTCAGGAGTGCTTGAAAATCAGACATATTGTCTGAGACCATGATCGGGGCCAAATGAGTGAGGGACTCAGTGATTTGCCAGTCTCCCTCCGCCGCGGGTTTACGTTATGATAGCGAGCCTGAATCGAGCAAAGGCTCCACACAATTTTATTACAAACAGAATTTGGGGATGTATGACGTCAAGGTTCATCAAATCGCTCTGTCCGTGCCTGCTGGGGGCCATGCTGGGCTCTGCCCAGGCACAGACGGTGAGCTTCACCGAGGCCTGGAGCCGGGTCATCCAGCAGGATGACGGATTGGCGGCGGAGCAGGCCGGGGTAGAGCGGGCAGAGCAGCTGCGCGAGGCCGCCAAGGCCATGTACCTGCCCAAGGTGGATCTGGGGGCCAGCTACACCCACCTCGATCAGCCGATGGAACTGGACATGCTGGACCTCAATCCCATCGCCAACCACCCGGAATTTGGCAAGGTACTGGGCCCCGTCATGCAGGCGCTCAACCTCAGCCCCAGCGACTTCGTCACCCCCCTGACCAAACAGAACGTGGTCACCAGCTCGGTCAAGATGCTGTGGCCGCTGTTCGTCGGCGGGCGTATCGATGCGGCGCAGGACATTCGCCAGGCCCAGGTGAGCGAGGCGCAACAGCTGCTGGTGCTCAAGCAGCAGGCCACCTTCGAGAGCCTCTCCCAGACCTACTTCGGGGTGGTGCTGGCGGCGCAGGTGGTGCAGACCAAGCAGGAGATAGAGCAGGGGCTGGCCCATCATCTGGATCATGCCCAGAAACTGGAGGCACAAGGCCAGATCGCCAGGGTCGAGCGGCTCTCCGCCCAGTCGGCCTATGACAGGGCTCGCATCGATACCCAGAAGGCGCGGCGCAGCCTGGAGATCGCCCAGCTGGCGCTCGGTCACATGCTCAAGATCAAGCAGGCGGAACCCAACAGCCGGCTCTTCATCAACGAGAACATGCCCCAACTCGATCCTTTCGTGCAGGAGACCCTGACGGTGCACCCCGGCCTCAAGCTGCTGGCGGCCAAGAAGGAGCAGGCGCAGGGCATGATCAAGCTGGAGAAGGGGAAGTACGCCCCCGAGCTGTTCCTGTTCGGCAACTACAACCTCTATGAAGATGACTCCATCGTCTCCAAGACCACGCCGGATTGGCTGGTCGGGGTCGGGGTCAGCATGCCGCTGGTGAGCCGTGATGGCCGCTCCGAGACGGTGCAGGCGGCCAAGAGTGCCGAGCTGCAGGTCAACCTGTTGCAGGCCAAGACCCGCCAGGATCTGGAGCTGCTGGTCGAGAAGACCTGGCGCGAGGCGGCGCAGGGGCTGGAGGAGTACCACTCCCTCTCCTCGACCCAGGCATTGGCCGAGGAGAACGTGCGGCTGCGGGACAAGGCGTTCGGCCAGGGGCTCTCCACCTCGCTGGATGTGGTGGATGCGCGCAACCAGCTGGCCGGGGTCAAGACCCAGCGCGCCGCCGCCGCCTATCAATACGTGATCTCCCTGGCCCGCCTGTTGGCGCTCTCCGGTCAGATGAACAGTTTCAATCAATATCAGCATGCTCAGGCGACAGAGGTGAATTCATGAGTCATCCCCCCATCAAGAAGAAGATGAGCCAGGGCAAGCCGCTGCTGTTGCCGCTGGCCCTGGTGCTGCTGGTCATCTGGCTGGGCTGGCGTTTCTGGCTGGCCTATCAGCCGGAGCCGGTGCGCCTGCAGGGCCAGATCGAGGCGCAGCAGTATTCGGTCTCCTCCAAGGTGGCGGGGCGCATCGACGAGGTGCTGGTGAAGAAGGGAGATCAGCTGGCCAAGGGTCAGCTGGCATTCACCCTGGCCAGCCCCGAGATCGAGGCCAAGCTGAGCCAGGCCAAGGCCGGGCAGGCGGCGGCCGGCGCCATGGCGCAGGAGGCGGAGAAGGGGGCGCGGGCCCAGCAGATCGCGGCGGCCAAGGATCAGTGGCAGCAGGCCAGGACGGCGGCCCAGCTTCATGGCAAGACCTATGAGCGGATCGCCAACCTGCACCGGGAAGGGGTGATGCCGCTGCAGAAACGGGACGAGGCCTGGACCGCCTGGCAGGCAGCCAAATACAGCGAAGGCATGGCCTGGCAGCAGTATCAGATGACCCTGGAAGGGGCACGGGAGGAGACCAAGGTCGCGGCCCGCGAGCAGGCCAAGATGGCGGCAGGCGGGGTGGCCGAGGTGGAGGCCTATCTGGCCGATACCCGCATTGCCACTCCCCATGCCGGCGAGGTCGCGCAGGTGTTGCTGCGCAGCGGCGAGCTGGCACCGCAGGGCTTCCCGGTGGTGACCCTGCTCGACATGGAGGATGCCTGGGCCCAGTTCCACGTGCGCGAGGATCTGCTGCCCCGCTTCCAGGTCGGCACCGAGTTCGATGCCAGCCTCCCAGGGTTGGGGGATCAAACGGTGCGCTTCAAGGTCACCCACGTGGCGATGATGGGGGACTTCGCCACCTGGCGTGCCACCGACACGCGCCAGGGCTTCGACATGAAGAGCTTCCAGGTGGAGGCGCGCCCCTTGCAACCGGTTGAAGGGTTGCGGGTCGGCATGAGCGTGCTGGTCGAACTCTGATGCGGCGCGAATGGCGGCTGCTGTGGCAGGATCCCTTCAGCCGGGCCCTGATAAGCTGGATCCCGCTGCTGCTGATCGGGCTGCTGTGCTGGATTTTCTCGGCCGGGCTGGCGCGGGATCTCAAGGTGGGTCTGGTGGATCTGGATCGCAGCGCGCTCTCCCGTCAGCTGGCGTTCTCGCTGGATGGCTCCGCCGGTCTGCGCCTGAGCGATCAGTTTGACTCCATCGACGAGGGGGCCAAGGCGCTGCGCGGCGGCGACGTCTATGCCCTGGTGGTGATCCCCGCCCATCTGGAGCGGGATGCGCGGGAGGGCACCCAGCCCAAGGTGACGGTGTTCAACAACGGCCAGTTCATCCTGATCGCCAAGCTGGTCAACGCGGCGTTGGCCCAGGTGGTCGGCACCCTCAACGGCCAGGTCGGCGTGCTGGCGGCCATGGCCGATGGCAAGGCGCTGCCCGGCGCCCTGGGGCAGTCCGTCCCCATCGCCAGCCAGGTCACGGCGCTCTACAACATCAACTCCAGCTACGCCCAGTTTCTGTTGAGTGCCCTGCTGCCGGCGGTGTGGCAGATCCTGGTGGTGCTCTATGGCATCAACGCCCTGGCCCGGGCCGATCGACTCGGTCTGGACTGGACCACGCAAGGGGTCTGGTTCGGCCTCTGGCGCACTCTGTTGCCTCATGTGCTCATCGGGTGGGTATGGGGGCTGGCGTGGAGCCTGCTGTTGTTCAGGGCGCTTGGCTATCCCATGCAGGGGAGCTGGCTGGTGTTGGCGCTGGGTCTGGGGCTGGCCTCGGCCGCCTGCGTCAGCATGGGGGCCTTCTTCTATGGCGTCATCCGGGATCCGGCCCGCGCCCTGTCGCTGGCGGGCGCCTACACGGCACCCGGCTTCGCCTTCATGGGGGTGACCTTCCCGGTCAGTGCCATGGGGGACTTCGCCCAGTTCTGGCGCAGCCTGCTGCCCATCTCCCACTATGTGGAGCTGCAGGTCGGGCAGGCGAACTACGGCCTGCCGCTCGCTGCGGCCCTGCCCCAGTTCGGGGCCCTGCTGCTGTTCCTGCTGCCGCTGTTACTGGTGGTACGGCGCTATCAACCGCAGGCCCATGCCGCTCGCCAGCTGGCCGCTAAGGAGCCGGAACTATGATGGGTTTCTGGGATCTGGTGCGCCTCGAGCTGCGTACCCTGCTGGCCGACCGCGCCATCATGCTGACCCTGTTTGGTGGGGTGTTCTTCTACTCCTTCCTCTATCCGCAGCCCTATCTGCACCAGTTGCCCCGGGAAGAGGCGGTGGTGGTGGTCAACGATGATGGCAGTCAGCTCTCCCGTCAGCTGGAGTTCATGGCCGATGCTACGCCCCAGGTGAAACTGGTGGCGCGGGTCGGCAGCCTGGAGGAGGCCCGTCAGTGGCTGCTGACCGGCAAGGCGAGCGGGATCCTGCACATTCCTCGCCATTTCTACCGGGATCTGATGCTGGGCAAGAGCGTGACCCTGAGCTATGCCGGCGATGCCTCCTATTTCCTGGTCTATGGCACCATCGCCGAGGGACTGGCCCAGGCAGGGGGCACCCTGGCGGCCGGGATCAAGGTGGCGCGTCTGCTCAGCCAGGGCGAGGCGCTGCCCCAGGCGGCCATGGGCTGGAACGCGGTGGGGCTCAACGTGCTACCGGTCTTCAACCCCAGCATGGGTTATGTGAATTACGTGGTGCCGGCGGTGTTCGTGCTGATCCTGCATCAGGTGCTGTTGATGGGGGCCAGCATCCTGGGGGCGACCCAGAACCAGCGAAGCGTGCGCGGGGAGTCCGGTTACTGGCAGAAGGTGCCGGTGCTGCCTCTGCTGCTGGCCCGCACTCTGGTGCTGGGGGGGCTGTTCGTGCTGCCCGTGAGCTACTTCTTCGGCTTCTGTCTCGACTACTACGGCATAGCCCGCACCGCCGATCCGACCGAGCTGTGGCTGTTCATCCTGCCCTTCCTGCTGGCGACCACCTTGCTGGGCATAGTGCTGGGGGCGCTGCTTACCCGCCGCGACCTGCCGACCCAGGTGGTGTTGGTCTCATCACTGCCGCTGGTCTTCCTCGCCGGCTTCATCTGGCCGCTGGAGCTAATCCCGACGCAGCTCAACTGGCTGGCCCAGTGGGCGCCGAGCACGCCGGCCATCGAGGGATTGCTGCGCCTGAACCAGATGGGGGCCGATTTTACTCAAGTGGCCCCTTACTGGTGGCAGCTGTGGGGCCTGACGCTGCTCAACGGTCTGCTCGCTTGTTGGTTGCTGGCGTGGCGCCAGCGGCAGGCCGCCGAGACCAAGATGAAAACGGTCAGCTGAGGCTGACCGTTTTTTTTGGTGGACGGGCTCAGCTGCGCTGCAGACCGGGGTCGCCGATGGCGTAGATCTGGCCGAGGGCCTGCTCGTCAGTGAGCAGTCGCAAACCCTGCATGGCCACGTCCTGGCGTCTGACCAGACCGTGTACCTCTTTTCCCTGACTCAGCACTGCCTGGCCGGTGGCCTCGCCATCCTGCAGTCCCGCCGGCCGCAAGATGGTCCAGGCCAGCGTGCTGCTCTGCAACCAGCTCTCGGCCAGGCTCTTCAAGCGTACCTCGTGACCGAAGGCCGTTCTGGCCCGCTCTGGCAGATATTGCCAGCTGTCGCCGCAACCGAGCGAGGTCACCAGCAGCAGGCGCTCGAGCCCGGCCTGCTCCATTCCATCTATCACATGGCGGTTGCCCTGATAGTCCACCGGCTGCGGCTGGCGAAAGCTGCCGAGGGTGGAGACCACTTGCGCCTCGTTGCCTGCCAGGATGCAGACGCGAGTGACGGCAGCCGGATCCAGGGCATCCCCCTCGACGACCTCGACCCCCAGCGTGCGCAGCTCGGCCGCCGCCTCCGGGTTGCGAACCAGGGCCAGGACCCTGTGCCCCTGGCGCAGGGCCTGATCGGTGAAGGCGCGGCCCAGCCCGCGGCTGGCTCCGAAGATGAGTGTTGTTGGCATGAGAGATCTCCCTTGGACAAAAGGGCTAGCCTAGGGGCTCGACGGCGCTATGTAAATGAGAGTTGTTTCTATCTGTGAGGGGGCGGGGGGGAACGACGGGCCGGGCGTCGCTGACGCCGGCCCTTGGGGATCAGCCGTTGTAGTGACCTATGCTGGGGCGGCGGCTGGGGCCACTCAGGTGGATATCCAC
This sequence comes from Aeromonas sp. MR16, assembly GCF_022549315.1. Classification (NCBI taxonomy): domain Bacteria; kingdom Pseudomonadati; phylum Pseudomonadota; class Gammaproteobacteria; order Aeromonadales; family Aeromonadaceae; genus Aeromonas; species Aeromonas sp. MR16. Next base: position 14,614 of record NZ_JAKZFK010000049.1, on the reverse strand, counting down.
CGGATTGAACGCCTTGATCGCCTCGAAGCTGAAGTCGCCGATGGCCTGGTGCAGGCTCTGGGGGCTGTGGTTGGTGATGATGATGACGCTCTTGGATAGGTTGCGACGACGGCGCAGCAGGTGGCCGAGGAAGCTGGACTGGCTCTCCGCCATCTTGGTGCGGTTGGCGGCCACCTCGTCGATGATCAGCAGATCCACCTCTTCCAGCGCGCGGCGGTACTGATTGCGCTCCTCCTGATCCTGGATCACGTTGAAGAACAGCCTGTCCACCACTGAGGCCCACTGCTGGAAGATCACCGATTTCTGATGCAGGGCGATCAGCTCATGGGCCACGGCGCCCGCCAGGGTGGACTTGCCGGTGCCATAGTCACCGTAGATGAGCATGCAGCCGCCGCCGCTCTTCTCCCAGTGCTCGAAGCCGCTGATAAAATAGCGGGCCGTCTCCATGGGGTATTGCAGCGCCGGATCGGTGGCGTCCATCTTGTCGAATATCCAGTCCGGGTTGAGGTCGGCCTGGGCGATCAGCTTCTGGATCCGCTCCTGGCGGGCCGTCTTCTGCAGCTCGCGCACCTCGGCGTTGGCCTTGGCGTCATACTCCTTGCGCAGGGTCTCGTAGTCGTACTGGCTGCCGCCGGTCTGGGCCTGCAGGCGGCGAATGCGCTCGAGCAGGCCGCCCACGTGCTGGCTCAGCTCGGGATCGTGGATACGGAGGTCCTGTTTGGCTTTCGCTTTGGCGATCCTCTGGCGCTTGGCCTCGATCTCCTCCAGCTCCTGGCGCAGGGGATCGTGCGGGTCAGTCATGGAAGGCTCCTTCTGCTGGGGCTGGGTTGGCAAGGGGCTAATAGTGCCTGTTGCGGGCGTTCGGGATCAATCATTATCCGGCTCCTGGGTCTGGGCCAGGCGCTTGGCCTCTTCGATCATCTCCTGTGCCCGCTTGCTCGGGCCAGACTCGGCGGGGGCAGGCGTGACCTGTTGATAGCCCGCCACCACCATCGGCTGACGACGGGCGTAGCGGCGGCTCTTGAGGGCCCGGATAAACCTGAGCATCCACTGATGCTGGGAGTCGAACACCTCGGGGCGCCCCAGCCAGTAGGCAATGAACTCCCCCAAATCCTCTTCGTTGTAGCTGGCGTCGATCACCCCGCACAGGCGGGCGAGTGCGGGCAGTTCCTCATCCGGTCGCCACTGCAGGTGCATCTGGAACGGGCGCTCCGGTAGCGGGCTGCGTACCCGCTGGCTCAGCAACGGCAGCTGGAACGGGCTCTGATGGTAGTGCTCACTGTCGGGCTGAGCCTCGACCTGCAACAGCCCGGCCTCCATCAACTCGTCGAGCAGCTCGGTCAGCTGGCGGGCATTGACCTGGAAACAGAAGCCGCTGGGATCGGTGGGATCCACCACCGCCAGCGCCCGACCCAGCTCGGGGTAGTTGAGCCTGGCCAGCTGATTTTCCAGCACCAGTCTGCGCAGCTGCAGGGTATAGAGGCTGCGGGCCGGGTGGGATAATCTGGGATGGGCGAGGGCGCTGTATTCGGCTGGAGTCATGGTGTTCTTCAGGATCAGGAATGGGGGCATTATCCCTCATGGCGGGGTCGCACACAATTCACGGCTCACACACAAGCCGAAGTGGTTATGAGGGACTCATCGCCCGCCGGATACCTTCCTCAGCGGGGAGAGTTCCTGGTTGGCCAGAAAATCTCGATAAAATAATCCGCCCATTTCAAATGGTTGGGAGGCGTCATGACCATTTCAAGCGGATGCGCGGCAATATTGAGTGGCGAGATAGACCACAGATGCTCTAGGCTTAATGCTCAACTAACACTCTGACTAATAAGAGCTTTGTCAAGATGTCAAAAGCCGGACTACGGATTCTGGTGGTAGAAGATGAAGCGGTTTTTCGCCACTCGCTGGTCACTTATCTCGAGCATGATGGGGCCTGTGTGTTTCAGGCCGAAGACGGCATTGAAGGGCTCTCTGCCGCCGCGCTCTATCACCCCGATATCGTATTATGTGACCTGAACATGCCGAACATGGATGGGCATGAGGTCATCGCCTGCCTCGCCGCCCGCTACCCTGAGGTGCCCGTCATCGTCATCTCGGGCCAGGACAAGATGGCATCGGTCGAGCGAGCGCTGCGGGCGGGGGCCAGGGACTTCTTCATCAAACCGGTGTCCGATTACAGCCAGATCCGGCGTAGCATCGATCAGTGCCTGGCGGGTAGCGCCCACCAGAGCCAGCAGCTGGAGCTGATGGATCACATGGATTTTTTCCGGGGGCACGACAGGGCTTCCAGCCGCTTGTTGGCCTGGCTGACGCCGCCCGGTTTGCAGGAGTGGGGACCCTGGCAGGTGACCTTCGCCGGCATGGGCAACTTGTTTATCCCCGATACCTTCAAGTTGGGGGACAAGTTGCTGGTGCTGGTGATGGAGCTCCCCATCCTCGGCATGGATGCCGCCTTCTGCGGTGCCCTGGTGCGATCGCTGATGAATGGCCCCTACCGCCAGTATCAGCAGCAAGAAAGCCTGCTGCTGACCCAGCCCCACCGTCTGCTTGACTATCTTAACCTGCAACTCATCGAATCGGGTCTGCGTCATTCGTTCGCCATGGCGGCGCTGCTGTTTGATCAGGAGGATGGCCTGGTGTTTGCCAATGCGGGTCTCACCTCGCCCCACTGGTTGATGCGCTCGGGCGGCTTGCCGCTTGGATTGATGCGCAGCACTCGCTATACGTTGCACAAACGCAGCTGGCACGAGCCGTTCGAACTGCAGTTTCGCAGCGACAGCGGCAGTGCGCTGAAGATGCAGGTTCGTCACCACTGAATCGATGAGCACAAAAAAACAGGGCGCCCACTGGGCGCCCTGTTTGCTTTTTACAATCCGGACCGGTTAGACGGTGGCAGACTGCAGGGTTTTGTCGTGTTCGTCAGACTCTTTGGCCGGACCTTCGGCACCGTGCATCCAGTAGACCAGACGATTGGCCATGGTCAGCAGGATCAGGGCACTGATCACGGCGGCGATGGCGATACCGCCGAAGATGGCGATGGGGCCGGACTCACCGACGAAGGAGCCCACGAAACCGGCGATGTAGTTGGCCAGTGCGACGAAGCCGAACCAGGCACCCATCATCAGGGAAGCCAGACGCAGCGGAGCCAGCTTGGTCACCATGGAGAGACCGATCGGGGAGAGGCAGAGCTCACCCAGGGTGTGGAACAGGTAGGCACCGACCAGCCAGAACATGGAGGTCTTGACGGCCTGATCACCACCTTGCTCCAGCACGGCACCGATCATGAACAGGAAGCCGATAGCCAGGAACAGCAGACCCATGGCGAACTTCACCGGGGAGTTCGGCTCTTTATTGCCGAGCTTGATCCAGATGGCCGCGACTATGGGTGCGAGCGTGATGATGAAGAAGGGGTTCAGGGACTGGAACCAGGCGGTCGGCACTTCGAAGCTGCCGATCATGCGGTCGGTATATTCCTGCGCATACAGGTTCATCAGGCCGCCGGCCTGCTCGAAGCCTGCCCAGAAGATGATGGTGAACAGACCCAGCACCAGGATGACCTTGATGCGATCCACTTCCTGCTTGGTCAGTGGCGCCTTCTGCTCCTTGGAGCGTTGTGCGGCGGCGCGTTGAGCGGCCGGCACGCGGCCGATGTCACCCAGGAAGCGCTGTGCCATGGTGGCTTGCACGACGAGGGAGAGCAGCATGCCGATACCGGCGCTGACGAAGGCGGCTTGCCAGCCGTAAGCAGTGGCTGCGGCACCGCAGATCACGCCCGCCAGCAGGGAGCCCAGGTTGATACCCATGTAGAAGATGGTGAAGGCCCCGTCACGACGGTGATCACCGGTTTCATACAGATCACCCACCATGGTAGAAATGTTCGGTTTGAACAGACCATTACCCAGGATCAGCAAGCCAAGACCGGCGTAGAAGACGGTGTTGACCATGTCCGGGAACATGGCGTGGGGCAGGGCCAGGGTGAACTGACCCGCGGCCATGAAGATGGCGCCAATCAGGATCGCACGGCGTTGGCCGAGGAAGGTATCGGCCAGCCAGCCACCGATGATCGGGGTGATATAGACCAGGCCGGTGTAGATGCCGTACAGCTTGAGTGCGTCGGCTTGAGTCCAGCCCATGCCGCCGTTGGCGGTCATGTCGGTCAGATAGAGTACGAGGACGGCGCGCATGCCGTAATAGGAGAATCTCTCCCACAGTTCGGTACTAAAGAGCAAAAAAAGCCCTTTAGGATGACCTAAAAAGGTCCCTTTAGACGGGTTATTCATGGAACTTCCACCTGTGTCTTATATTTTTTTAGGAATTTTATGCAAGGGCTAGAAACAAGCCATATTCCTTATAAAACATGCTGGATCGAATTACAACGAGAGGTTTTGACGATATTTTATCTATCGATGGTTGAATATTTGTTTATAAAATGAAAATGGGCATCGAATGATGCCCAGTCTTTTATTCTGTGTATTGTGTGAATTTTCAGCTATTACAACTGTTTGACGAACTGCTTGAGCCAGGCGGTAAATTCGCTGTCCATCTCCCGATGGCGTACCGCGTATTCCACATTGGCCTTCATGTAACCCAGCTTGCTGCCGCAATCGTGGCTACGACCCTTCATGAAGTAGGCGTTGACCTGCTCATGTTCCATCAGCATGGCGATGGCATCGGTCAGCTGGATCTCGTCGCCCGCCCCGGCCGGGGTCTTCTCCAGCAAGGGCCAGATGTTGGCGGAGAGCACATAGCGGCCGACCACGGCCAGGTTGGAGGGCGCCTCGTCGCGCGGCGGCTTCTCGACGATGGCCTGCATCGGCAGCGACATGCCGGCGCTCAGGGCCTCGCCCTTGATGTCGGCGATGCCGTATTTGTCCACTTCGCTCTCGGGGACGGCTTCCACCATGATCTGGCTGATCTGGTCTGCCTCGAACATATGCACCATCTCGGCCAGGTTGTCCTGCTTGAGATCGCTGGCCACCTCGTCGATCAGCACATCAGGCAGCAGCACGGCGAAGGGGTGATCCCCGATCAGCGGGCGGGCGCACAGCACCGCATGGCCCAGGCCCTTGGCCTCGCCCTGGCGCACGTGCATTATGGTGACGTCTTTCGGGCAGATGTGCTGCACCTCTTCCAGCAATTGGCGCTTGACCCGCTTCTCCAGGGTCGCTTCCAGCTCGAAGCTCTTGTCGAAGTGGTTCTCGATGGAGTTCTTACTGGAGTGCGTCACCAGAATGATCTCCTTGATGCCGGCGGCGATGGCCTCACGCACCACATACTGGATCAGCGGCTTGTCGACCACCGGCAGCATCTCTTTCGGGATGGCCTTGGTGGCGGGCAGCATACGGGTGCCCAAGCCGGCGACGGGAAGAACGGCCTTGCGAACAACGAGCGGGGTCTTTTTCATGGAAATGAGTCCGAAGATACGAAGTGAACTCATGATACCCGAAGAAAAATAGGGCAGCCACAGGCCGCCCTCAGGATGAGAGGAGTTCAAATCGGTTACTTGACGATAATCATGTCCCGATTGGCATCCAGAGTGGCGGGCCCGATGCCACTCACATCGGCCAGCTGATCCACCGAGGTGAACTTGCCCTGTTTCTCCCGATAGTCGACGATGGCCTGGGCCTTCTTCTCGCCAATGCCTTTGAGCGCCGCGAGTTCCACGGCGCTGGCGGTGTTCAGGTTGATCTTGCCGACCTCCTTGGCGCTGGTCACTGTCGTTGCTGGCTTGGCTGCCGGCTTGTCGGCGGCGAGCACAGGCTGGCTCAATAACGGCAAGAGGCTCAGCAGCAGGGTGGCGGTCAGGGTTTTGTAGTTCATGGTTTCACGTCCTTGTATGGTGCCGAATGGCTATAAAAAACTAGTCGAGCTGCGCCATTTTTCGTCTGTCAGAGTTAACAAGGAATAACACAATCAAATCGGCTATAAGCCACACACCTCCAGAATAGGTACACTGGCTAACCATTTGAGCGAGATATCTTTTCCATGTACTTACCCGCCATTTCAGAGCTGGAGCCCATCGCCCGCGCCGCCGGTGAGGCCATCATGGCCATCTATAGCAAACCCTTCGCGGTGGAGTACAAGCAGGACGAGAGCCCGCTCACCGCAGCCGATCAGGGGGCGCACGAGGTGATTGTGCAGGCCCTGGCCAGCCTGACCCCTGATTTCCCCGTGCTGTCGGAGGAGTCGGATGTCGGGATCATGCAGGCCCGGTTCAGTTGGTCCTGTTACTGGCTGGTGGATCCACTGGATGGCACCAAGGAATTCGTCTCCCGCAATGGGGAGTTTACGGTGAATATTGCCTTGATTGACGATGGCAGGCCGGTCTGGGGGCTGGTCTATGCCCCTGTGCTGGACAAGCTCTGGTATGGCGGCAAGGGACTGGGGGCCTGGCGGATTGACGAAAGCGGCACTGCCGCGATCCAGACTCGGCCTCATGTAGAGGGACAAGCCTGGAAGGTGGTGGGCAGCCGCAACCATCTGTCACAGGCGACCCTGGATTATCTGGCTCGCTTTGGTGACATAGCGCGGGGCGAGATAGAGCTGGTCTCCATGGGCAGCTCCCTCAAGTTCTGCATCATCGCCGAGGGAGGCGCCGAGCTCTATCCGCGCCTGGCCCCGACCTGTGAGTGGGATACTGCAGCCGCGCAGGCGGTGCTGGAAGGGGCGGGTGGCACTGTCACCCAACTCGATGGCGAGCCGCTTGCGTACAACAAGCGGGATATCCTCAATCCCTGGTTTGTGGCCAGGGCCTGACGCCACAGTTGTCAGCCCAGAGCGGCACAGACATGAAAAGGCCGGACAGTGTCCGGCCTTTTCTATTCCTATGGTCAGGGGTCTAACCCCCAGCCTCAGAACACCTTCTTGTAGGGCTTGATGGTGACGCGGGCGTAGACACCTGCCGCCACGTAAGGGTCTGCATCGGCCCAGGCCTTGGCCTCTGCCTGGCTGCCGAACTCGGCGATCACAGTACTGCCGGTGAAGCCCGCATCGGCGGGATCCTCGGCATCGATGGCCGGGTTGGGGCCGGCGGTCAACAGCCGTCCTTCATCCTGCAAGGCCTGCAAGCGAGCAAGGTGGGCGGGGCGTGCCAGTTTGCGCTGGGGCAGGCTGCCTGCCACGTCTTCGGAGTAGATCAGATACCACATGGAACAGTCCTTTTCATGTTGCGGTTATTTTTCTTGCTCGGTTTTTTGCTCTGCTGGCAGATGGCGATAGAGGTAGACGCCGCTGAGCAGGGTGAACACCAGGGTCATGCCCAGCAGGCCGAATACCTTGAAGTTGACCCACATCTCTTGGGACAGGTTGAAGGCCACATAGAGGTTGAGCAGACCACAGGCGGCGAAGAAGGCGACCCAGCCGAGATTGACGTGATCCCAGATGCGATCCGGTGCCTGCAGCTCCTTGGCCAGCATCTGCTTGATGAGATTCCTGCCAAAACCGTAGCGGCTGATGAGCAGCGCGAGGGCGAACAGCACGTTGATGACGGTGACCTTCCACTTGATGAAAGTGTCGTCATGGAAGAAGACGGTGAGGCCGCCGAAGAAACCGACCAGCAGGAAGGTGAACAGCTGCATCTTCTCGACCTTGCGATAGCGGATCCAGCTGTAGGCGAGCTGCAGGCCGGTGACCACCACCAGGGCGCCGGTGGCGGTGTAGATATCGTAAAACTTGTAGACCGCGAAGAAGACGATCAGGGGAATAAATTCAATAAACTGCTTCATGCTGGGCTCATCAACCTCAAAATTTGACTCAGTGTACCTGCCCGTTAGGCAACGGCAAATGAATAAGACCCGCCGGTTTGCCGTCGGTTCCCGTTATTTTCCCGCCACGCCTTGAACGCTTGGTGTCTCAAACAGTGCGTGGGCGATGGCCTCGCCGAGCCGCAACTGATCCGCCAACAGATCACGGATGTGGCGCTCCTCGATCAGCGGATTGAGCAACACGGCGCGCAGCAGGGTGAGCGGTTGCGCGCCGTAGCGTCCCACCGCCCGCTGGGTACGGGAGACGAAGCTGTGTCCCTCGGCGCGTTGCGCTTTTTGCAGCGCCACGTTGAAGCGGTTGATCTGCTCGTTGGCTCCTTCATCCAGCGCCTTGCCTTGCAGGTGAGGCGGAATGCAGCGGTAGGAGAGCAGGTTCATCACCGGTGCCGACATCAGCTCGAAGGCCGGGCTCGCCTCGATCAGAGTGGCCATCAGCCGCGCCCGGTCGTAGTTGGCCTCGATCAGCGCGGCATAACCCTGCTGGCCCAGTAGCTGGAAGGCGGCATCCAGATAGAGTGCATTGGCCGGACGGGTCCCCTCCAGGGTGAAGCGACCCTGATCGAAGGAACTGGCGCGAATGGCGTAGGGGGCCTCCCGCTTGACGGCCATCATCAGATCCGGCTGACGGCAGAGCAGCATGCCGGTGCCAAGCGGTACCAACAGCTGTTTGTGACCATCCAGGGTCACCGTATCGGCCAGCTCAATCCCGGCCAGCAGCCCCTGATAGCGAGGGGAATAGAGCGTCGGGCCGCCCCAGGCGGCATCCACGTGCAGATGGATCTGTTCGCGCCTGGCGATGGAGGCGAGTTCGGGCAGGGGATCGATGGAGCCAAAGTCCGTGCTGCCGGCAACCCCGACCAGCGCCAGCACCTTGAGTTTCTGCGCCTTGCACCGGGCCAGCGCGGCTTCCAGCGCCGGGATGCTGAGCCGGTTGTTGGCGTCGGTGTCGAGGCGCCACACGTTCGATGCCCCCAGCCCCAGCAGATCCATACCCTTGTCGAAGGAGTAGTGCATCAGCCGCGAGCCCAGCACCACGGCGCCGCGATAGCCCTGCTCATAGAGCGCGAACAGGTTGTCGCCACAGGTCCGGTTGCGGGCCAGCCAGAGGGCAGTGACGTTGGCGATGGTGCCGCCGCTGGTCATGACGCCGAGGGCCGCATCCTTGGCATGCATCTGCGCCTCGTAGAAGTCATCCTCCTCGCGATAGATGAGGCGGTGCAGCTTGGCCAGCACCTCCCGCTCCAGGAAGCTGAGCAGGCGGGAGGACTCCATCTTCATCGGATTCTGGTTGAGCATCACCAGTAGGCGCGACAACTCGGCGGTGAAGGCCGGCAGTGGCGCCGTCATGTGCCCCATGTAGCGTGGAGAGGTGAGATGGGAGGCGCCGGGGACCAGGGTGGCGAGCCGCGTGAGGTACTCTGTCGTGCTTATGCCGGTGGCGGGCATACGGGACTGATCGAGCTGATGAACGAAGTGATCGCGCTGGTAGGGGGCCTGACTGTCATCGGAGTGATGAAAGGTCTCCAGCAGGGCCGTCATGGCCTGGCCGAAGGCAGGATCCGGTTGTGTAAAGAGTTCAGTCAGCTTCATCAGGTTCTCCAGACCAGCGTGTCGGGCAGAAAATAGCGGGCAGAAAGCGTGCCGGCAGACATTGCCATCGGCACGGGCGGCGGGTGGCGTCGGCCGCAGAGCATACACCAAAGGACCCTGGGGAACAGCCATCTCCTGACTGCCTGGAACCCGGGGTGGTCGCCTCAATATTTTTGAGCTAACACTTGTAGCCTGAAATGAGGGCCGCTAGAGTGAGCCGAATCTGAACAGGAGTTTCTGATGAGTGATGTGACGGGGTATTCCCCACAGGAGGAGTGGGCCAACCGCCTCAGCCATGGGCTGGGGTTGCTGTTCGGGATCGTTGGCCTGATCCTGCTGTTGCACAAGGGCTGGAATGAGGGACCACAGGTGCTGCTGAGCTACGGCCTCTATGGCGTTAGCCTGGTCCTGCTCTACCTCGCCTCGACCCTCTACCACAGCATGGGGTCGGGGACGGCCAGACGCTGGTGCAAGGTGTTCGATCACTGCGCCATCTACCTGCTGATCGCGGGCACCTATACCCCCTTCCTGCTGGTGGCGCTCGACACGCCGCTGGCGCAGGGGTTGATGGTGGTGATCTGGGGGCTGGCGCTGGTGGGAGTGGTGTTCAAATTGTTGTTTATCAACCGTTTCAAGCGGTTGTCTCTGTTCACCTACCTGATGCTGGGCTGGCTGTCGCTGGTGGTGGTCTATCAGCTCTACCTGCATCTGGCAGGGGAGGGATTGTTGCTGCTGGGGATAGGCGGGCTCATCTACAGCCTGGGGGTGATCTTCTATGTGGCGAAGCGGATCCCCTATAACCACGCCATCTGGCATTTGTTCGTGCTGGGGGGCAGCCTGTGTCACTTCGTGGCCATCTATGGCTACATCTAACCCTTAGTTGGTATTTTGGTGCCATTGAAAGGCTAAATTCGTGCGGCACCCCACAGTTGCCCCTTTCGTTTGCTGACAAGCTATGCGCAGTTCAGCTTGCAAAGGATGCACACAATGAGTGAGATCGCGCTTTCCATCAGCATGTTGTCGCTGGTGGCGGTGCTGGGACTCTGGCTGGGAAACTGGCGGGTCTATGGCGTGGGGTTGGGGATCGGCGGGGTGCTGTTCGGCGGCATCATAGTGGGCCACTTCGCGGGCCTGTCCGGCTTGCAGTTAAATGAGCAAACACTTCATTTTATTCAAGAATTTGGCCTGATCCTGTTCGTCTACACGATCGGCATCCAGGTCGGCCCCGGTTTCTTCTCCTCCCTGCGCAGCTCGGGCCTCAAGCTCAACGTCTTCGCCGCCTTGCTGGTATTGCTCGGCTGCGTGGTGGCGGCGGCCTTGCATCAGCTGTTCGACGTGCCGCTGCCGGTGATCCTCGGGGTCTTCTCCGGCGCCGTGACCAATACCCCCTCCCTCGGGGCCGGCCAGCAGATCCTGGCCGAGCTCGGGGCCGATCCGGACATGACAGGCCTGATGGGGATGGGTTATGCGGTGGCCTATCCGTTCGGGATCTGCGGCATCTTGCTCACCATGTGGCTCATTCGACTGTTCTTTCACATCAAGATCGACGAAGAAGCCGCCGCGTTCGAACAACAGGCAGGCAAGACCAAGGAGAGCCTGCAGACCATCAACATCGCGGTGCGCAACCCCAATATGCATGGCCTGATGTTGCGCGAGATCCCCAGCCTGGACGAGGCTGACGTGATCTGCTCCCGCCTCAAGCGCGATGATGAGCTGATGGTGCCTAATCCGGACTCACGGATCCAGCTCGGCGATCTGCTGCACCTGGTCGGCGAGCGACACGCCCTGCACAAGGTGTTGCTGGTGTTGGGGGAAGAGGTGGAGACTTCGCTCTCCACTCGGGGTACCGAGCTGCGGGTCGAGCGGGTAGTGGTCACCAACGAGCAGGTGCTCGGCAAGCGGATCCGCGACCTCGACATCAAGCAGAAGTACGATGTGGTCATCTCACGGCTCAATCGGGCCGGCATCGAGCTGGTGCCGACCAGCCAGACCAGCCTGCAGTTCGGCGATATTCTCAATCTGGTAGGGCGGCTCGAGGCCATCGAGGCCGTGACCAGCGTGGTCGGCAACGTGCAACAGAAGCTGCAGCAGGTACAGATGCTGCCGGTGTTCATCGGCATCGGCTTGGGTGTGTTGCTCGGCTCCATCCCCTTCTACCTGCCGGGCTTCCCCGCGGCGTTGAAGCTGGGGCTGGCAGGGGGGCCGCTGGTGGTCGCGCTGATCCTGTCGCGCATCGGCAGCATCGGCAAGCTCTACTGGTTCATGCCGCCCAGCGCCAACCTGGCGCTGCGCGAGATCGGCATAGTGCTGTTCCTGGCGGTGGTGGGATTCAAGTCCGGGGCCGGCTTCATCGACACCCTGATCAACGGCGATGGTCCGGCCTGGATGATGTACGGCATGGCGATCACCCTGATCCCGCTGCTGGTGGTCGGGGTGCTGGCGCGCCACTATGGCAAGCTCAACTACCTCACCCTGTGCGGCCTGCTGGCGGGCTCCATGACGGATCCTCCCGCCCTGGCGTTCGCCAACGGCATGCACCCAACCAGCGGGGCCAGTGCCCTCTCCTACGCGACCGTCTATCCGCTGGTGATGTTCCTGCGGATCATCTCCCCCCAACTGCTGGCCATCCTGCTCTGGGCCGGAGCCTGAGCTAGCGCAACACGGGAGCCTACCGGGGCTCCCGTGTTCAAGCTGTCATAATCGATATTATTGATTTAACTAATTTTATTACCCTTCACCTACCCTTCGTTTTCAGTCCATAACCAGGTTTCATATTGGTCTGTTCGTTCGATTTTTCTCACTGGTTTCTGGTCAATATAACGGGCACATTAGAGGCTGGAGATACATGCCCATTGATATTTCAGGAGAAACCATGAGCAGCCATAACATCGTATTGGATCAGGATGTCGTCGTTACCCAATTGCAAGGCAAAATCTATCTGGTTGCCGCTGACGGGAGCCAAACACTTCTGACCGAAGGTGATGTGCTGCCCAAGGATGCGGTGGTGTTCAGTCCTGAGGGAGCCAGCTTCCAGGGCGGGAATACGACCTTCACCCTGAGCCCGACCAAGGAACCCGCAGCGGAAGATATCTTGCTGGCACAGAACAATGCTGCGCAGACTCCTGACGATATTGCGGCCTTGCAGAAGGCCATCTTGGACGGGACCGACCCGACCAAGACCTTTGAGGCGTCGGCAGCTGGCGGGGCTCCCGCTGCGGGCAATATCGGTGGCGTCGCGGGCGCCAGCGGCAATGGCGGCTTTGTCACCATCGACAGAACCGGCGATGCAACCATCTCCACCGCCGGCTTCGACACCGCCAACCCGGCCGGCCTCGCACCGGTAGCCGACGCGCGAGACGGAGAGGATGAACTCGTCGATCTCACTGCTCCCGTTATCACCGTCTCCGCACCAGATAACACCAATGACAAGACCCCGACCCTGACGGGGTCCACCGATGCCCCGGTCGGCAGCACTGTGACCCTGGTGGTTACCGATGCCAACGGCAACCCGCAGACCTTGACCACTCTGGTCAAGCCGGATGGCACCTTCAGCGTGGACGCCACCACTTCGCTGGCCGATGGTCCCTACAAGGTCACGGCTTCGGTGACCGATCCTGCCGGCAATACCGGTACCGCCACCGACGATGGCAGTGTGGACAGCACGGCACCTTCGGCTCCCCTGGTCGAGATCCAGGACGGGGCAGACAATGTCATCTCCGCCAATGAGCGGGAGAGCGGGGTGGACGTCATCATTCGTCTGCCTGCCGATGCCAAGGTGGGGGATCGCCTTGACGTTGACTGGAATGGGGATGGCGTGCCCGACAGCTCATCCGTACTGACGGCGGATGACATCAACAAGGCGCTGGTCAACCTGACCATTCCGACGACGGATCTGCCGGTCAATGGCCCCATTTCGGTCGATGCCACCCTGACCGATTTGGCGGGTAACACCTCGCCAAAGGGCACCGACAATAGCGTGGTGAACGCTCCTCCCGTACCCAGCAATGACCAGTTCAACGTGGCAGAAGATGGCACCGTCACCATCAATGTGCTCGGTAACGACAGGGATCTGGATGGTGATCGCCTGACCATTACCACCATCAATGGCCAAGCCATTACGGAAGGTAGTTCTGTCGCCATCGACAATGGCACCGTGACCCTGACCAATGGTCAGCTGGTATTCACGCCAGCTCCGGATTTCAATGGCAATATTTCCTTCGAATACAGCATCACCGACGGTCTGCACAACGCCACAGCAGGTGTGACCGGTACCGTGACTCCGGTCAACGATGCGGCACTGATCAGCGGCAGCGACACCGGCTCCGTGGTAGAAGACGCGACCAACCCGACCCTGACCGACAGCGGCGTGCTGACGGTGACCGATGCGGATGCAGGCCAGGCGGTATTCCAGGCCGGCACCGGCACCCCGAGCGCGGATGCGCTGGGGACCCTGACCATCACCAGCGGCGGCGCCTGGACCTACAACGTCGACAACAATCTGGTGCAGTACCTCAAGGAGGGTGAGACCAAGGTCGAGACCTTCGTGGTGCACAGTGCCGATGGCACGGCCCACACCGTGACCATCACCATCACCGGCACCGATGATCTGCCGACCATCGCGGGCGACGATCAGGGCGCGGTGGTGGAAGATGCTGCTAACCCGACCCTGACCGATACGGGCACCCTGACCATCACCGACGCCGATGCGGGCCAATCGGAGTTCGTGGCCGGCAACGGCACCCCGAGCGCGGATGCGCTGGGGAGCCTGACCATCACCAGCGGTGGTGCCTGGACTTACAACGTCGACAACAATCTGGTGCAGTACCTCAAGGAGGGTGAGACCAAGGTCGAGACCTTCGTGGTGCACAGTGCCGATGGCACGGCCCACACCGTGACCATCACCATCACCGGCACCGACGACCTGCCGGTCATCTCCGCCGACAGCGGTGCGGCCACCGAGGGAGACCTGACCCCGGTGACCGGTACCCTGACCGCGAGCGATGCGGACAACCCGGGCCTGACCTTCGTGGCCGGTAACCAGCACAACGCCTACGGCCAGTTCGCGGTGGATGCCAGCGGCAAGTGGAGCTTCGTGCTGGCGGACAACGCCACCGTCGATGCGCTGGCCAAGGGGCAACAGCATGTCGAGCAGTTCACCGTCAGCCTGAGCGATGGCTCGACCACCACGGTCACCATCACCATCACCGGCACCGACGATCTGCCGGTCATCTCCGCCGACAGCGGCGCGGCCACCGAGGGAG
>NZ_JAKZFK010000048.1:0-23854 GCF_022549315.1 Aeromonas sp. MR16 | reverse complement strand
TTCAAAGTACGTAACCTGATGAAGGAAGGCGGGCTGGCATCCAAGCAGCCGGGCGCACACCGTTATAAGGCCGCCCAATCTGAACGACCGGATATTCCCAATCTGCTGGCCCGCGAATTTGATGCTCAGCAACCCAATCAGGTGTGGTGTGGCGATATTACCTACGTCTGGGTCGGAGGTTGTTGGAATTACCTGGCAGTGGTTCTTGACCTCCATACCCGCCGGGTCGTTGGCTGGGCGATGTCTGACAAACCTGATGCAGAGCTGGCAATAAAAGCGCTCGAGATGGCCTATCAGCAACGAGGTTGCCCATCAGGCGTACTGTTTCACTCCGATCAGGGCAGCCAATATGGCAGCCGTGCGTTTCGGCAACGGCTGTGGCGCTATCGCATGACCCAGAGCATGAGTCGGCGTGGTAACTGCTGGGATAACGCACCGATGGAGCGGTTGTTCAGGAGTCTGAAGACAGAGTGGCTCCCGACAACGGGATATATGAACCTGCGGGAGGCGAAGCGGGATATCAGTTACTACCTGATGGATTACTACAACTGGCGGCGTCCACATCAACACAATGACGGGATCGCGCCAGCAAAAGCCGAGGATCGGCCTAACCAAGTGTCCGGATTTAGTTGACCACTACAATGACTATCGAGACGCTTGGCACCGCCGTCATCGCTGAAGCGCTCGTTAACGAAGTGACGATCTACGATTACCTCATGCGGCAGTTGCTTGACCAGCCTATCCAGTCATTTGCGCTGCATCGGCGTCCCACTGTGCTGCGCGTAGATCTTCTCCATCGCCAAGTGAGTTGATTGAATCTCGAGTACTACCGAAGACGGTATCCCATAGCCCTTAACTTCTCAGGTCTGCCCATCTGATTTTGGTCACGTTAAGGTGTTCAGGCGTATCTTGAGACAGAAGCAAACGCATTTTTCACGCCTTTCCAGCCGGTTTTGGGTGTGATCTCGATTCGTAGTTTATGTTTTCGATATGAGACGCCCGCATTGAATGCAATGAGATACAACATTTGTGGAAATCATCGGGCAAGAGGTGCATCAGCCACTCCAGCAGAAGGAAGCAAGATCATGAAGCAACCCCTTTTTCGCCGTAGCGCGTTGGCGGCCGTGATCGCCCTCAGCACGGTATTGGCGGCATGCAAAGAGGAGCCCCCCCCCGTCGCGCAAAGCGTCCAGCCCAGCGCGGCCGCCAGCACAGCCAGCGCTGCGGTCGCACCGCAAGCGCAGCCTCAGCCGATTAACACACAAGCATCGAAATATACCCCAGAGGCTCTCGAGACCCTGCTTGCGCCCGTAGCCCTTTACCCTGATGCGGTATTGGCTCAGGTGCTGGCCAGCGCCACCAATCCGCAAGAGGTGCTCGATGCCGGCAACTGGCTGGTCGCCCACCCCAATCTCAAAGGGAAAGAGCTGACCGCCGCCATTGCGCCGCTGGGCTTTACGCCGCCCACCATGTCGCTGATGCACTTCCCAACCGTCATGGACATGATGTGCCTGAAGATGGAGTGGACGACGGAGCTGGGCAGTGCCTTCCTAGCCGATGAGCCTGGCGTACTGGCAGCCGTTCAGCGCCTGCGCCAACAAGCGATGGCGGTGGGCAACCTGAAAGACTCGGAGCAGATGAAAGTGGCCAAGGATGAACAGAACAATCAGCAGATCGTCACCATTGCGCCTGCCAACCCTGACGTCGTTTATGTCCCACAATACGACCCAAGCGCCGTCTATAGCCCGCCAGCTGCCGGGCCGGCCCCCGCGCCGGTAACCACAGCAACCACGACAACGACCGTGCCTGCGACAACGACCACGACAGTGGTAGAACATGATGATGACGAGGATGAATACGACCGCGGTGATATGGTATTGACGGGCTTGCTCGCCTTTGGCGCAGGCATGTTGGTCAACGAGGTCTTCAACGACGATGATGATGAGGGCGATTATTATTACCCTCGCTGGGGTTCAGGTTATCCCAGCGGTTACGCTCCCTATCGTTATAACCCCAACTATGGCAATGGATTCCGTCCCACCAGCGGCTACAACCGGCCGGTCAACTATCAACGGGGCTCTAACAACAATATTTATATCAACGCCAAGGGGAACGATTACTTCAACAAGTTTGAGCGCGGCCCCAATAACTACCTGCGCCAAGCCAACAGTCCCATCACGGCGGCGCGCCCCAACCGCACTGAGCTGGCTACCTTGGGACAACGCTCGCTGAATAACGAGGCAGGGGGGGGCCAGCGAGGGGCCACACCGAAAGGGAGTTATGCGGGGGTCAATCGCCAACCTAAAAGCGAATACGCCGGCGCACCACGCGCTGTCAATGAGGTGAACAGGGAGGCTCGCGCAACCACGCCGAAGGGAACCTATGCGGGAGCCAACCGCCAACTCAAAAGCGAAAATACCAAGGCGACACGCGACGCTAGACAGGTGAATAGGAAGGCGAATGTGGCCCAACGCACGCCGCGCCAGGGCAACTACGCAGGAGACAAGGTCAAGCGGCAGCAAATCACGCCACAGACCGCTGGAGCACGTGATCGCGGCTATGTCCAACCACGCGCCACTCACAACAAGAGCACCGCACAGACTGCAACACGCAGAGCACCTGCGGCCTCAACCTCAAGGAGTGCCTTCCAGGGGGTACATAATACGGGCAGAACCGAGCGCGCCGCCAGCCAACGTGGGCGCGAAAGTGTGGCTAGTAGCGCGCGTGCCGCACCGCGCACCACCACTCAACCCAGACGGAGTACGCGATAATGAAGCCTTTGTTGAAATGGAGTGGGGCCCCCTCATGGGGTTTAGCCCTGCTGGCCTTGGTCTGCGCCAGCAACACAAGCGCCATGGCACCGCGCACCTTCGCCACCCCGGATGAGGCAGTGCAGGCCCTGATCACGGCCTTGGAGAAGAACGATGTCACCGCACTGACGCTGTTACTCGGCGAAAAGAGTGAGGAGGCCATCACCTCGGGGGATGAGGTGGCCGATGCCAATGATCGCGCCGCCTTCGTCGCGAGCTTCAAGAGCAAGCACCAACTGGTGGCCGAAGGTAAAGACAAAATGATACTGGCCGTGGGGGAGTCGGATTGGCCACTGCCCATCCCCCTCGTGACTGCAAATGGCAAGTGGTATCTCGATGGCGCCACAGGTGCCAAAGAGATCGTCTATCGCCGCATCGGTCGGAATGAGTTGGGAGCGATTGCGGTGTGCCGTGGCTTTATCGACGCACAGATAGAGTACGCCGCCGTGGGGCATGATGGCCAAACAGCGGGGATCTTTGCGGCAAAACTGCGCAGTGATGCAGGGCAACAAAATGGACTCTATTGGCCTGTGGGCAAGGGGGAACCAGCAAGCCCGGCCGGAGAGGAGGTCGTCAGTGCCGCGGCAGAGGGCTACAAGGCCGTGGTCGGTCAACGCACCCCCTATCATGGCTACTACTACCGTATCTTGTATGCCCAGGGAGCCGCTGCCAATGGGGGGGCGAAAGAGTACTTTGTCGAAGGACAATTAAGAGACGGTGTCGCCCTGATCGCCTGGCCGGCCGATTATGCCAACAGTGGGGTGATGACCTTCATGGTGAATCACGAGGGGCGGGTTTATCAAAAGGATCTAGGTACCGAAACGGCAACGGCCGTTGAGGCAATTCAGCTGTTCAATCCCGATAAGAGCTGGTCGCTGGTGGTGAGCAAAGAAGGTGATTAGGGCGCTTTATCTCCCATCGGGTCTTGGCCAATCGCATGGGCCGGGTGCGGCGTTATTGCGATCACAGGGGGCAATGCGAATCCATTCAACACCGCGTCGCGGGCCCACGCGATGTTCGGAATCAGAATATGCATTCGTTTCATGGTGTTAATCTCGTGGTGGGCGGCCCGAAAGAATAGATAGCACACCTAGCCCTCTGGGCTTTCTTCCCAAATGAGGCATAAAAAAACGGCGACCCAGGGTCGCCGTTTTGCATGGAGCCGAAGCCGCGGGATCAGTCGCCCAGCAGCACGGAGTCCAGCGCGATTTCGATCATGTCGTTGAAGGTCAGCTGACGCTCTTCGGCGGTGGTCTGCTCACCGGTACGGATATGGTCGGAAACGGTACAGATGGTCAGCGCCTTGGCACCGTACTCGGCGGCCACGCCGTAGATACCGGCGGCTTCCATCTCGACACCCAGGATGCCGTATTTTTCCATGACGTCAAACATGGAGGGATCCGGGGTGTAGAACAGATCGGCCGAGAAGAGGTTGCCCACACGCACGGCAACACCCTTGTTCTTGGCGGCCTGCACGGCATTGGCGACCAGATCGAAGTCGGCGATGGCGGCGAAGTCGTGATCCTTGAAGCGCAGACGGTTCACCTTGGAGTCGGTGCAGGCGCCCATGCCGATCACCACATCACGCAGCTTCACGTCTTCACGCACGGCGCCGCAGGAGCCCACGCGAATGATGGTCTTGACGCCGTAGTCGGTGATCAGCTCTTTGGTGTAGATGGAGCAGGACGGGATGCCCATGCCGTGGCCCATGACGGAGATGCGACGGCCCTTGTAGGTGCCGGTGAAGCCGAGCATGCTGCGCACGTCACACACCTGCTCGACGTTCTCCAGGAAGGTCTCGGCGATGTACTTGGCGCGCAGGGGATCCCCTGGCATCAGTACTGTGTCAGCAAAGGCGCCATCTTTCGCATTGATATGAGGAGTTGCCATTCTCTTGATTCCTTCACACTAGGTTGAGTTTTATTGTCTTTATTGGTTTGTTTGCCCGCTGCCTCGCGGCGGCGGGCGGGTAACTTACCGGAAGCCGGTACCGTGCTGCAACCCGGGCAGGTCATGCAACATCCTGCCCGGGATCGCGATCACAGGAAGCTGGTACCGTATTGCAGCTTGGGCAGACCGTGGTAGGCCGCTATGCTCTGGCCGATGTCGGCGAAGGTCTCGCGACGACCGACGGAGCCAGCCTTGACCGGCTTGCCGTAGAACAGCACCGGAATGTACTCACGGGTGTGATCGGTACCGTTCCAGGTCGGATCGCAACCGTGGTCGGCGGTCAGCACCACCACATCGCCATCTTGCAGTATCTCGAACAGCTCGGGCAGACGGGAGTCGAAGTACTCCAGCGCGTCGGCGTAACCCTTCACATCACGGCGGTGGCCGTAGGAGGAGTCGAAGTCGACGAAGTTGGTGAAGACGATGGTGTTGTCACCAGCGGCCTTCACCTCTTCCAGGGTGCGATCCCACAGCTCAGTCAGACCGGTGCCCTTCACCTGCTTGGTGATGCCCTGGTTGGCATAGATGTCGGCGATCTTGCCGATGGAGACCACCTGGCCACCCGCGTCCTTCATGTAGTCCAGCACGGTCGGTGCCGGCGGCAGCACCGAGTAGTCGTGACGGTTGCCGGTGCGCTTGAAGTTGCCCTTGCCGCTGCCCACGAACGGACGGGCGATGACCCGACCGATGTTGTAGGGCTCCAGCAGCTCGCGCACTATGTGGCACAGCTCATACAGCTTCTCGAGGCCATAGGTCTCTTCGTGGCAGGCGATCTGGAACACGGAGTCGGCGGAGGTGTAGAGGATCGGCTTGCCGGTCCGCATATGCTCCTCACCCAAGTCATCAAGCACCTGGGTGCCGGAGGCGTGGCAGTTGCCGAGGTAACCCGGCAGGCCCGCCTTCTCGACGATGGCGTCCAGCAGCTCCTGCGGGAAGCTGTTGTGGTGATCGTGGAAGTAGCCCCACTCGAACAGGACGGGCACACCGGCGATCTCCCAGTGACCGGACGGGGTGTCCTTGCCGGAGGAGAGCTCCTGGGCAAAGCCATAGGCACCGACTACCTCGATATCTTTCTTCAAGCCTGCCGGGAAGTAGCCGGAAGCCTGCTCCCCTGCGTGGCCCAGACCCAGCTTGTTGAGGTTGGGCAGGTTGAGGGCGCCACGGCCTTCAATCTCACCGGCGGCGCAGGCCTTGGCGATATGGCCAAGGGTGTTGGCGCCCACATCTCCGAACTTCTCGGCATCGGCGGCAGCGCCAATACCGAAGGAGTCCATCATCAGAATAAAGGTACGTTTCATGGGTCTTCCCCTTGTTACAAATCGGCCAGACCGATGCGACGGTAAACCTCGGGCAGTGCCTCTGGTCGGGAGTCACCGATCTTGACAGCCGCCTGCACCATGCGGGCGGCCTCGGCAAATTGAGCTTCTGTCTGAGCGTGGATCAACGCGAGCGGCTTGTCAGCCTCGACGCTCTGCCCCAGGCGGATAAAGTCGGTCAGACCGACCGCATAATCGAGTTTGTCTCCGGCGGCGCGGCGACCACCGCCCATGGCGACCACGGCCAGGCCCAGTTCGCGGGTATCCATAGCGGTCACGAAACCGGTCTGCGCCGCATACACGGGGCGCACTATGCCGGCCTTGGGCAGGTAGCTGTCGTAACGCTCCATGAAGTCGGCGGGGCCACCGAGACCGGTGACCATGCGACCGAAGATCTCAGCGGCCTTGCCGTTGTCCAGCACCGCCTGCAGCTTGGCACGGGCGTCGTGTTCATCGCTCGCCAGGTTGGCGGAGATCAGCATCTCGGCACAGAGCGCCATGGTCACTTCGTGGATACGCGGGTTGCGATATTCACCGGTCAGGTAGCGTACCGCCTCGCGCACTTCTACCGCGTTGCCGGCGCTGGAGGCCAGCACCTGGTTCATGTCGGTCAGCAGAGCAGAGGTGCGGCAGCCGGCACCGTTGGCCACCGCCACTATGCTCTTCGCCAGTTCTTCGGAGGCCTCGAAGGTCGGCATGAAGGCGCCTGAGCCCACCTTGACGTCCATCACCAGCGCTTCGAGCCCGGAGGCGAGCTTCTTGGAGAGGATGGAGCCGGTGATCATGGCGATGGATTCGACGGTGGCCGTGATGTCACGGACCGCATAGATGCGCTTGTCGGCAGGGGCGAGATCGCCGGTCTGACCGATGATGGCCACACCCGCTTCTTTCACCACCTTCAGGAAGCGATCGTTGTCGACCGAGGTCTGGTAGCCGGGGATGGCATCGAGCTTGTCCAGGGTACCGCCGGTGTGGCCCAGGCCACGGCCAGAGATCATGGGCACGAAGCCACCGCAGGCGGCGACCATGGGGCCGAGCATCAGGGAAACCACGTCACCCACACCGCCGGTGGAGTGCTTGTCGACGATGGGGCCACCCAGGTTCAGGTGATCCCAGGTCAGCACCATTCCGGAGTCGCGCATGGCGCAGGTCAGGGCCACCCGCTCATCCATGGTCATGTCCTTGAAGTAGACCGCCATGGCCAGGGCCGCTATCTGGCCTTCGCCTATGGTGTTGTTGGTAATGCCCTGGACGAAGAATTGAATCTCTTGGGTACTGAGCGCTTCACCGTTGCGCTTCTTGCGAATAATTTCTTGAGGCAAAAACATCTTTCATTCCCTCCGTGCGTCATGCACGAACACAGACCGAAATAGGGGACGGCATGCCGTCCCCTGCCACCGCTTAGTAACCGCTGGTATTGGCCGGCTTGTCGCCGTGGCCCAGGGTCGCCAGCAGGCTGGCCAGCAGGCTGGATGCACCAAAGCGGAAGGTGCGCGGGGAAACCCAGTCCTTGCCCAGGATCTCTTCGGCCATGGCGAGGTACTGACCGGCCACGGCCGCATCCTTCACACCACCGGCCGGCTTGAAGCCGACTTTCGGGTTCTTGGCCTTGATCACTTCCATCATGATGCGGGCCGCTTCCGGGGTCGCATTCACCGGCACCTTGCCGGTGGAGGTCTTGATGAAGTCGGCACCGGCATCGATGCTGATCTCGGAGGCGCGACGGATCAGGGCCTCTTCCTTCAGTTCACCTGTCTCGATGATCACCTTCAGCAAGGCTTGCGTACCGCAGGCTTCCTTACAAGCTTTGACCAGATCGAAGCCGACCTGTTCATTGCCGGCCATGAAGGCGCGGTAGGGGAATACCACGTCCACCTCGTCGGCACCGTAAGCCACGGCGGCGCGGGTCTCGGCCACGGCGATCTCGATGTCGTCGTTGCCGTGGGGGAAGTTGGTCACGGTGGCGATGCGCACGTCGGCGGCGCCGATGTCACGCAGGGTCTTGCGTGCGATGGGGATGAAGCGGGGATAGATGCAGACGGCGGCGGTGAGGCCGGCCGGGGACTTGGCCTTGCGGCACAGATCGATGACCTTCTGATCGGTGTCGTCATCGTTCAGGGTGGTCAGGTCCATCAGGTTCAGGGCGCGTTGGGCGGCCAGTTTCAGATCGGTCATGCTATGTCTCCAAAGTCTCGATGATTCCCACAACCCGTGATCCGTCTTCGCCGAGCACGCAGGATCGGCAAGAGAAGATCCCGGATAAAGGGGATATGGAATTACAGCGCAAATGCACAGGCAATACGGCTGCAAATAAGGCAAGAGCCCTGTCACTTTCTTACAAAAGTGCGGACTTGGTTCCATGAAGACTTGAGAAAGGCCGACAACCGCTGACCCGACTTCCCAATCAATTCCATTTGACCGCCAACACCCACTTCATGTGGGTATTAGTCAATGCCAGCACCCTGCTGGCATCGCCTATTTCAGCCGAGATACCCCGTGTTTGCAAGCCGGATTTGCCATTTTCAGAGGTACCTCACATCTGGCAAATCCGGTACTGGAAAGTGCTTAAGAGAAAAAGCGGGTCAGGATCCAGGAGTAGGCAATCCCCCCCAGATACACCCCCACAATCCCCATTACCCCTGACAGCACGGGAGGTGCCGGAATAGGCAATTTGAGGAAAGAAAACAACAAGCCAACGATAAAGCCGGCTGCCATCGCCAGTAGCACTTCATTCATATAACCTCCGATTTGACTCATTTTATTATTAGTCTAGAAACGCAAACGGTTGTCACCGCCTCAAACGCGAACGCCACAGCTTTATGCTGTGGCGTTCGTCTTTACCTGACTGTCAGGCAAATACTACATGGCTGTCAATGCCAGGAAGAAGCCTGCGATGGTGGCAGACATCAGGTTGGACAGAGAGCCTGCCAGCACGGCCTTCAGACCGAACCTGGCGATGGTGCCGCGACGATTTGGCGCCATGGAGCCCAGACCACCCAGCAGGATGGCAACGGAGGACAGGTTGGCGAAACCGCACAGGGCGAAAGAGATGATGGCCTTGGTGTGGTCAGACATGGCCACGCCGTTGATCAGCACCTCATCCTTCAGATAGGGGGCAAAGTTCAGGTAAGCCACGAACTCGTTCACCACCAGCTTCTGGCCGATGAAGGAACCCGCCACCACGGCTTCGCTCCAGGGCACACCGATGAGGAAAGCCAGCGGGGAGAACAACCAACCCAGCAGCAGTTCCAGAGAGAGCTGCGGATAACCGAACCAGCCACCTACACCGGCGAAGAGACCGTTGATCATGGCAATCAGACCGATGAAGGCCAGCAGCATGGCGCCCACGTTCAGGGCCAGTTGCAGACCGGCAGAGGCACCGGCGGCGGCGGCATCGATCACGTTGGCCGGCTTGTCGTCCAGCTCGCCATCGGCAGCACTCTCGTCATAGTTGGGGGTCTCGGTTTCCGGTACCAGCAGCTTGGCGAACAGCAGACCACCCGGCGCGGCCATGAAGGAGGCGGCGATCAGGTATTCCATCTTGACGCCCATGGAGGCGTAACCGGCCAGCACGGAGCCGGCGACGGAGGCCAGGCCACCACACATGACGGCAAACAGCTCGGAATCGGTCATCTTGCCGATGAAGGGACGCACCACCAGCGGGGCTTCCGTCTGGCCGACGAAGATGTTGGCGGTCGCAGACAGGGATTCGGTACGGGAGGTACCCAGTACCTTTTGCAGACCACCACCCAGCAGCTTGATCACCCACTGCATGATGCCCAGATAATAGAGAACCGCGATCAGGGAGGAGAAGAAGATGATGACGGGCAGCACACGGAAGGCGAAGATGAAGCCACCGCCACCGAAGACTTCAAACATCTTGTTGCTGACCAGTCCACCGAACAGGAATTCGATACCGTTGTGGCCATAACCGATGACGCTGGAAACAGCATCAGATACGCCGACCAGAATATCCCGACCGACAGGGACGTAGAGCACGAAGGCGCCCAAACCGGCTTGAATGGCAAAGGCACCGCCAACGGTGCGAATTTTAATTGCTTTGCGATTACTGGAGAACAGCACCGCGATAAGGATGAGCGTCACCATCCCTACCAGACCCATTATCAGATTCATTATTAATATTTCCTCTTATGTAGCACCTTCCAGCTTGTTAACGTTTTGTATCTTAAAGCCGTTAATCAAGGGTCCGCATTATACTAATTACGGTGCGACAAAGTAGAATGCTGGTCACATTTTATAAGGCTGAAAAGGGCCGGCCATCGTTTAATTAGACCGCAAACGATTTTTATGGGTCCTGTTTTTTATCACTGCGATATCAACAGTTAATCAACTGTTAATTTCACGTTCCATGCGCGGGAAGGCCCGCAAAGTGGATTCATGCAACACCGAAATAACATCCTCCAGCGGCTGCCGCCGCAATTCGGCCAAGAGTTGCGCGATCACGGGCAGGCTGGCGGGGGTATTGGGCTCCCCTTGCCGCCCTTGCAGCGGCATGTCGGGGGCGTCGGTTTCCAGCAGCAGCGCCTCCAGCGGCATGTCGCGGATTGCCTCCCTAGTCTTGTTGGCCCGCTCATAGCTGATGACGCCACCTATGCCCAGCCTGAACCCAAGCTGCCAGAACACCTCGGCCTGATGCAGGGAACCGCTGAAGGCGTGGATCACGCCGCCAGCGGCCGGTTTGAAGCGCCGCAGGATCTTGGCAACCGTGTCGTTGGCTCGCACCGAGTGGACGATGAGCGGTAACTCGAACTCCATGGCCAGTTTGATCTGTGCCTCGAACAGCGCGAGCTGCCCCTCCTGCGGCACCTGGCTGCGCAGGTCCAGTCCGCACTCGCCGATGGCCACCAAGCCCCGAGGCCTGCTCGCCAGCAAGCCGTGCAGCCGCGCCAGCACGTCGGGCACTTGCGTCCCCACATACCAGGGATGAATGCCCAGACCATAGGCGATGCCAGCATGGCGCTCTGCCAATGAGATCACGCGAGTCCAGTTTTCCTCTCCCACGGCGGGGATGATATACTCGCCCACTCCCAATTGACGCCACTGGGCCAGCAGCGCCTCCCTGTCGGGCTCAAAGACCGGAAAATCGAGGTGGCAGTGGGTATCGATCAGTTTCATATCACGCTTACCTGTTTGTCGTACTTAATGGGTTCATTCCATGTCAAAACGCATTTCTCACGGCTTTACCCTGATAGAGCTGGTGCTGGTCATCATAGTGCTGGGGATCCTGGCGGTCACCGCCCTGCCCCGTTTCATCAACATCAAGGACGATGCCCTCAAGAGCAGCGTGTCGGCAACCGCGGGCAGTTTTTCCAGCGCCGTCCAGCTGGCCCATGCGGGCTGGGCCGTCAAGGTGAGGGGAGAGCCGCTGGCACTCTATAACTTTAGCGGCATGGGCAAGCAGGATCTCGATATCAACAGCCACGGCTGGCCGGTGGGCACCAAGGAAGATCAGGGCGGCCAGGGGCCGGATACCGTCTTCCCGGGGGGCGACAGCGATCAGATCTCCGTCAGTAGCCGGGATGACTGCGAGAGCCTGTTCGGCGGCCTGCTCGATACCGACCAGACCGCCGCCGATGAGCTCCACGCCGACGCGGACAGCGACTATGTCTCCCACCTGATCCCTGTCGATGGACAGGCCAATGGCCAACTGCGCCACGACAACTGCCGCTATATCTTGCGGGACTCCATCGGCCGTTTGCCCACTTATCCGGATGGGCTGGGCTTTGACTACAACAGCGTCAGCGGCGCCGTGACTCGCAACTTCCGCTGAGAGGCGGCTCATCCTCCGTCGTCGCCTCTTGCTCATCCTCGTCATAACGCACCGGTGCGCAGCAGCGCCGGTTCTCAGGCACCAGCCCCCACTCCTGACACCAGGCATCGTAGCGAGCCAGCCAACGCAGCAACACACCTCTCATGATCCGCTCCTTGTTCCGATAAGGGCCTTATCATCGCCAGCACCGGCAACACTCGTCGACCCGGTATCAGCGACCCACCACCTCATGATTTCCCCTGCGGCAACAGCAGGCCCATGCTGATCTCGTCGACATCGCGATCATCCAGTCGATAGGCGTTGCGCCGGATGCCTTCGTCGATAAAGCCGCACTTGCGATAGAGCCCATGAGCCGCCTCGTTATGAGCCATCACTCCCAACTCCAGCCGGCTGATGCCACAACCCGGCGCGGCGGCGATCAGGGTACGTAGCAAACGCTCACCCCAGCCCTGGCCCCGCGTGCCCTGGCGCAGCCCCATCACGATCAGGGCGCAGTGTCGATTGCGCAACAAGCCGCCTCCGATCATCAGCGCAAAACCCTGCACCTCGTCGGCCAAGGTCAACAGCCACATGCGCTGATTGGCACTGGCCTGCATGGCGGCCAGACGCTGGCGCTGCCCCTCGATATCGGATGGGCGCTCCCCCGCCTCGAACAGCATGAAACGCGTCTCCCGATCCAGCTGTTGAAAAAAGTGATCCAGCGCCGCGGCGTCCTCCACCCCGGCCAAACGAATGCTCATATCAGGCTCCCTGCCAGTCAGCTACCCCTTGGCGGCCATAAAAAAACGACTCCATTTGGAGTCGTTTTTATCAGAGCCATCTGGCTAATTCCATTTATTCCTGAGGGACATGCCCGTCAGGAGATCCATCAACCCTTGGCTGGCAGGCTCAGGCGGGCAACCGCCTCCACGTGCATGGAGTGGGGGAACATGTCCACCGGCTGCACCTCGTCCAGCACGAAGCCCTGCTTGACCAAGTAGGCCAGATCCCGGGCCAGGGTCTGCGGGTTGCAGGAGACATAGACCAGCCGGCGCGGCGCCATGGCGACCAGAGTCTGCAGCACCGCCTTGTCACAACCCTTGCGGGGGGGATCCATCACCACCACATCGGCGCTCACGCCCTGGGCGTGCAGCTCGGGCATCAGCTGCTCGGCCTTGCCCACGTGGAATTCGGTGTGCTCTATGCCATTGAGGGCCGCGTTGCGGCGGGCATCGCTGATCGCGCTCTCCACCGACTCTATGCCGACCACCTTGGCGGCCTTAGCCGCCAGGAACAGGGAGATGGTGCCGATGCCGCAGTAGATGTCGAACACAGTCTCGTTGCCGGTCAACTCGGCGTAGTCGAGCGCCTTGGAGTAGAGCACATCGGTCTGGCTCGGGTTGTTCTGGAAGAAGGAGAGCGGCGATATCTCGAACGCGAGTTCATGGATCTTGTCGCGGATGACGCCTTCCCCCAGCAGCACCCGGTTGCTCGCGCCCAGGATGCGGTTGGTGCGCTCGTCATTGACGTTCTGTACCAGGGTGGTGATGGGCAGATCCGCCAGCACCGCCAGCAGCTCGGCTTCGAATGGTAGCTCTTCACCCAGGGTCACCAGTACCACCATCAGCTCGCCGCTCTTGAAGCCCTTGCGGGTCATCAGGTTGCGCACGCAGCCGCTGTGGTTGACCTCGTCATAGGCCGCGATCTCGTGCGTGCGCATCCAGTTGCGTACCCGGGCATTGAGCTCCACGTGCAGGGAGTCCTGCACCGCGCAGTCGTCGGCGGTGATGAGATCGTGGGAGTGCTTGCGATAGAAACCGATCTCGGCACCAGCCGCGCTGCTGCGCACCGCATACTGCGCCTTGTTGCGATAGGCGAAGGGGCTATCCATGCCGAGGATGGGGTTGACCTGAGTCATCAGCCCGGCCTGATCCAGCGCGCTCTGCACCAGCGCCTGCTTCAGCTTGAGCTGAGCCGGATAGGCCAGCGGCCTGACCTGGCAGCCACCGCACTCGGTATTGGGGCAGAAATCGGGGACCCGGTCGGCGGAGGGCTGGGTCAGCTCCACCAGCTTGCCATGCAGGTAGTTCGGCTTGACTTCGGTCAGCTCGACCAGCGCCTGCTCACCGGGCAGCAGCCCCTCGACAAACAGGGGGCGATCGAACAGGCGTCCCTTGCCATCCCCTTTGTCGGTCAGTTCCAGAATATCGATCTGATGTTGGTGTCCCACTAACGGCATGAGCGGCTCCGAAGGCATAGATAAAAGGATGGAAGCGGGCTAACCCGGCTACCCCAAATAAAGGGTGGCAGAGTTTAGCGGAGATCCGCCCAAAATGCAGGCATAAAACGCCGTCAGAACGAAATAGCAGGGGTAGCCCCATGGACAAAGGATGGGTGCAAAGGGCCCGTTTTCCCGCGCCTTTCATACAGGCCGCCATAAAAAAGCCGCCGGACAGGGCCGGCGGCAGACTCGTTAACGGGAAGCCGATGGGATCACAGGCTGTAGGCTTTCTCGCCGTGGCTGGTGACATCCAGCCCTTCCCGCTCGGCATCTTCCTTCACCCGCAGGCCGATCAGCAGATCCACCAGCTTGTAGGCCACGGCGGAGACCACGCCGGTCCAGGCCACGGTCACCAGCACGCCGATGACCTGGATTTTAACTTGGGTCAGGATGGAGTAACCCTCGGCCACCTGGTTGGTCACATAGTCCCAGACCCCGGTACCGCCCAGATCCGGGCTGGCGAAGACCCCGGTCAGCACGGCGCCCAGGATCCCGCACACCCCGTGCAGGCCGAACACGTCCAGGCTGTCATCGGCCCCCAGCAGGCGTTTGAGACCGTGCACCCCCCACAGACCGGCGACGCCGCTCAGCAGGCCGATGATGAGGGCACCACCGACGCCGACGAAACCGGCGGCCGGCGTGATGGCCACCAGACCCGCAACCGCACCGGAGACGGCACCCAGCAGGGAGGGACGGCCCTTCATCAGCCACTCGGCGAAGGTCCAGGCGAGCGCGGCGGCGGCAGGGGCCACCCAGGTGTTGATCAGCGCCAGGGCGGCGGTGCCGTTCGCTTCCAGCGCGGAGCCGGCGTTGAAACCGAACCAGCCGAACCACAGCAGGGCCGCGCCTATCATGGTCATGGTCAGGCTGTGGGGTGTCATGGGATCACGACCGTAACCCACCCGTTTGCCCGCCATGAAGGCACCGACCAGACCGGCGACCGCCGCGTTGATGTGCACCACGGTGCCGCCGGCAAAGTCGAGGGCGCCGTGCTGGAACAGGTAACCGGCGGTGGCACCGGCGGCTTCGGCCGCTGCCGCGTCCGTGTAGGCATCCGGACCGGCCCAGTACCACACCATGTGCGCCATCGGAATGTAGGCGAAGGTGAACCAGATCACGGCGAACAGCAGCACCGCGGAGAACTTCATCCGCTCGGCGAAGCCGCCGACGATGAGGCCGCAGGTGATGGCGGCGAAGGCCCCCTGGAACACCACGAAGATGAACTCGCTGATCCCCACGCCCTTGCTGAAGGTGGCACCAATAGACTCAGGCGTGACCCCCATCAGCAGCACCTTGTCGAAGGATCCGTAGAAGGCGCCTCCCTCGGTGAAGGCCAGCGAGTAACCATAGACCACCCACAGCACGGTGATGAGGCAGAACAGGGTGAACACCTGCATCAACACGCTCAACATGTTCTTGGCGCGCACCAGGCCACCGTAGAACAGGGCAAGTCCCGGGATGGACATCAGGATCACCAGGGTGGCCGCCACCATCAACCAGGTGTTGTCGCCCTTGTTGATGGTCACGGCCGCGGCCTGCACCACACCGGCCTGCGCGGCCACCTCTTCAGCCCAACCGGGGGCGGCCATGGTGGCGGTCAGCGCCAGCAGGCCAGTCATTACGAGTCTCTTGAACATACAGCCCTCTCCTTGTCGTCCCGGCACCCGGCCGGGTCCATTTCCTGATATGAATGTCAAACTTGGCTATTTACCCTGATCATCAAATCAATATTGCCCCACCCTAACCCTCGGTATGACCCCGCAGGGATCATCATGGCGACATGACTGGTTTAAAGCATAAAGCAGGCCAAAAAATATAACCCTTATTTTTCAGTATCTTGGTGTGATCACAATGTGACTGCGCACCATGATGGCGCAGTCTGGCCACAAACAGGATCAGGATCGCACTTCGGCTGTGCAGCGAGGACGGGGCGCACCAAGATGGGACAGGGGAGAACAATCGAGGAAGGAATGGCGGTGATCGCGACGGGCAGACGCCCGTGAACAGGGCAAGCCTGCGGCCCTGGTCTGACGACAGAGAAAGCGGGATAAAGGGATGCGGAAGGCAGAAAGAAGGGGAAGCCGGATCAGCTCTTCCCCACGGGACTGCCGGGCCGTTCGGCCCGCCATCATTGACTCCGGCTACGCGGCCTGTCGCCTCAGGGTCAGATAGCCTACCAGCAGGAGGATCAGCACGAAGAAGGCCTCGCTGACGGTCGTCACCCCATACCCCAGCCCCCCGTGCTTGACGGACGGTGACAACAGATCCCCCACCGAGGCCCCCAGCGGCCGGGTCAGCACATAGGCAATCCAGAAGCTGAGCACCGTATTCATCCTGAAGACCCTGTATGCCACGGCCATCAACGCGATCAGGCCGCCAAACAACAGGGTCGCATTCAAATAGCCGATATCCATCCCCTCCGACACCCAGTCACCGGCCGCCGTGCCGAGGGCAAAGGTGACCAGGATGGCGAGCCAGTAGAATTTCTCCCGCCTGAGGGTATTTATAGAATTAATGGAAAGAGTGCCTTCATGACGAAACCAAATGGCAAAAGTGACCAGCAGCAGGGTAAAGACGCTGGTCGAGAGCCAGAGCGGGATCCCGACCCGATCGGTCAGGTTGTCGGTCAGCAGAGTACCGAAGATGCTGACCAGCACCACTGCCAGCCAGTAGCGCCGGGGCTCATAGCGCACCGCCTTTATCTGCAGGGCGAGCACCACGACCAGCAGAGTGCCCATCAAGGCAGACGTCAGGGTCAGCCCCAGATGCTGCTGGAAGATCAGATAATCCGCCGCCGTCTCGCCGACCGTGGTGGACATCATCTTGATGATCCAGAAGATCAGGGTCACTTCCGGCACCTTGTTGGCCAGGGTGGTCACAAAATCGGATCGATATTGCATGCTGCCTCCCGAGATACCCTCTGGTATGGGCAGACTATGGGCTGGGAAACTTAACAGCCTGTTAAGGGCGCCGGGGGACGAGGCGTCGAGCCCGCAAGCGTGAATGTCTGCCAGCCGCCCCGTGCCGGTGGCAAGCATCCGGCACTGTCGGGCCAGTCCCGCCGCCCTGCACCGCCAAATGAGGGGCGCCATCACGCCGGATCTGGCTGACGTCCCGCCGTTCGGGTCATACTGGCGCGACTATGCCTTTTAACCCTGCGCCCGCCACGAGGAGCCCATGAGCAATCTCAAGGTAACTGAAATCAAGGCCTTCGTGCCCGCCCGCGACTTCGCGCTCTCCAGGCAGTTCTATCAGGATCTGGGGTTCACCCTGGCCTCCGATGGCGGCGGAGTGGCCTACTTCCACTTCGGCGAGGTGAGCTTCTTGCTGCAGGACTACTACCATGACGCCCTGGCCGAGCACTTCATGATGCACATACTGGTGGAGGACGTGGCAGCCTGGTGGGCCCACGTGAAGGACAGCCAGGTCGCATCGCGCTACGGCGTCAGGGTGACGGAGATAGTCACCCAGCCGTGGCGCATGAAGGACTTCTGCCTCTATGATCCGTCCGGCGTGCTGTGGCGCATCGCCCAGAACATCGACTAGACCTGCGAAGAAAAGAAAAATACGACGCGCAGCAAAACAAAAGGCCATCCGTGAGGATGGCCTTTTGTCACTGAATCTGAATGGTGCCGGGGTCTCTCTCGAAACGTGAATTTATCACACTGATTTTACAGTAAAAAACTAGATGTGAATTTTCCTTATACCCCCCAAAATCCCCCCACATCAGTGACGGTGGCTTCTGTATCTCCGGATCAATGCGGTATATATCAGGGCTAAGCCCCTCCCCTGATTGTCTCTGTTTAGGGGAAATGAGGTGCCGGATAGGCCAGGTAAGCTACCCCACTCTCGGTCTCCACCGGCGTACCGGTCCGCGGGTCCCCGTCCCCAGCTAAGGCCATGGCCGACATGACCACAGGTGTATCGATCGGCGTACCGGTCTGCCTCGCCGAAATGTCGGGTCAGCGCCAAGAGCAAACTGGGCAGAAGTCATTTCCCTATATTGCACTCACTTCCCTTGCGCTGTGATCACCATGGTTGTTGTTCGCGCCGATGTATTTCGTTCTGCGCAATTGCGCAATCTTCAAACCCCTCATCTCCTCCCCAGGCCTTGCCACGCCTAGAGCATCCTACATTGGGCTATCCGTTGCGTTTTGTTTTGCGCAGTTCCGGTGCGCAGAAAAGTGCGCAGTTTGTAGTGCGCACTCATGAGGGGACTGCGCAGACGGTAAGAGGGGAAGGTGGCTGGCCCAAGGGGGATGGTTCATCCAGTGGCTGTAGCACATTGCCCCACCTGCCGTGGCAGGAACGCTCCATGACTCCTTTGGCTTGCTGCCGGCATAGGCGCGAAGTTGGCGGCCAGTGGTGGCGCAGGGCCTGGTAGGATGCTGTCGAGTTATGTGCGGAGTTACCGCTATCGGAACAGTGTACTGTCAGGGTTTCTCGGACAATGTCATGGACTCGGACATGTCACAGCTACCTGTCTCGTCGAATTAGCTGAAAGTCGAGCTGCGTATCGCTGCTGCGCAGTCAAGATGTGACGTGGTGTAGACGAGCATCAAAATGTCAGTGGAAATAAAGGTTTTAACTCTTAACCGATTCTTAAGTTTGCCCCTTTAGTCTGATAGCAACAGACGAGAAGGAGCCATCCATGACCACTGACATTCAACCCCCTTACCGGTTAGTCCTGGCCGATACCCCGGAACAGGTCATGGCGTTGCAGGTTTACATCCAGGCAGCCTACAGCCGTGAGTTCGATGCCCGCATTCCCCATTTCATGCCCTGCCTGCTCGGCCTCTATCGAGCAGACGGCATGCTGGTCGGCGCCTGTGGCCTCAAGCTGGCCAGCGATGAGCGCCTCTATCTGGAACAATATCTGGAACAATCCATCGAAGCGGCCATAGAGACCCGACTGGGAGTCCGCGCCGGGCGGGATCGCATCGTCGAGGTGGGCAATCTGGCCTGCGGCGAACCGGGCAATGCCCGCCTGATGTTTGCGGCGCTGTGCCGTCTGCTGTGTGACAACGCTCTCGATTACGTGGTGTTCACCGGCACGGTCAAGCTGCGCAACAGCTTCCATCGTCTGCGCCTTGAGCTGGTCGAGCTGGCGCCAGCCCGCGCCGACAGGGTTGGAGAGGATGCCCGCGCCTGGGGTGCCTATTACCACTGCCAGCCCAAGGTGATGGTCGGGGATCTCGGCCAAGGGCGCCAGACATTGGCACAGGGCAGCCTGCTGCTCTCCCTGCTGTCACCCATGCCGTCCCTGTTCAATTGCCCACACCGGAGCGTCTTATGATGCTGTTCGACCAGATAGCCCACTTTGCCCGCCATAGGCCCGACAACCCTGCACTGAGCAGCAGCGAGCATCACCTCAACTATGAGGCGCTGTGGCAACAGATCCAGACACTTGCCGAACGTCTGCAGCGGGCCGGCATCGCTCGGCTGGCGCTGCAGCTCGACAACGGCCTGCCCTGGGCACTGATCGATCTGGCCTGCACCCGGGCCGGGATCGTGGTCATCCCGGTTCCACATTTCTTCAGCCCGGAGCAACAAGCCTGGTTGCTGGCAAGCAGCGGGGCCGATGCCCTGGTAGGACCCGAGCATGAGGGATGGCAGGCCTGTGAGCCCCTGACCCTGTCGGCCGGCGAGCTGCCGCTGTGGCGAAGGCAGCCGGCACAGGTGCCCTCCTTGCCAGTCGGCACCGCCAAGATCACCTACACCTCTGGCAGCACGGGGCAGCCCAAGGGGGTCTGCCTCTCCTTTGAACAGATGATGGCGGTCTGCGATTCGCTGGTAAGACGCGTCGCGCCCGCACAGGTCGAGAAACACCTGACCCTGCTGCCGCTGACCACCCTGCTGGAGAATCTGACCGGCCTCTATGTGCCCTTGCTTACCGGCGCCTGCAGCCAGATCCCCTCGCTCAAGGAGTTGGGGTTCGAAGGCTCCAGCAAGCTGGATCCCGCCACCCTGGCTCTGGC
The DNA here is from genome assembly GCF_022549315.1 of Aeromonas sp. MR16. Classification (NCBI taxonomy): domain Bacteria; kingdom Pseudomonadati; phylum Pseudomonadota; class Gammaproteobacteria; order Aeromonadales; family Aeromonadaceae; genus Aeromonas; species Aeromonas sp. MR16. The sequence goes on along the minus strand of NZ_JAKZFK010000048.1, from coordinate 3,749 downwards.
CCTGTTGCGCTGGCCCACCCACAGCCTGGTGTTGGTGCCGGAGTTGCTGCGTTTGCTGCTCGCCCTGTGCGGCGTCAATGAGGCGCTCGCCGAGCGCCTCGCCACCCTGCGCTTCATCGCCGTGGGCGGGGGCAAGGTCGCCCCCGAGCTGATCCGCCACGCCCGCGAGCGGGGGATGCCAGTCTACGAAGGCTATGGGCTGTCAGAATGCGGCTCCGTCGTGGCGCTCAATGGCCCGGAGGAACACCGCCTCGGCAGTGTCGGCCAGCCCCTGCCACATTGCAGGATAGCGATCGCCGCCGACGGCGAGATCCTGGTGGAAGGGGCTGCCATGCTCGGCTACCTGGGCACGGACGAGCCCCCCCCCAGCCAGATTGCTACCGGCGATCTCGGTCATCTGGATGAGCAGGGCTACCTGCACATCACGGGGCGCAAGAAGAACCTGCAGATCACCGCCTTTGGCCGCAACTTCTCCCCCGAATGGGTCGAGGCACAGGCCCAGCTCTGCCCGGCCATCGTCCGCATCGTGGTCTTCGGCGATGGCCAGCCCGCCAACGTGGCGCTGATCCAGCCGCTGCCCGGCGCAGATGCCCAACTGGCGCAACAGATCGAGCAGCTCAACCAGCGCCTGCCCGATTATGCCCGCATTCACCACTGGCTGCCGGTGGCACTGGATCAACATCCGGAGCTGCTGACCGCCAACGGTCGCCCCCGTCGCGAACGGATCTATCACCACTTTTCCCGACAGATCAGCCAATGCCTCACAGGAGAGCGCTCATGAGCTTCTACCAGACTCTGCAACAAGCCACCGTCCAGGAGCGTGAGTATCTGTTTCGCGCCCCCATCATCGAAGCCTGCCGCCGCGGCGATATCAGCCGAGAGACGTATCTCGCCTTCCTGGCAGAGGCTTACTACCACGTGCGTCACACGGTGCCGCTGTTGATGGCCACCGGCGGCAAGCTGGGGCAGGAGTATGAGTGGGTACGAGAGGCCATCAAGGAGTACATAGACGAAGAGTACGGCCATCAAGAGTGGATCCTCAATGACATCCGCGCCTGCGGTGGTGATGCCGAGGCGGTGCGCCACGGCCAGCCGGGGCGGCCCATCGAGCTGATGGTGGCGTTTCTCTATGACCAGATACAGCGCGGCAACCCCATGGGATTCTTCGGCATGGTGCAGGTGCTGGAAGGCACCAGCGTCGCCATCGCCCTGACCGTGGCCGAGCAGTTGAAAACCGGGCTCGGTCTGCCGCCTCAGGCCATGAGCTATCTGAGTTCCCACGGAGCGCTGGATCAGGATCATCTCAAGTTCTTCGAATCCCTGATGAACCGGGTGGAAGACACCGCCGACCAGGACGCCATCATTCACGCTGCCAAGGTGGTTTACCGCCTCTACGCCGACATGCTCTATCAGCTCACTGGATCCGAACGATGAAGCTTGAAGGAAAACTCGTGCTGCTCACGGGTGCCAGCGGCGGGATCGGCGAAGCGCTGGCCCAGGAGCTGGCGGCGCAGGGTGCGCACCTGTTGTTGCACGGACGCAGGGCCAGTGCGCTTGAACGTCTGTGCAAGGCTCTGCCCCATCCGGAGCACCACCAGATAGTGATCGCCGATCTGGGTTCCTCTCAGGAGCGGGCGCGACTGCTGCAACATCCGGCACTGGATGAAGGGCTGGATGTGCTGATCAACAACGCCGGCTGCAACCAGTTTGCCTGGCTGGAGGATCAGAGCGCCGAGCAGGTGGAGCGCCAGCTATTGCTCAACATAGAGGCCCCGATCCAGCTCACCCGCGCCCTGCTGCCGAGGCTGCGCAAACCCGCCGTGGTGATGAACATAGGCTCCAGCTTTGGCGCTATCGGCTATGCGGGTTACAGCGTCTATTGTGCCAGCAAGTTCGCCCTGCGCGGCTTCAGCGAGGCACTGGGTCGCGAGCTGGAAGGCACCGGAATCAAGGTACTGCACTTCGCTCCCCGCGCCACCCGTACTCGTCTCAACCCGGAAGCCGCCTATGAGATGAACGCCGAGCTCGGCACCCGAACCGACAGCCCGCAGGACGTGGCCGAGGCCGCCGTCATCGCCCTGTGCAACGAAACCCGCCGCAGCTGGCTCGGCTGGCCGGAGAAGCTGTTTGTGCGCCTCAACGGACTGCTGCCCGGCCTCGTCGACAAGGCGCTGGCCAAGCAAAGAGTCATCATAGAGCGCTACGCCCGCCACTCGCCTCCGCCAGCCGCGGGCAAAGGCCACCCCACCGCCGTCATGACAGAGAAGGAACCTTAAGATGAAGCACACCACTTTCCGCCCCCGTTTGGGTCACAGCGCTCTCCTCCTATTAGCCCTGGGCTCTGGCTTGGCTCAGGCTGCCGACGCCCTGCCCACCATCCAGCAGCAGTGGGCTGTTTGCCAATATCAGCAGACCGGCAAGGCCAAGGAGAGCTGCCTGGAGCAACTGAGCAGCCAGGCCGAGCAGGCCAGTGCCAAGGAGGCTTTTCGCACCGATCTGCTGATCTGGTCGGCCATCGTCAAGAGCACCTGGGCCGGCGCCAAGGGGGGGCTGGGGGCCCTCAGCCTGGTGAAAGAAGCCAAGGCCACGTTGGAAATAGCCATCAAGCAGGATCCCAAGGCGCTGGAAGGCTCCGCCTACACCAGCCTGGGCTCGCTCTACTATCAGGTGCCGGGTTGGCCGGTGGGATTTGGCGATGACGATAAGGCCGAGCAGTTGCTCAAGCAGGCGTTGGCCATCAATCCGAGCGGCATCGATCCCAACTTCTTCTACGGCGACTTCCTGCTCGATCAGGGACGCAAGGCCGAAGCCAAGGCTTATTTCGACAAGGCGCTGGCCGCCCCGGATCGCCCGGGCCGCGAGCTGGCGGATCAGGGACGCCGAACAGAGATTCGAGAGCGGCTCGCCAAGCTATAGATACAGGCTGAACGCATGATTGTGGTGACCCGCAGGTTCACATGCTCGGTAGTGGGTGACGTGTTCGGAAAGGTTCTGATGCCAGGCACTGCAGGATCAGGCTACGACATCAGAGCCATCATGAGTCCAGAATCGAAAAGAAGGATGTGAATATGTTGCAACATACCAAACAACGCTATTGCAACCTGAGCATAGCGCTACACTGGCTGACCCTGCTGTTGATCATGACAGTCTATTGCCTGATGGAGTTCAGAGATATATTCCCCAGGGGCTCTGCTGGACGTGAGCTGATGAAAGAGGGGCACTTTATGACGGGCCTGCTCATCTTGGCGATCGTTGTTATTCGACTGTTGGTTCGCTTTGGCAATCCAACCCCCCGCATTGTTCCTGAATCATCGGCCTTAATGAACAAGCTGGCCAGACTTGCTCACCTGACACTCTACTGTTTCCTTATTCTCACCCCCTTACTGGGGTGGCTTACCCTGAGTGCAAGTGGTAAGTCTGTGCCCCTCTTCGGGTTCGAGTTCCCAACGCTCATGGCTCAGAATGATGGTTTAAAGGGAACAATAAAGGAGTTTCATGAGACGCTTGCCAACATAGGCTATGCCCTGATCTTCTTGCATGTTTCGGCTGCGCTCTATCACCACCATGTGCTTAGAGACAACACTTTGACCAACATGCTACCTAAGAGACATAGGCTATAGAATGTAGTGGTCTAATCATCCCGGACACCATTTTAGGTGGTACAGTCGCCACCAAGATCAGAGGTGTTCAATGACAAGATTACGTCGCTCATTTACTGCCGAATTCAAACTCGAAGCCGCATCCCTGGT
>NZ_JAKZFK010000047.1:0-24626 GCF_022549315.1 Aeromonas sp. MR16 | reverse complement strand
TTCTCCGGAATGGCAACCACATGGTGTTGTTGATAGGAGGGGATGCATCAGGAGATTCGATCACGATAGAGAATGCCTATACCGACGCACGATTCCGGATTGAGCAAGTGGTTCTGGCCGATGGAACAGAACTCCCCCCCCTGTCTATCCCTGAATATGTTGAACCTCAGGCTCAAACCGATTTACTTGTTCAAGCAATGAGCGTATTCGGAACTACTGAGCCTATTTCGGAGCTATCCATAGGATCAGTTAATAACAGTAGCTTTAATCAATCATTGGTAGCCAGTCATGTGTTACCTATTGAACGGGGTATTCATCAATAGATGACGCGTTTTATTTTAAGGGAGGATGCGTGAATCACATGAACATTCTCCTATTCTAATTTAAGAACAATTAATTCTGTTAACTAAAAATATCCGATGTATCACATCGGATATTTTTTATTGTTCTCTACAGTTACGATTCCTGTGTGATTGATAATTATTTTTTTTACCGTAAAAACAATATGATAAAAATTTTCAAACATCTCCGAGAAACTCTAACACCAAAATATTTCATATGTAGCTATCTGTTGTAGAAAACAATGCATCATTGTCCCAAGCGGTCGGGGAGTCAGTGCAGTAAGCTGTATGTCAGATAGATATCGGTGTACCCACCAATAACTCTGAGTCTTGCTGAACAAGGTAGGTTCGTGCTAACTCTGGGTCACGACAACTAAGCCAAGCGTCGTAATCCTGTTTTGCCACAATCACCAGACTCCGTTTCTCATCGCCAGGTTTGTGCATCCGTCGCAATAGCGGGTGGGTATCGGCGTTGATCGTGAGCTGGGAAAAGCTATAGGTGTGGCCCTGTTCTTCTTGCCAAGCTTGCCAGATCCCTTCGACCGCGAAGGGTTTGCCATCAGCCATGCTGATCCGCCAGCGCTCACACTTACCACTCTCATAGCAGGGCTCGAAGAATCCAAGCATCGGCACCAGACAGAAGTGGCCCTGTTGCCAGGCTCGTCTGTATGTTGGTTTGTCACCAACGGTTTCGGCTCTGGCATTCATTGTTGAATAGTGCTTACCACCGGGCGGGATGATGTTCGCTATATGAAGGGGGGGATCATGCTGACGGACTTCTCCCCGAAAGGCATGCAACAAGGAGATCTATTCGGCAACGAACAGCAGGATCCCCGTAGCGATGCACTCATGCAGATGATCGATAGGATTAACCAGGGGCAAAGGTCTACTTTGCATCCCGAGGCCGAGATACAAGCGAATGGATGATGAAACGCGAACAACTCAGCCCCCGCTATACCACCAGTATCAAAGAGATCCCGGTGGTGAAGGCATGAGCACAACCATGAAAGTTAACCTCCTCTCCTGGCTACAAACCACGATCAATGCGTTGCAAACTTCTGATGGTCAATCCGCAACATGAGCAGGTATCTTGCTTAGCGGTATCACCGTTTATTTTCACGTAGCTTAAAGAGAAGATCTAACTTTTCATCCTCATCAAGTTGCTCAAATAGACAAACCAATTCCGCACTAAGATCATCTTCGCAAAAAAAATAACTCAGCGGCTTTCCCAGTACATTGGCAAGTTTTCGCATTGTATCAATGTCTGGAACGTGGCGACCTCTCTCATAGTGATTCATGCGACCACTAGCAGAACTATCATCCATACCGGCCCTTACCCCAAGTTCCTTTTGGGATATACCTGCTTTTTTACGCGCCTGCTTGAGTCTCTCTGGGAATGGGTTTTTGTACAATGTTTGTTCATCACAAAGTTCTCATATGTATAGATTGTCTAAGTTTCACCTGTCTCTGTATACTTAGCAATCCTAAGTGTTGTGGTTGTGGAAATTTTATGCAGAATAAAAATGTTTACAAAATCAGTAACAAGTTTTATCAAGTTTTACTCAAAATGACAGGTCGAAAAACGAGCAGAAAAGAGCTGATACGATTGGCTATGGAGGTCAATGACTTGGCTGTGTATCAGGCATCAGGCTTGGTTGACCGCCATGTATATAGCTTGAAAAAACAGGATGCAGTGAAAGCTAATGGGCCAAAAAATAACCGGTATTATATTTTTTCAGATGATCTGCTGGGCAATTTACAAGCATCAATCAAAGGCGATAATTATGATCTAGCAAGTGAGTTGAGGTTTCTGGAAGAAGAGCTTCTGTTGACTCGTTATGAGTTACAAGCCTACCGCGAGATACTTGAAAAACTACCTCAAGAGAAGCAAAAAATTACTTGCTTGCATAAAAATGCATCAGAAAAAATCTACCGGTTGAATGGGAAGATTAGAGCGGTGAGTCAATTGGTGATGATGTAATAAAAGGTATAAATGAAAGAGGCATTTTATCGAAAAGAAGCATACCTGAGTCGGCCATAGCGCAAGAAGCGATGCCGCCAACGGAAGGCGGTGGTCAATAGATACTGTGTTCCCAGGCGGCTTATTGATTTGAATAAATTATGTGCGTTTTGTGCTGAACTACTAATGAAAATACCTGCTGTTACGGCAAAACGATAATGATGACCCGATGCAGAATCTTGTATTGAGGAAAGCAACGCATGAAGATATGGATGACATACTGCGTTTGCAAATAGCCGTGTTCAAGGGAGAGCAGGGGATCCCTGACGAACTGATCCCGATTCCAGCTGGAAAATCACCACAATGGTGGTGTGCAATTCTGAACGCCACAATTGTTGGTGCCGTTGCAGCCTGGAAAGAATGCGATGAAACTCATTGGGGGCGATTTGCAACAATGCAAAATTTCAGTTTCATTGTAGAAGGTACGTATTCCCACCATCCCTAAATAATTCCGCACAAGCACGACACGAATGTCCTCTTTTTTGTAAGTAAGGGCCTTCTGTTCCAGAAGGCCCTTTTGTCATTTATGAAAACAGCAGTTGGGTCAGGTAGCCCATCATGACGGCCATCCCCAGTATGACGGTGAGGAATGCCACGATCATGGGGGTTCTGAACATCGACTTGAGCAGGATCACCTCGGTAAGGCTGGCTCCCGCACTACCGATGATCAGAGCCATCACAGCCCCTATTCCCATCCCTTTACTCATCAGTACCGATGCAAGCGGGATAACAGCTTCTGCCCGGATATAGAGCGGAATACCCACGATGGCACTGAATAGAATAGCAAGGGGGTTATCTGCCCCAGCGTGGGCGGCGATCCACTCTGACGGAATAAACCCGTAGATAAATGACCCGATCAGTACCCCCAGCAGCAAGTAGGGCAACACCTCTTCAAATTGCTGCCAAGCATTGATGCGAGCTTTGGCGAAGGCAGTGGGGATCTCTGGCGCCTGGGTCAGCGCGGTGCCATCAGCGTAGCAAGAGAGCGCGGGTGTTGCCACTGGTTGTGGGGCGTAGCAGGATGCCGCAGCACTTATCCAGCTTCAAACGTGGGTCACCACGCTAACCGGAGTTGCTGTTCTACTTCATGGATTAAGGATTGCGGCACTGAATCGCCCCGGCTTCCCTAGACACTTGTGAGCAGTTCGAAATACTAATTTTCACGCTCTACTGGCGATAGCCCATTGTTGGGGGTTGGTTAATTTTCAAACAGACTAAAACAATAAATGTGATACACACCTAAAAATTGAGGATATTTCTTGCAAAGAAAGGTTCTCAGGAGGAGCCTGTCTCAACCGAGACCATTACTGGTGCGTGACTCAAAGGTACAACTACTTTACAAATGATACATCCTATATAGATCTGTCATTAAATTAGAATTATAAATCTACCTTTATAGCTAGGTATGCATCTGCCTATGCCTGAGAAGGCTTACGCATGGTATAAAATCACAAAAATTATTCGAAGGTGGTTGTAACTATAGACGCTCTAGATCGCATTCAATAAGTAATTTTCAAAAACACATTACTGATGGTGACATCCATGGTCGCCAAGTGTAACTATTCTTTTTAAGGAATGAACTTGATTACTGAATACGACACTAAAAACATATTGTTTTGGGATGAACTAGCGGATATCCATTCTGGGGTTTCAGACTATGATTTGAGCCACTTTCACCCCCATAAACACAATCTCCGTGAGATTGAATTAAATTTGCTTGGAGATATAGCAGGTAAAAAAGTATTACATCTTCAATGTCATGTTGGCTTTGATAGTTTTGCTCTGGAAATGCTTGGTGCAGAAGTAACAGCTATAGATTATTCTGCATCAGCGATTGAAATAGCTAACCGGATTAAAGATAGTTTTAACCTAAAAACGAATTTTCATTGTGCAAATGTATGTGATCTTAGTTCTCTTGATTTAGGTGAGTTTGATATTGTATTCACTTCTTATGGTGTGCTCGTTTGGTTGAGAGATTTGAAATCATGGGCCATTAGCATTGCAACACATTTAAAAGAAGATGGTCTATTTTGTATTGTAGATGAGCACCCTTTCGCTAGAGTCTTTAGTAACCCTAATAAAGATAACGTGAGATTCAATAGTGGCTATTTACATACATACGGTATGGGTGAACAACCTTTCAAAGCAAATTACAAATACTCTTATGCTTCTGATGAGAAAGAGTTAGATCACCAAGAACAGTACGTTTGGTCACACAGCATATCTGAGCTGATAAATAGTTTAGTTGGTGCTGGATTGAATGTTGTTGATTTTTCAGAGTATGAGAAAACTTTTTATAGGGCATTCTCAGACCTGGTTATTAATAATGATAAATGGTGGGTTTTTGAAGATGGTTCATATTCCATACCATTAACTTTTTCACTTTGTGCTAAGAAAAGAGGCTGATATGAAAGAATTTGTGCTTGGCGTTAATTTGCCTATGCTAGCTGATGGAACAATTACATTTGATGGAAACGTAGTTCTTGCAAGCAGAGATGAAGTGATTACTGCGGTTGCTGAGGAACGGGTTTCAAAAAATAAATATGATGGCCATGTTAGGCATGCCGTACAAGAAATCCTAGACCGAAATAAGTTAACTCTACGTGACATAAAGGCCGTTTCGGTTGTTAGCTTTGGTCAGTCAATGACAGATGAAAATACGCTATGTGAAAAATTAGAAACTGAGCTGAATAAGATATTTCATGATGCCTCTGATATCCATATTGTAAAGTCACACCATGAAGCCCATGCTTTAAGTGCTGTTAGCCAAGTATCGTCTGAGTTTGATAGAGCTCTGGTTGTTGTTGCGGATCATACTGGTAATATCATTGGCCACAGAACTGACAATGAGTGCTTAGAAAACAATGCAGCAGAGCAAACAAGTTATTACTTGTATGAGAACGGAACTTTAAGGCTAGTTGCACAAGATCATAGTCATCCAAGAGATCAGGGATATGGTCGATTTTATGGTGATGTTACCTGTTATCTTGGTTTTAACAGCTACCGTGAATCAGGTAAGACCATGGGGTTAGCCTCTTTTGGTGATCCTAGTGCTCTTGCCAAGTACAAGCCATTTGTTGAGTCTGAAACGGGTGAAATGATATCGGTATTACGCGACGTAGGCTATGTTGAAGATTGCACAAAAGATTTTAAATCATGGTTTAAGTCACTTGGACTAGATATTCCAGAACGACGAGCTAAAGATGGGTTAATTCGACCATTTGATATGAACTTGGCTGCATGGGCTCAAGACCAATTACAACTCTCCATCAGCAAAAGGATCCGTGGTTTACTGGATAAGTATAATCTAGATAAAGTCTGTGTGACTGGTGGTGTAGCCATGAACTCAGTGATGAACCGAGACATAGAAGAGCGACTCGGGGTTGATGTCTATGTACCTCCTTCACCTGGTGATGCCGGTTTGGCTTTAGGTGCGGCAGCTGAGTATTTCTCCAGACGTTATAACCAAGTTCCAAAGCTTAAATCATCACCTTATCTTGGCCCTGTCTATTCTGAGCAAGAGATCCATTCTGCAATTCAATCATGCCGAGATGAATTCGATGTTGTCGTAGTTGAGCATCCAGAACTTCATGCGGCTCAAGCTATATCTGAGGGTAAAGTTATTGGGTGGTTCCAAGGCCGCAGTGAGTATGGCCCTAGGGCCTTGGGTAATCGCAGCATCCTCGCGCTTCCACAAAACAGTTGGATGAAAGAGATTTTAAACTGTCAAATAAAATTACGTGAGTGGTTCCGACCATATGCTCCAGTAGTTTTAGAAGAGAAAGCAGAAATTTATTTTAATATGCTTTCTCCTGTCCCCTATATGATGAAAGTTGCGCCAGTTACAACTCAAGCCAAAATTGACATACCGGCATGTATTCATGCAGATGGGACATCTCGTCTTCAAACGGTCAATGAAGAATCTAATAAGAAATTCTATCACTTGATCCAAGAACTAGAACGTCTAACAGGCGTTCCAGTTGTCTTGAATACGAGTTTCAATCTAGCCGGGATGCCGATTGTGGAATCTCCAGATGATGCAATATCCTGTTTCAGGAAAGCTATAGGGATAGATTTCCTCGTTATAGAGAACTACCTGCTTAAGAAAAAAAATTAATTTTAATAAGGTGAGAGGTTTCTTAGGAAACCTCTACCACTACGGAACGAGCGCTGGTGTGATATATGAAAACTAATAATTGCATTAATCTACTTCTTATAGGATTTGGTCCGCACTCTAAAAGAATTTATTATCCCATACTTGAGTTATCTACTGATGATACATATTTAAACCTATGTGCAGCCGTCGAGTTGGAATCCTCTAGGGCATCAGTGGAAACTTTCCTTTCAGATAAACATCTTAGACCTGAAATGGTTTATGTAGATGATAATCAATGCCAATTCGAAAAACTACATGACTCTGTAGTAATAGCGCTTAATTCTATTGTTAAAAAATATGAAATAAACGGTGTTATTATTGCTACTGAGCCATTGGCACACCTCAGTTATGCAAAATGGGCATTAGAGTCCGGCCTTTCTATTTTGATGGACAAGCCTATTTCGTCTTATGAAGGAGTATCTACTTCTGTAGCAATGTCAAAAAAGATTGCCCAAGATTATTATGAGCTCAATGATATGTATCAACGTCAAAGAGCAACTCATCCAAATCTTGTTTTCTCATTAATGGCACAACGACGTTATCAAACGTCATTTAACCTCATTAAAGAACGCATTGATGAGTGTTTTAAAATAACAAATTGTCCAGTGACAAATGTTCAGACTTTCCATTCTGATGGCCAATGGCGAATGCCTACAGAAATCGTGGAGCAACATTATCACCCTTACAACCAGGGGTATGGTAAGTGCTCTCACAGTGGCTATCATTATTTCGATATCATACCATATGTTCTTGAATCAGGTTTGGGTGATAGCAAATGCTATGACAATGTTGATGTCTTCTCTCAGGCCGTTCGACCAGCTGATGTATTAGAACAGTTTAATCTTGACGATTATCGTCATTTGTTTGGTACGGATATATTCAATAAACATAATAAATATGAGAAAGATGATCTTGCTCGATATTTTAAAGAGTATGGAGAGATTGATTGTAACAGTAACATTGCCTTCAAGAAGGGAAAGCAGATCATAACATCTGTATCGGTTAACCTAACTCATAACGGCTATTCTCAAAGAAATTGGGTGACCGCCCAGGGACGGGATCTTTATAAAGGAAACGGCAGGGTATCTCACGAGTCTCACATTTTCCAACAAGGGCCATTTCAAACCATTCATTTTCACTCTTATAAGTCAGATGAATCTGCAAACGGTCAAGATAGGGTGGGTACAAAAGAACACTTGGAAATTTACATCTTCCGTAACCATAAGATGCTAGGAGGGAAACACGTCGAGCAATTCAATATTGATGACTTGATCTCGATGGAAGGAGGGCGGAAGGGCTTAGTTGGAAAATCTAAGGCGAAAGCTTTTTATGAGTTCATAGCAGGAATGCGAGGAGAAATTTCTGCGGAAAACATGCGTTCTGACTTCTCAAAGCATGAAGCAGGCTCTATTTTGATATCAGCAATCTACCAGTCAATATGTCACCGATTCTTGGGGCTTGATGCACTGATACAAAAGCCGTTGAATATGGATGGTCGACGAGAGCAACATAATCAGAATGATAAAACAATAATGGTCGCATAGCTATGAATAAAAAAGAGTGCTTATCATATAGAGATATCTGGCTGTTTCCTTTGGTTGCAATCGCCCCAATGGGTTTAGATATATGCATACCAGGGATGACAACAATAGCTGACAACCTCAACAGTTCTCTTGGGAGTGTGCAATGGATAATCAGTGGGTTTATCCTCTGCATGAGTCTTGGACAATTAATTTTTGGGCCGATGGTAGATCGTTATGGTTCACATCGTATATTTGTATTCGGATGTGGTTTATACTTCTGCGGTTCATTGGCTGTTTTCTTCTCCGACAGCATCTCTATACTAATTACTGTGCGTCTTTTACAAGGTTTGGGAGCTAGTGCAGTTGCTGTATCCATTTTTGCCAGTGTACCTATTTTATTTACGGGTAATACAATAGGACGGGTATATAGTTTATTCAATGGAGTGATAAGCCTTGTGCCTGTCATAGCGCCAATAATCGGTGGTGCTTTAATTCTAGGTTATGGATGGAAAGCTAGCTTCTATTTCTTGGCTGGCTTCATCTCGATATGTCTGGCCTTGGTTTTATCAAAACCGCTACCTTCCATAAAGAATAAAGATACTATCAATATAAAATCTATTATCTCTGGCTATGTGCAGGTCATGAAATACCCTAAATTCAGACTTGGGGCAATAGCGAGCAGCTTTGGCTTTGCTAGCCAATTGATTTTTTTCTCAAGCTCACCAATTGTAATCATTGATCGATTTGACATTCCAGTTAATGAATTTGGTTTTTATTTCGCCATCAATGCAGCAGCTATAACTTCTGGAAGCTTATTTGTTTCGTATTCTTTAGGAAAAGCAAAAGAAACCTCTATACTCCTAATGGGGGCCGGATGCCTGTGTATAGCTGCTGTCGGATTTATGATTTCAAGCTGGCTGTTAAAAGAGCATGTTCTAATCTGGAACTATATTATCCCTGCTACGATAGGTAGTTTTGGGTTCGCGTTACTTATGGGGGCAGGAGCATCAGTCGCTTTATCTTCATTTAAAACTCTATCTGGTACAGCTTCTGCATTAATTGCGGCAATACAAATGTCGTTTTCATCTCTGGTGGCTTGGATATGTATTCAGTTTTGGAGTTCTGACTGGTTAACTATGAGCATATGCTATTTTATGCTTTCTGTCGGGATTACAATGTCAGTGCTTGGGTTCTATCGACAGCCACGTTACGTGGCCGAATATAAGGAATGATTAGTTCTGTGTTTATAGGTTTGTCGAGTTGCCTTTTTATTACCCTGCAAGCAAAACGGCCTTATTTTAGGCCGTTTTTTTTCTTAACTAACTGCTGGTCTGAAAAACAACTACATCATTACCAAGAATAATGAATGTGAGATAGCCCGCTCAACCAGCGCCTTCATGAACTGCGCAAAGGTGGGTTTGAGCAATGGGTTGTGAAAGGGCTTATAGGCTACCTGATGGGCATCAGCCAGCTGCAAGGTATTGAAATGACCCTGTAATACCGCGATGGCATCAGTCTGGTCACAGGTCCGCGCAGTAGGGAATCCTGACAGTATTGAGCACTGTTATGCTGGATATCTTATTCGTAGCAAGTCAGCAGGATCGACAGAAGGAGGTGTTCACAGCGGGCAAGGCGTTCTTGACTCGCTGGTGTTCAGTGATTGAGAACTCTCAAGATGCTAGTTATAGCAATATTCTAAAATCTGCGCTGGTAATCCATGAGGTGTGATGATTTACAGCTAAAAAAGAAGGGGAGAATAGCCAAAGAATAAACTGGATCTATTCGCTGCAACGCAGCGGAATGTTGAATAATTTTTTGTTCTCATAATTAATAAGTGGACACTTTTTGAATCTTTCAAGTAGCTAAAATGGGGAAAAGCAAAATAAATATTTTTTGGTTGTTTTTTGTTCGGCTGAGTGTGGTCTTTAACCATGTTAACTGAGGGGGAAGGCTCGTTTAATACACCCCATGTTCGATTTGTCCTGCGAGATCAATAACAGCCTGGACTCCCGTCGCTGTACTCAATAAATCGACAGGTTTCTCGCCTCCCAGTCCCCTGGCTGGTCTGTTTAACCACGACGTGCATTTCTCTATATCTCCCTCATGCAGTGAGAGGGCTGCATCAAGCGCCAGTACAACACAGTAAACTCTGGCGCCCTGCTCAGTGGATAGAGGTGAACTAGCTGCGATCTTGCGAGCGAGCGTACTTTGGCTAATGCCAATCAAGGCACAAACCGCCCGAGCACTTTCTCCAATCAACCCAGCAAGCTTCGGGACGATGCTAGGTTCAACACCAGCCACAATCCACAGGTGTGCCTCCAGCGGGCCGTGAGGGATGCCCAGAGAGGTAATGACAGAGCTGACAGCAGTTACCCGAGTGCGAGGGTGATGAACGGCGTGAGGCATCGATAAGTGTTCCCTGCTCTGCAATTTCCATAAAGCTGCTCCTAGCATAACAGCAGACTTTTCAAAATGACGTTTATGATCGGTTCATCTCCGGTAGCCCCTATCAATGAGCATCATGTGTAATAATTGGCTCATCAAGTGAGCCAAATAAAGTGCATAATCGCCTCATTACATGGGGGAGTTCAGACGATGGGTTGGATTTGGCAACAAGCAGGCTGGCCAACATTTCATTGGCAGGATGAGGTTCTTCAACCACGCCTACGCTCACTTTATCGTCTGCTTGGCCTGCTGCTGGGGAGTTGTGCGATAGCCCCGATTCAAGAGCTAGATACTCTGGTTGCCAACATCATGGCCTCATCGGCCATCGAAGATGAAGTGCTCAATGCACAATCTGTTCGAGCGTCCCTAGCAATGCAGCTAGGGGTCAGCCAAGCCGAGCAATACCCTACAACTGAAAGGACTAATGGCTTGGCAGCTATGACAATGGACGCCATTGCTGAGCCTCACAAACCATTGTCGCTTGAGCGGCTTATACAGTGGCATAGGTTGCTATTCCCAGCATCACTTCCTGGAGGTAGCAGCATCAGTGGCGGCCAATTGCGTGACGATGGGCCGATGCAGGTCGTATCAGGGCGGTTCGACCAGCTCGTGGTTCATTTTGAGGCACCACCCCGAGCAGGTTTGGAGCTTGAACTACAAAACTTTATTGAGTGGTTTAACGAAAGTCGATTGAACCCAATTCTTGATCCGCTGCTTAGGGCTGCAATCAGCCATCTGTGGTTCGTGACGCTGCATCCTCTTGAAGATGGAAATGGCCGAATAGCACGAGCACTGACAGACTTGGCGTTAGCCCAGGCAGACCTGCACACCATCCGCCTATACGCCATGTCGGTCACCATATTTGAGCAGCGCGACAGGTATTATCAGCTTCTGGAGCAGACTCAAAGAGGAGGCTTAGATATCACACCTTGGTTAGTCTGGTTTCTTGAGACACTGGAAGCGGACTTGCAGCGTGCTATCTCTCAAGTGCAAGCTGACTTGAACAAGACTGTTTTTTGGCAACAACATCAGGCGATTCAACTATTACCTGAGCAAATATTGGCGCTGAACCATCTATTGGAAATCCGCGATCAAGATACCGTGAATACCATAAGCGCCAGTCAATATCAGATGCTGACCGGTGTAAGTAAGGCGACTGCAACACGTCACCTAGCTGATATGGTAACGAAAGGCTGCGTGGTCCCATTGCTGGGAGGTGGCCGAAGTTCGCGGTATCAAGTGGTGAAGTCTTTTGGATAGGACTTCTGCCGCCTCCCAATCCCCAATGAGGCTGGCATCTTTCCGAGAAATCACAGTCAGCATCCATCCCAGCCAAGGTCAGTTGGCTGAGGTTGGTAGGCTTGGGATTGCGATCCATTAATCATCCTTCGGCAGCAACCGAGATAGGCCCACTTGAGCCGGTAGTTCCCCGATGACCTCAATCTTCCAACCCGTCTGATTGGCCCGACACATGTGATAGTGGTGCGCGATGTTGGCCTGCGCTTGCACGGCGTGACGGGCTTTATCCAGGGCCTCTGTTGCATCGATGCCAATGCGGCTCAGCAATAGCTCAACGCGGGTTTCCAGTTGCCTGCATTCATGGGGGGAGAGCACCCCAGCCATCACCCTTGACGCCACGTAATAACGGGCGTCGTCTTGCGAAATAGGCTTCAAGACACCGCGAGCATGCGCGTTGGCAAGCGTGACTTCTTGGGCCATGTATTTGTGCATGAGATGACCCTCTTCGAGGCGCATGATCACCTCGTTGACGTTGTAGTGACTGTGCTCCTCCAGATAATCACGCACCAGGATCTTGTGGGCTAGCGCGATGAGATCAGCCCGCTCGATATCATTAGTGAGCCGGAGACGAAGTTCGGTTGCGCTGGCTAATTTGCCCATCGCGGCAGAAAGCAGACGACCGCGTTGCGCCTGACCGGGGGATTCATCGCGACCGGTAACGCCTGTTGGCAGGAATTTATCGGCTATCTCGCGGCTGACGGTGACGCGAATGCGACTATTTTCCACGGTGAGGGTTTGATGCGTCATGTTACTGCTCCAGAGACTGCCCGATGACCCGCCTGTTGTACGGAGGCCAGTTGAAAATTTAGCAAATACGATAAAGAGCTGAAAGTAGATTTATATGGCATTTATTGCCAAATTAGTTGCCCAAAAGGAACCGTGATGGTGTTATTCGGCATTCCTATTATGTTCCATATATGGAACTTAACGGCATAAAAAGGCTCTAGTGTCCCGATAGTGGAACATAACATGAGCATCTCCAATAGCGATCCTATTGTAGTGATCAACTAAATCCGGACACACAGTTAAGCCGTTTTTCGGCTTTAGCTGGAGGTATCCCATCATAGTGTTGATGTGGACGCCGCTAGTTGTAGTAATTCATCAGGTAGTAGCTGATATCCTGCTTCGCTTCCCGCAGGCTCATGTAGCCAGTGTCCGAAAGCCATTTCGTCTTCAAGCTCCTGAGCAACCGCTTCATCGGCGCATTGTTCCAGCAGTTGCCACGCTGTCCCATGCTCTGGGTCATGCGATAGCGCCACAGCTGTTGCCGAAACGCACGCTGCCATATTGACTGCCCTGGTCGGAGTGAGACCGCACGTCTGATGGGCAACCCCGCTGCTGATTCGCCATCCCAAGCGCCTTTACAGCCAGCTCTGCATCAGGCTTGTCAGACATCGCCCAGTCCACAACCCGCCGGGCATGGAGGTTGAGCACGACAGCTGGGTAATACCATCGGCCATCCGCCCAGATGTAGGTGATATCGCCACTCCACACCTAGTTGGAATTCTGGGCATCAAACTCACGAGCCAGCAGATTGGATATAACCGGCCGCTCAGATTGTGCAATCTTATACCGATGTGTACCGGGATGTTTTGATGCCAACCTGGCTTCCTTCATCAGGTTACGAATTTTGAATCGGCCAATCTGATGCTCCACGCCGCATCATCGACATCAAGGTCCGAGCCCCAGCTCTCTTTAAACAAACGGCGCAATTCGCTGCGTTGCTGTATCCGCTCACGATTGATCCTCCGCTTGCGAACGATAAAGTCGTGAAAAAACAGGATGTTGTCACATCGGAAGTGCAGCAGGGTAAGGCGGTGGGGATGTGCTTCACATAGCCCCAAGCAGGAACTTCACACAGAAGTAAATTTAATAACTGGCGTAGATGGGTTCTGGACAGTGCATAACTATTACAGTTGAAATGAGACTTGGACGATGGTTTAAAACAAAATATTGTAGCATTATGTAGAAACACGGCTCAGCAGCGACATAGCAGGAAGAGATAGATTAAATGAGCATGATTGTATGGGAAAAAAAAGAGAACAAGCCGAATGCAATTCTCTTTGTACATGGCCTGAAAGGTGGTCAAGAAACTTGGTCTTATAGTGAAAATATCACATTCCCTAAACTTTTGGCTTCTGACCCTCAACTAGCAGATCGCTTTGATATTGGTTGCTTTAACTACTTCACTACATTCACCAATACGTATGGCGTTTCAAAAAGCCTTTTTTCGCGTTTGTTCGGCTCAATGAAAAAAGTCAGAAAAAATCTTCCTATAACAGAGATTGCTGAATTACTTAGAACAGAATTTTATGTCAATCTGAATGAGTACGAAAGAGTAATAATTATTGCACATAGCATGGGTGGCCTTGTCTCAAAAGCATGTATTCTAAATCACCTTGAAGAAACACAAGGTACCGTTGTTAAGGGGTTTATATCACTGGCAGTGCCCCATTCTGGTGCAAAAATAGCAAGCATGGGATCATTTATATCTTCTAATGTCCAACTCGCAGACTTGAGTGTATTAAGTGATGCAATATATAAATTTAGTAATGATTGGGTTAATGCAACCAACCCTCCTCCGACAAAGTATGTATATGGAACAAATGACCCATATGTAGAAAAGAAGAGCGCTCTTGCAATTGAAAGCAATAGAGCAAACTCAACGGCTGTCGAAGAAAATCATTCTAGTATTTGTAAACCAAAAGATAACAATGAAACTGTTTATAGATTGGTGGTGAAATATATATTGGAATTTGAGTCAATATGTAAGGAGCCGCTGATTGTTCAGGATTTTCAAGATCAACAGCAATATGATGATCATTTTTTTGTGTTGAAAATGGTGATAGCAGATGTTCATCACGCGATAACTGGGCATGCCAAAGGTTATTTCTTCAATGCAGAGGAAGCTCGAAAGTTATTCACTAGCGACCATGATAAAAAACTACTAGGTGTCCTGTATAACAAAATAAATGAAATTTATCGCCAAGAATATGAACATCATATTGCTCATAAAACTACGCCAGACCAGTTTGTGCAAAGCGTACATGCTGGGATAATGAAGGAAGATAGCGGATATCTAAAATGTATACTAACAGAACTTGATAGCGTACATAAAAAAGGGATGATTCATCAACTTGCTAACAAGTGTGATACTTCCATTGTCTGGTCATCCAACACAACGATGGATGATATAATCGCTAAAAAAGGCGATGCAATATGAACCAACCGCCACTTCCTTATCTTCTTATCGATGATGACTTCTCACTCAATCTCTCGCTAGTTGTGATGATAATTAAAAGGCATAGCCTATCATCCAAAAAAAAAGCAATTCTCGATTTTGAAAAACTACAAATATTTCTCTATCTGACGAAGAACCCATCGAAAATCAACCCAATACTGAGCCTTGCTGGGAAAAAAAACGCATCAATAAGCTCTCAATATACATACACAATAGAGAGCTTGTCGACAAATGTAGATATGTTGTTTGACCGTTCCAAACTTAGAATTCTGCTTAAAGAGTTAGCGGCGAGAGGATTTCTTACTTGTGAGTTTGATAGTAAAGATGGAGCGCTTAAATATCTGTTAAGTAATAATGGAGAGCTATTCTTTCAGAACATCTACAATAAAGAATTGGCAACTGAAAATGAGAGTGAAATCACATTTAATTCAATAACACAAAACTACTTCCATGCTTCCATGGAAGCGATAGATAGCTTGTCCGCCCTCCAATCGCAAACTAATAGCAAGCTAAATTATTATCTTAGTAATATCTTTAGAAGGAATTGAGATTGAAACCTTATATCAATATCAGCTACCTTAAACTTGTTGGTAATCGAAAGACTTACTCTATTCCATTCTATCCAGGTGTAAATATTATTTATGGGGACTCCGATACTGGGAAATCCAGTATTTTGGAATTCATAAATTATCTACTCGGGGCTAGCAATATTGAATTAGCTGATGAAGTTAAGTCATCTGTAGAATATGCGGCTCTAGAATTGGAAATTAACAATGTTAAATACACATTCAAGCGTGATATTTATAATCATAGCGCTTTTGTAGAAGTCTATCCCTGTGAGTTTGAAAATTGTAAAAACTTCTTCCCCAAAAAATATGCCCCTAACTATACTAACAGCAACGCTCCAGATGGATTCTTCTCCGATTTCTTACTAGATTGCTTAGGATTTCCAAAAGTAAAAATCAAAGTTTCACCATCGAAAGTGGACTCGGAAGTTAAACGGCTCAGCTTTCGGAACATATTCAAATATGTGTATGTCAATCAAGATGATGTTGGCAGCAAGGGCTTTTTAGATTTAAACAATTGGGTTCAAGCTACCAGTAATAGGGAAGTCCTTAAATATATATTTAATGTACTGGATTCTACTATAACAGAGCTCGAAGTACAGATAGCTGAGAGTACAAAGCAAAGTAGATCTTTGTTACATAAATATACTTCTGTATCGGAGTTTCTGAGAGAAACAGACTACGATAGCAGGGACGTTCTTGATGATTCAATAACAAAAATAGACTTAATAATCAGTGAGTTAGAGAATGAGTTGGCTAGGGTTAACCATGATATGATGGCTGGTTCAAAACAACACTCAGAGCTTAAGTCGATATTTAACGAACTATCTCTTAGCGAAAAGCGTGTTGCGAAAGATATAATTAAAACCCGTGAGCAGATAGAAAAATATTCTCGCTTGAAAAATGACTATCAAAATGACATTGCTAAAATAAATAGTATTATTCATGCACAAACAAGAATCGGTGAAGTGGAAATAACTTCCAATCCATGTCCAGTCTGTGAAAAACCACTAGAGTCAAGTAAATTTACAGATAAGTTTCAGCATACAGATAGAAATTATTTAGTCGAAGAGCTTAATTCAATTCAAAAAAAGAAAAAAAGCATACAGTCACTAATAGATGAATTGTCCACTAAATCTAGGATTTTAACTCAAGAACAGGCCGATTTTAACGCTGATTTAAGTCGAGCTAGAGAAATGCTAGATACAGAAAGTAAAGCTATGATCACGCCCTACCTTACCCAGCGCGATACTTTAGTTAAAGAAATTGCTTCAAATAGGCAAAGTCGTTCCCAGCTTGTTACAAATATTCGAGTGAGGAATCAACAGCAAAAAATTCATGATAGCTATGAGAATATAAATGCAGCAATTAAACTGCTGCAAGATAGATTAAGTGAACTCAAGGAAACTGCACCTAGCATACAAGACGTTTTAGAAAAACTGGCAGATTATCTAAAAAAATACCTAAAGAGCGTGAATATAAAGCGCCAGGAGGGCATAAGTATCAGTCCTCGGAGTTTTGCCCCGGTAATAAGAAATCGCGATTACCTGAACATTACCTCTGGAGGGCTAAGAACAATAGCATCTGTGGGGTTCATGATCGCACTACTCGAATATGCGATAGATGCTGAAATAAATCATCCAAGGTTGTTGATGATTGATACCGTAGGCAAGTATTTAGGTAAAGTAACCAAGCAAAAATATCAAGACCAGACTAATACATCTGATGATTTGCAAGAAGGTATTTCCGATCCGATGAAATATCAGAATATTTATGAGTACATACTCAGTGTAGCCACTCGGGCAGAAGCGAAGGGCTCTCCATGCCAGATCATTCTGGTTGACAATGACGTTCCTGATACTTTTATAAATCGATACAAGGCTTACATTGTCGCTCATTATAGCTCTACTGGCGACGGAGGTTTAGAGGTAGGTTTGATAGATGATGTTGGAGTCATCCATTAGCCTCAATATAACTTATAAAGTGTACAGCTTTGTTATCAACTGACACCGGATTCAAGCCGGTGTCTTGTTAACGCTAATTAAAGCGCTCTATCAAAACAACGGTGCTAGGGAAAAACCTCCACATACTCGTGGGAGCCCTAGTATCTGAGACCTTTGTTAGGCAACCACTAGTAACTCCCTTTGCTGTACTGCTGCCAGGGCAGAGGTTTTGACTATCCCTATCAAGAAGCTAAATGTGCAAAAATTGGCTCACATTATGAGATCCAATCAGCTCATTGACAGGGAGGTAAGAAAATGAGTTGGATTTGGCCGCAACAGAATTGGCCAAGATTTAATTGTCAAGAGGCGACGTTACAACCTCGAATCAAGGCATTAAGACTGTGGCTTGAAACACCCAGTCGCTCAGCGAACTCTGCCACTGGGGAATTGCGCTCAGTCACCTGCTTGACGGCGGCCAGTTTGAATTCTTCCGTGGCTTGCTAATAACACCTCCTAAATGACCTCAGTTTAAGGCTCTTGAAGTGTCTAGGTAAGTAGGGGCGATTCATTGCTTCGTCTCGTAAAACGCATCAAGCAGCTTGCGCAGGTCGATTTCCCTGCTTGTGGTATTGAGGAAGACATCTAATTTATCAACCTGCTGCGCTCTGACCGATTCCAATTCTTCCCGAAGCGCCAGGTTTTTTGCTTCCAATTCACCAATCTTCTTTTGAAGGACGGAACGCGCCGCCGTCTTGTATTTAGGCGCAGTGTCGTTGTGCATCCGGCGTTGAATGTTCTTGGCTTCACTGAACGCCTCGGAAATGAGTTTGCGGCCTCTCCATTCCTTCTGGCTGAGCATCTGCCGGTTGAACGCATGACCGAACTTTTTCTTCGAGTGGGTCATGACGTTTTCCCAGGTGACTGGTATCTGAGAATCCGGGAATAGTGAGACCATTTTCGCGATCCTCCGTGCCAGTTCCTCAGTCAGGATCTCCTTGCGCCCCAGCTTGCTAGCAGGCTCACTCATCTGTGGCGCCCTCACTATCATCATATTTGTCAGTATCGTCATCGGGGGCGATCAGGGATCGTTCATCCTTTAGGCCCCGCGCCGTCGGGGCAAACTGCGGATACTTCTCAACCATGGCAAGCCGCTCCTGCTCGATCCGTTCATGGCCTCCGTGGGCATCCAGCGCCCGCTCCACTCCTGGAGCGGCATGATGTGTCGGGTTGTGGTATTTCATCAAGGCTCCATTGGTGTATATCGGATTGTCCAGTCTCTCTACATAGCCCGTTGCCACAAAGCCTTCGTGGAGCATATTCTTGAGCACGGTGTCTTTGACCAGGTGCTTGATCTCGTGGAAGCGTGCGATCAACTCGTCCGTCATTTGCGCAGGGGTCAGCCCGCGTTCGACCAGATGATAAATGTGCTGAGTCAGGGTTTCTTGGTCGTCTGCAATCTCGCGGCCATGGATGATCACCATCTGTTCCAGGACGTTCAGAATGGCGGCATGCAACTCGCTTGCACGTGCCCTCGTCCGGTCATTGGTTGGGATATGGCCTTTGACCAGATAATTGTTGTTGCAGGGCAGGCAAGAGGTATAGGCGCGGCAGGGTTTTTCGTGGTGCTGATGGGAGCAAACGCCATACCACGAAGGGGAAAGGATGATGATCTGTTCGCCCGTCCTGGCGATGGGACGGTCTTCGGTAGCAACAGATATGGCATCCATGGTCGTCCCGCTAATCCCGGCGTCGTGAACGGTCACAATATCGATCTTTGGCCCATATTCGTCTTCCAGCTTGCGACAGGATGTCAGCCCGTTCGAGAGTTCGGTCAACTCCACGGGTTCGGGTAAGGCGCTCGCCTCTGCCTTGGTTTTCGCTGAGCGGAAGTCGTAGTGCCAGAGCTGTGCAACGCTGAGCCGGTTGGCCCACTTGTTGATGAGCACGTCGGAGAGCTTTTCGCCGTAAGTCAGGGCCATAGTCGTCAGCCAGCGGCGCGGGTCATGGGTGTTGATTTCTGCGAACTGCGTGACCCCGTTGACGGGCATCATGATCTCAAGCTTTTCGAAAAGAGTGGGCGGATTCCGACGCTGTTGCACTGATTTAGTTTGCTTCAATCGGAGCTTGAGGAGCGTGTATTTGACTGCGCCGGGCAGGTAGGGGGATTCATTATGGTCGAAGAGGAACAGCATCTTCGTCAGATCGCCCTTGTAGTGATTTATCATCGTTACCTTTTGGCAAGACTCCAACTCAGTGCGGACGTTGGCCAGCAGGAGCGGCTCGATGTCATCCCAGCGAGCGGCGTCGACTTCTGCATGGCGGGACACTCTTCCGATTTTATTGATGGAATACGGATTTGGTACTTTGAAGCGCTTGGTGCCGAGTGTTGCCAACAAGCGGTGAGCCCTATCGTATGATTGCTTGTCACTCGAATCTGACAGGGCCATGATGTTTCCAAGCGTGCGTGCCGTGAGATTGGTGCCGCGCAGATGCTCCAGTTCGGGAGGCAGGTAGATTCGGTCGGGGTGCTGTTGGTACCACTGGACGAGCATTCGGGAGCGTTTGCCATGTGCCAGGATGATCTTCTGGCAATAGTGGAAGAAGTCGATCATGAAGTTGAGCACGGGCTTGGCGCTCCACTGCGCTCCCTTGCTGCCCTTCATGGTGATGAGCAGCATTTGGTGCGCCGTGTACAGCGTGTCAGTTTCCCTGTTCGGCGCACATCGCGCGTAGTCATCGACGCTCACATGATCGTCAATGCTCAGGCACAGAATTTCATTGATGCGGGAGGGGGCGCACATTGCCAATCCCATCGCCGCGATGGCGACCTGATCCCCGGCTGACAGGCGTGCATCGTTGGCGAACAGGGCGTTGAACGCCTCATTGAGCGCCTCAATCTTTCGGTCGAGCACTACGGCCTTGGACTGCCGAAATTGTTTCAGGTTGGAATCTCGCAGCGCCAACAACTTGGCGCGGGTTTCCTGCTTCATGCTGTATTGCAGGTGAGGTACGATGCCTTTGGCCGCGAGCGTATCCAAGGTTCGGCGGAGTTCGTCTAGCCCTGTCAATGCTTCATGAGCAGAACCCGGATTGCTGCGGACGCGCTGGAGTAAGGTTGTTTCAATGGATTGCAAGGCGGCATGATCGAGGTCAAACAGGCTGTCTACAGGGGCCAACCGAAGCAGGCGTAATTTTGCCGCGTGCCTTGCTATGACCTTGATCTTCTCCCCGAGTACGGTTTCCGCAACAAGGCAACGCAACGCCTCGGCATAACTTGGGTGCTTGTCGGCAAAGTCGGCCAGAGTCGTGGTGAAGATAAAGTCGGGGGAGTCGGTTACGGTGACGCCTTTCAGGGGCCAGCGTTCGGCATCAAACTGGATTGTGGGATACCTCTGCGCCATGCGCTGTCGACAATCGGCCTGCCATTTCTTGAGCGCCTGTTCGCACCGGAGACGGTCGAGGTCAACGGGTCGGTTCATGGCCTGTCTCCCTTTGGGCGAGGGTGATTTGATACAGGTTAGCCGCAGCTACGACCAGCATAATGTAGTGTTTGACCGCCTTGAACTGGTTGGCAAGCTCCCGAAAAGGCAGGCCACCGCCTTCATATTTGCTTATCTCGGACTCTGCAAAACGGAGGTTGATGCTGTGGTCGGCATCGAAGCAGGGCGTGAAGCGAGGGCAGGAGTAACAGGCAAGTGGGGCATATTCGCAGGCATTTGTCTTGCCGCATTCACCAGTGAGTTCACGGCGTCCAGTCGCCAGTTCAATGCTACTGATGGCTTTTTCCGGAGCCATCGGGTCGTTCTTCGAGCGAAATGCCGGGAAGTGAGTGTCAAAGGCTGGTTCAATCGCCTCGCTCAACGCATCGATCAGGCCTTGAAAGGCGATATCAACGTAACGCAGGCAGGTATCGAGAGTGGCGTGCTTGAGCACTGCTGCGATGGTCGCCGCCGAGCAGCCAGCCACGGCGAGCTGTGTACCAACCGTATGTCGCAGACCGTTGAAATCGAAACTGATCGATTTATGTAATTTCCGGATCGGGTACAGGTAGTCGTGATAGAGAGTAAATATAGTTGCTTCGCCGAAATTCGCTTGGGCGTGGCTCTCTACCCAGCGACCATCTGAATCAACCCTGCGTGCCGGAAACAGAGCCAGCTTGCCGATGTCATCGTTGGCCACCAAGTGGCCCCAGGTCTTGATGATCTGGATTCGTTGCGCTTCGAGCAATTCCCCTACGATGCTATCGAGCTGGTAGGTGATCTTTTTGAGGTTCTTGGCGCTGACGCCAGTTTTTTTGGGAACGACCCACAAGACGTAGGTCTTTACCTGCGTTTCGGGGTCAACGTCGATTTGCAGATCGGCCAGCGTAAGACACAGATAGCTGGACGGCCTGCAATAGACATGAAAAGCCAAATGCAGGAAGGCGAAATGCCCGATGTCGATATCGCCACTCTCGTAGGCATCTTCGGCTCGGCGCAGGATATCCACTTGTACGGCGCGCGAGAGCGATTTGGTAAGGATAGAGTCGATTTTGTTTCCACTAAAGCCCTTGATGGGCGTCCTTATAGGGAAGTCCTCGGGGACGAGGTTTGGGGCAAACAGCGGTGATCCACGGTTTTCGGAGTACAGTTGCCGGAAACCCCAGAGGTAATTAATGGAGACATCCTGATGTATCGTTCGCAGGTTGAGTAGAAAGGCGTGGTCGATATGAGTGACTCGGGGAACGTCTGCCCGTTGTGTCTGGACTTTACGCAGAAGGTTTAGAATTTGACCGATTTCTGTTTTTATCGACGTGAGCGTAATGCGATTTCGGCGTGCGATCATCATGTCCTTCAAAGTCAGGAGGAAGGCGTCCTCGTAGCCCGCGCACAGTTTGCTCAGGTCGAACGATACAGTCTGCGTTCGCTGATCATTTTTTGGGCCGGTGGTCTCACTCATCTTCCACTCGAGCGGAACCGCATCATCCCATTCCGCAACCGTGCTGCCGATCACTTGCTGCACTACGCTCATGGGTCAGCACTTCCCTTTTGTTTGACATCGGCAATCAATTGATTGTAATACTCTTTCAGCTCCATATTGGCTTGCTCGCTCAAGGCGCGAGCAGCATAGCGTTGCGGCTGGTTGCTATGCAGCGTCCAGCCAAATCGACTTTTCATCTTGTCCAGTGTTCCACTGTCGGTGCCTTTCAGTTCAATAAAGAGACTGGCAGCTGAATGGCGCAAGACGTAAGCGTAAAAGTCGTACTGCTTCTCGCCCTTGAAATAGGGGTCGTTACCGACATCCAGCAATCCTAACCGAGCGAGCTGCTTACCGATCCGATTAAACATGGCTGTCAGCGTGGCGCGGTGCTTGATTGGCTGCCCCTTTTCATTCAAAAAGAGAAAAGAGAGGCTTCGGTTCTTTAAATGCTTGGCAAGGACTGGGTCGCGTTCTTTAACGAGGTAGTCGGTGATGGCGGTGACGGTAAACGGCCATAGCGTGATCATCGTCTCGGAGGCGTAACTT
This sequence comes from Aeromonas sp. MR16, assembly GCF_022549315.1. NCBI lineage: Bacteria > Pseudomonadati > Pseudomonadota > Gammaproteobacteria > Aeromonadales > Aeromonadaceae > Aeromonas > Aeromonas sp. MR16. The sequence continues at coordinate 1,587 of NZ_JAKZFK010000047.1, read as the reverse complement.
ACCTTCTTGCTGCCAGCCCCTTTCAGAACCGGTGTTCCCGTCTTTGGCTGGCTAGGTCGTTTCTTTGTGTTGTCCTTGAGAACAAGGTGGCCACTGTCAGGACGGAAATCTTCACGCGTGAGGTTGCCAAGGGCGCCTGGGCGCAAGCCTTCGCATGCAAGCAAAAACATGGCCCTGTCTCGATAGAAGGTAGCCGAGGGCTTGCCCCCCTCCGTCATAAACAGCGTCAACGGCTCCAAGACGATGGCACGGATAATTTGTAGGAAGCGATGAGATGGAAGACTCTGAATTGTCAGGTAATGGTTCTGTTTGGTACCAGCAACCTCACTCTTCAACTGTTCCTGCGTCTCGTCATAGGCGGTGAGCAACTGACTACGTAAGGTGTCGGACTGGATGTGCTTGTCCAAAATAATTTTCCGATAAAAACCCAGGTAACTGGCGATGTGATGGAGGCGCTTTGCGGCCGTGTTTGCCTCAAGCGCGCCACGCATGTCTTCGGGCGGAGTATCTGCTTTGGCGCTGGTGATCAACACGACCTTGGTATCGGATAGCCCCTCTATTTCGCTCAGCGGTCGGTAGCAAAGCCCAGCGAGACTCTTTATCTCGTCGTAAGTCAGGCAGCGCTTCTCCAGCATGCGGACGGTCAACTCAATACCGTGAGCCACAAAAAAACGTTGCAGAATGCGCAGCGATTGGCTCACCAGTTCCCGAGTGTTTGGGTTGTCGAATTCGTCGGTGAGAAACTTGCTGAACGGGTAATGAATCGTTCCATCGTCGTGCAGCAGGAGGCAGTTCCTTTTGGCGCTAAATTGACGCATATAGATAACTATTTTTATCTGGTATGAAACCAAAGTTTAGCGTAAACAAAAAAAGACAAGCGATTTCTCGCATGTCTTTTGTGGAATTTTTCTACAACTAGGGTTGTAGAGTTTTTTTACGCCAGCCCTAGAATTTCATCATCTGATGGCTGCGTGGTGCAAATACGTGATGGCCGGCAGCGCATCCTGCTCAGCGGTGACATAGAGCGGGAGGCGGAGCGCCGGCTGCTTGAACTGGAGGGTAACGGGCTCGCCAGTACTCTGCTGGTGAGCCCCCACCACGGTAGCCGCACTTCTTCGACGCCGGGGTTCGTGGCGGCGGTCAATCCGGCATTGGTGGTGCACAGCGCGGGCTTCATGAACCAGTGGCAGTTTCCCCGTCCCGAGGTGGTGGCGAGATATGCGGCCGCGCGGCAGTGGGTGACCGGCCTGGATGGAGCCGTGCTGGTCGAGCCCGGTGATGCCGGGCTAAAGATCCGGGCCGAGCGTGAGCAGGGACCCTGGTATAGACGCGGCGGCGCCTGGTGGCAGCCCCGGCTGTGGCGAGAGGAATAAGCCGTCATTTCCCATCTGTTTGCCCGAGGTGGCTGGACATGACGGAAATTTAGTCTGATGGGCACGTCGGGTTCATGGTATCCGCATGGCGGCGCCTGGTGGCAGCCCCGGCTGTGGCGAGAGGAATAAGCCGTCATTTCCCATCTGTTTGCCCGAGGTGGCTGGACATGACGGAAATTTAGTCTGATGGGCACGTCGGGTTCATGGTATCCGC
>NZ_JAKZFK010000046.1:0-25665 GCF_022549315.1 Aeromonas sp. MR16 | reverse complement strand
CTGAACGCCATAACGGGCCTGAGCCTGTTTGTAGGTGAGCTCGCCTTTTTCAATCTGCTCGACCACGGCTAATTTAAAAGTCAGCGAGTAATCGCGCTGTGTCCGTTTCACACCTTGTCCCATCGGGGTCTCCATTTATTGGGGGGAAAGGTGTAAACCATATTCAGGACGGGACAAAAGAACCAAAAAGGGCGCCTCAAGGCGCCCTTTTTGTCATTGCTCTGAATGACCCTGCTTGATCTGCGAAGCCGCCACCATCAGGCGTTTAGGTACTCGGTGAAGGCATCGATCACCTCGTCGATGTCGTCGTCGGTGATCTGCAGGTGGGTCACCAGCCGCAGCTCGCCGTAGCCGGAGAAGAGGATGCCGCGCTCCTTCATGAAGGCCAGCAGCGGGGCCGATTCTCCCTCCTTCAAACGCAGGAACACCATGTTGGTCTGCACCTCGGCCAGATCCAGCACTATGCCGGGCAAGGTGGCCAACCCCTCTGCCAGCCGTCTGGCACGGCGGTGATCGTCGGCCAGCCTGGTCACGTGCTGATCCAGGGCAAACAGCGCGGCCTGGGCCAGGATCCCCGCCTGGCGCATGCCGCCCCCCAGCATCTTGCGCAGCCGTCTGGCACGGGCGATGAAATCCCGGGAGCCCACCAGCAGGGAGCCCACCGGGGCACCCAGCCCCTTGGAGAGGCAGATGGAAACACTGTCGAAGGGGGCGGCGATGGCCTGCACCGTTTCACCGCTCGCCACCACCGCATTGAACAGCCGGGCACCGTCCAGGTGCAGTTGCAGACCCCGGCTGTCGACGAAGGCCCGCACCTCGCGCAAATAGCGGAGCGGCAGCACCTTGCCGTTGTGGGTGTTCTCGAGGCAGACCAGCCGGGTCTGGGCGAAGTGAGCGTCATCGGGGGCCAGAGCAGCACTCAGGTCATGCAGCGCCAGGGAGCCATCGGCCTGCATGGGCACCGGTTGCAGGGCCACCGAGCCCAGCACGGCACTGCCTTGCGCCTCATAGCGGTAGATGTGGGAGGCCGAGCCGAGCACGGCCCCTTCGCCGCGCTGGCAATGGCTCATCATCGCCAGCAGGTTGGACATGGTGCCCGATGGCACGAACAGAGCCGCCTCCTTGCCCAGCAGCTCGGCACCCTGCTGCTCCAGCCTGTTGACGCTGGGATCCTCCCCGTAGACATCATCGCCTACCTCGGCGTGCAACATGCTCAGGCGCATGGCTTCCGTGGGTTGGGTCACGGTATCACTTCGTAAATCGATGTAGCGCATGGTCATCCTCCTGAATGCAGGGGGATGACATTAACCAGCCAGGGCGGAGCTGGCAAGGGATGGGACGCGGGAATGTGAGCCCGATACTCACCAGGGCAGAGACTGGCCCTGCAAGTCCAGGAAGCTGCCGGACTGGGCTGGCGTCAGGCCCGCGATGAGGTCAAGCAGCCGCGGGGCCACCTGGGTGGGATCCTGCAGCAAGGTCCTGTCGAGCTCACTCTTGAAGGGTTGCTGCATGGGGGTATTCATGAGCCCGGGATGCACGGTAATGACCCCCGCCCCGGGGAAGCGGTCGACCCACTCGGCGGCCAGGATCCTGGCGCCCATGTTGAGCGCCGCCTTGCTCATCCGGTAGCTATAGCGACTCGCACCCTGGCCGTTTGACTCGAAGCCGCCCAGGCTGCCCGCCAGATCGGAGAGGCTGCAGAGCCACAGACGGGCATCCGGCGGCATCAGCCGGCTCAGGCAGGCGCCGAGGGCGAGGTGCGGCCAGGCATTGGCCTGCAGGCTCTCCCCCAGCCACTGGGGTGTGACCTCTTCCACCCGCCGCTCTGGCATGTGGTTGAGATCAGACAGCAGGCCTATGGTGTTGATCACCACGGTCGGCAGACTGGCGCCGTCATAGAGGGTGAACAGTGCCTCGAAGGAGAGCGGGTCCACCTCCTGCAGCGGAAAGTAGCAGGTAGGATCCAGCCCCCTTGGCGACTGCCTGCCCGCCAGCAACCACTCTTCGCCACGGGCAGCCAATTCGTGCGCCAGCGCCGTGCCCAACCCACCACTGCCCAGGATCAGATAGCCCATCTCCATGTCCTTGGATTTGCCCTTTGTTTAGAGGGTATCAGAAGAATGAACGGCCGTGTCCGTACGCATCCCGAGGACTCAGGCCTCGGTCAGATGACGGCCAAATTCCCTCGCCCGCGCCAGATCCAGAAAACCGTCTGCCTGCTTGTGGCTGCGCAAAAACTGATAATACGCGAGCAGGATCACCAGCTGCTGCTCACCGGGCAACGGCTGCTCAGGGAGCCGCTCCTGCAGCAGGGAGCCCGCTGCCGCCAGCGCCTCTCTGTCCACCACCTCGGCCTGGCGATAGAGATAACCGCAACCGGTGGCGAGCCACTCCAGCGAGCAGTTGGCCCCCATGGCGATCTGGTTCGCCTTGCTAAGGCCAGGCTCGGCTCCTTTCAGGTACTTGCGGATCAGCGCCTCACTCAGCCCCACCTTGCGGGCGAAGGCGCTGACACTGCCCTCCCCGATCAGGCTCTGCAGCCTGCCGGCAAATCCTTCCATGACAGTCTCCCCATATTCTGTCTGACTCCAGCCCTCTTTTCAGAACCAAAGTTCGAATTCACGAGGAGCGCATTATTGCCTTGTCCGCCAGATGAGACCAAGATGCTGACAGCATTTATTCTGCCTTTATTATCTATCCCCCAAGGAGTCATCATGTCTGTATCCCGCTTAGCCTTGCATGCCGAGGGCCCGACCTTCTCCCGCCTCATCATGGGTTACTGGCGCCTGATGGAGTGGCAGCTCTCCCCCACGGCCCTGCTGGATCTGATGAAATACCATCTGGATCTGGGGGTCACCACCATAGATCACGCCGACATCTATGGCGGCTATCAGTGCGAGGAGGCCTTCGGTCACGCCCTGCGCCTCGAGCCCTCGTTGCGTGAACGCATGGAGATCGTCAGCAAGTGCGGCATCGCCCTCACCGCCAAGCCGGAGCATGCCCTCAACCACTACAACACCGGCAAGGCCCACATCATTGCCAGTGCCGAGGCCTCATTGCAAAAACTCGGCACCGACCATCTGGATCTGCTGCTGATCCACCGCCCGGATCCCCTGATGGATGCCGACGAGGTGGCCGATGCCTTCATCAGCCTCAAGCAGGCGGGCAAGATCAAACACGCTGGCGTCTCCAACTTCACCGCCCATCAATTCGAGCTGCTGCAGTCCCGCCTCGACTTCCCGCTGGTCACCAACCAGTTGGAGATCTCGCCGCTCAACCAGGGCGCAACACTGGACGGTACTCTCGATCAGTGTCAGCAATTGCGCATCAAGCCGATGGCCTGGTCTTGTCTGGGTGGCGGCCAGTTGTTCAACAATCCCGCCTATGGCCCGCTGCGCGCCGAGCTCGAGCAGATCTGCCAGGAGGTGGGTGCCCAGCACATCGAGCAGGTGGTCTACGCCTGGGTGATGATGCTGCCGAGCCAGCCGCTGCCACTCATCGGCTCCGGCAAGCGGGAGCGGATCGCCGCCGCCGTCGCCGCCGAATCCATTCAGCTCAATCGCCAGCAGTGGTTCCGCATCCGCAAGGCCGCGCTCGGTTACGACGTGCCCTGATCCTCGCAGGCAAACCGCCCACAAACAAAAACGGCATGGAGTGATCCATGCCGTTTTGCGTTATCGAGACGATTCAACGATGGCGCTGGGGGCGACCACGAGGTGCATCTGTCTTTGGTTTGGCCTGATTGACTGTGATGGTGCGGCCGCCTATTTCGGTGCCATGCAATCCGGCGATGGCCTTCTCGGCATCCCCGTTGACAGGCATTTCAATGAAGCCAAATCCCTTGGACTGACCGGTATCGCGGTCGATGATGATATCGACCTTCTCTACCTCTCCAAATTGGCTGAACACATTTGTCAGTTCGTCGGCCGTCATCCGGTACGACAGATTACCTACGTAAATCTTCATGCCATCCACTCTCGATTCAAGGTGCCTTATCTATGCATCCACCAGCATAGAAGTAAGGGCACAACCCCCATGCCGGACCTGCCACGGCATCATGCCATGGCACTCCCCACCCCGTGGCCCAAGCCGTTGATCTCTTGGACTATCGGAGCAGAAAAGATCAATTCGAATCAGAGGCAGTATCTGAGCTTTGTGGCAAATTGTCGAGAAAATAGTCAACTTGGGGCGGTTGCAAGGCGCTCAGGATCCCATCGAGGGCACGACGACCGTGCCAGGCCCGCTTAAAGCCGAAACGATAGATGCCGGGCGCCACCTCATGAGTCGCCTCCCGGGTCAGGCCCAGCAAGGTGGTGGCATCGGCCAGGGCTTTGGGATCGAGCCGTAGATCCAGGCTGAACGCGAGCCACTGGCCATCGTGACCTATCTGGCGCGTCCGCTCGATGCCGACCAGCGCCGTCCTGGGCAGGGCCAGTGCCTTGTCGCTACCGCCGTTGAGCAGATAGAGGTGGCGCTCATCCCAGGCCAGCTCGGCCAGCCGCCAGCGCTGCCAGTTACGGGGCAGGATCATCATCAGCAGCACTATGCCGCCAAATACCAGACCGACCCAGGGCAGCAGCCCCATCTCGGGATACCCCAGCCCGACAGCGGCCACCACAGTCCCCAGGCTCGCCAGCAGCAGGCTGCTCATGACCCCGTAGAAGCGCACCACCGGCGGCATCAACCAGCAGATCCCTGCCTGTGATGCCAATTCACTGACTCTCATCTCGTACTCCTCACATGGACTCGGGCAGCCGGGCTGCTCCTGCATTGCCGCGCATTGTGCGCGAGCCCGCCCACCCCTGGCAACCCGCGCGGCGGGACGGATGACGACGGCGCGGGCTTGTTGATATGATGGGAACCATCCAAGCCACTCTTAAGTCCACTTGAAGTGGCACCATTGCCGGACACCCTATGCTTGCCACCAGCCTGTTGTTCATGACCAGTGCCCTCTATGCCGAAGCCATCGGTGGCTATTCGGCCGGTTGCCTGAAAAATGCCGTGGCCCTGCCGCTGTCGGGACCCGGCTATCAGGTCATTCGCAGCAAGCGCCTGCGCTACTACGGCCACCCCGATCTAATTCACTACCTGCAGGGGCTGGCGAGCCGCACCAAGATGGCCGGCATGCCGGATCTCTACATCGCCGATCTGGCCATGGCGCGGGGCGGCCCCTTCAGCTCCGGCCACCGCAGCCACCAGACCGGCCTCGACGCCGACATCTGGTTTCGGATGGCCGACAGGCCCATCAGCAAATGGGAGCAGGATGCTCCCAAGGAGTGGGCGCTGATCGACGAGCCCAGCTACCGGGTATTGCCCGGTCGCTTCGGGCCCCAGCAGCTCACGCTGCTGCGCCTGGCAGCCAACCAGCCCGAGGTGGCGCGCATCTTCATCAACCCCGTGCTCAAGGCCGAAGTCTGCAAACGGGCGGGGGATGAGCCCTGGGTTGCCAAGCTGCGGCCCTGGGTCGGCCACTTCAGCCACTTCCATGTCCGGTTGCGCTGCCCCGCCGGTAGCCCCGATTGCCAGCCTCAGGCCCCTATCCCACCCGGCAACGGCTGCGGCGCCGAGCTAGCCTCCTGGCTGAAAGACAAACCCCAGTTGCCCAAGGTGTCGATGAGCTACCAGCCCCCGACCCTACCCAGCCGTTGTGGCGGCTGACCACAAGCTGGTATGGTGTCATACGCCAAACTTAATAGATCCAATGGAGACAACGAGATGGCCACTTCTCTCTGGCACAAGACCACCCAGAGCCTGTTGATGTTGACCCTGCTGCTGGGGCTGACCGGGTGCGGCATGAACAACATCCCGACCCTGGATGAGCAGGTCAAGGCGAGCTGGGGCCAGGTCGAGAACCAGTACCAGCGCCGTGCCGATCTCATCCCCAATCTGGTGGCCACCGTCAAGGGCTACGCCAGCCACGAGCAGGAGACCCTCAAGGCGGTGACCGATGCTCGTGCCCGGGTTGGCAGCGTGCAGGTGAGCGACCCTTCCCAGCTCAAGGAGTTTGAAACGGCCCAGAACCAGCTCTCCAGCGCCCTCTCCCGGTTGATGGTGGTGGTGGAGCGCTACCCGGATCTGAAAGCGGATCAGCAATTTCTCACCCTGCAGGCCCAGCTGGAAGGCACCGAGAACCGCATCGCCGTGGCTCGCCGCGACTACATAGAGGCGGTGCGTCAGTTCAATACCGAGATCCGCACCTTCCCGGGCGTCATCTGGTCCAAGCTGCTCTACTCGGATCTCACCGCCAAGCCGAGCTTCAGCGCCAAGCCAGGCACCGATGAGGCGCCCAAGGTCAGCTTCCAATGAGTTGGATGCTGCGCGCCCTGCTCCCCTGCCTGCTGCTGTGGACGGCGGCCCTGCACGCCGCCCCCAGCTTCCCTGCCCTCAGCGGCCGGGTGGTGGACCAGGCGAACCTGATGTCCCGCAAGCAGGCCCACCAGCTGACCCAACAACTGGCGGCCTTTGAGAAACGCAGCGGTATCCAGCTGGTGGTGGTGTCCATCGATACCCTGGCCGGCGAGACCATCGAGGAGTACGGCTACCAGCTCGGTCGTCACTGGGGAATAGGCCAGAAGGACAAGAACAACGGCGTGCTGCTGCTGATCGCCCAGGATGAACGCAAGGTACGCATCGAGGTGGGCTATGGCCTGGAAGGCGCCCTGCCCGATGCCATCGCCGCCAACATCATTCAGACCCGGATCCTGCCCGCCTTCAAGCGCGGTGACATGGTGGCCGGCATCGTCGCCGGCAGTCAGGGCATCATGCAGGCCCTCGCCGGTGAGTACAAACCGACGGACGTCGCCAAGGAGGACAAGGGGGGCGGCCCCTGGCTGTTTATCCTGGTGGTGATCGCCATGATCGTTTTGCACAACCTGCGCGGTGGTGGTGGCGGTCCCGGTGGTCGTCGTCGAGCCGCCTATCTGGCCGGTGGCTTCGGTGCCGGACGCACCGGCGGCGGTTTCGGTGGCGGCGGCGGTTTTAGCGGCGGGGGTGGCAGTTTCGGTGGCGGCGGCGCCTCCGGCGGTTGGTAATCAGGGATCAAGAGACAACATAATGATTTCAAAACAGTTCTATCACACCCTCCAGGCCAAGGTGCGACAAGCCGAGCTGGCCACGGACGCCGAGCTGGTCACTGTGCTGGCCCCGGCCAGCGACGGTTACCGCTACATTCCGACCCTCTGGGCGGCCCTGCTGGCCATGCTCACTCCCTTGCTGGTGTTCCAACTCGGTTTCTGGCTCGGCTGGTACGAGATCCTGCTGGTGCAGTGGTCGGTCTGGCTGCTGCTCAGTCTCCTGTTTCACTGGACCCCCATCAAGATGCGGCTCATCCCGAAGAAGGTACGCCAGCACAGGGCGTCCCTGATGGCGCGCTTGCAGTTCGTCGAGCAGGGGCTGCACCGTACCCGGGACAGGCTCGGGGTGCTGATCTTCGTCTCGGTGGCCGAGCACTATGTGGAAATCCTGGTTGACGACGGTATCGCCCAGCACATCGACAATGCCCAGTGGCAGCAGATCATCGACGACTTCGTGGTGCGGGTGCGCAACAAGGAGGTCGAGCAAGGTTTCCTCGAATGTGTCGAGCGCACCAGCGCCATCCTGACCGATGCGTTCCCGGCCACCCGGGATCAGAACGAGTTGCCCGACAGCCTGATCATCCTGGACAAGCCTTGAAGGGTTTAAAAAACCGCCATTCTGCTCAAGGGATAAACACTCGATAAAGATTATGAAAAATAAGGGGAAAAGTGATTGACCCATGGCCAGCTTTCCCCTAAATTACGCCCCGTTCCGGCGCAACGGCGCAGCGAACTACGTGGCGATTGAACACGTTAAACAGCAGTAAAAAATTTGGTGAGGTGTCCGAGTGGCTGAAGGAGCACGCCTGGAAAGTGTGTATACGGCAACGTATCGAGGGTTCGAATCCCTCCCTCACCGCCAAATAAAGTAAAAGGGCCTGTCGCAAGACAGGCCCTTTTACTTTATCCGATGACGGGCGGCTCGATTCTAACCCTGGTTCGACAAGGGGGCAGGACAGCCGCAGGCTGCCCGCAGGGCGAGCGCCAGGGATGGCGCGAGTCAATCCCGACCCACCGCCAAATTAAAAAAACCGACCTCAGGGTCGGTTTTTTGCTTTCTGGTATCGATTTTAAGATAGCCATCCCGATACCCCCCCAGGCGGCCAGACACCCACAGGCCTCGCACTCCCCCATTACACCTGCTTTATTCTGCCGCCGGGCTGAAATCCATCAGCAGGATGTGATGGGAGTCTGAACCTAATGCTCATGATTCTGCCAGCCGGGCCGAAACAAGAGGGTCACCACATTCGGTTCAGCCTCTCGGATATTGCTCACCGATTGGATATCATTTTGAAAAACTGATAGTTAAGTGGATACACTAGCCACATTTTTCGCATAGGGACACGGACACATGAGTCTGATCGGTTTGCTGTTAGCCTTGGCAGCCATTTTGGGTGGCAACCTCATTGAGGGGGGGCATCCCAGCGCCCTGCTCGACTTGCCCGCCTTCCTCATCGTGATCGGGGGCACAGTGGGTGCCGCCCTGACGCAGTTTCCCTTCTCCGTGGTGGGTAAAACCTTGAAGCGCTTCAAGTGGCTCATCACCCCTCCTCGCCTCGACATGCTGGAGCAGGCCCAGTTGCTGGAGAATCTGGCGGGCAACGCACGGCGCAGCGGCATGCTGGCGCTGGAGGGCATGATCGATGACATCAAGGATCCCTTCCTGCAAAAGGGAGTGCAGATGATGGTCGACGGCTACGAGAAGACCAAGATCCACGAGGTGCTGGAGAACGAGATCGAATTCGAACACGAGGATCTCGAGCAAACCGTCAAATTTTACGAGGCCATGGGCGGCTACTGCCCGACCATGGGGATAGTCGGTGCGGTGTTCGGTCTGATCCACGCCATGGGACTGCTGGATGCACCGGACAAGCTCGGTGGTGCCATCGCTGTGGCCTTCATCGCCACCATCTACGGGGTCGGCGCCGCCAACCTGATCTTCCTGCCATTTGGCAACCGCTACAAGGGGTTCGCCCATCAGATCCGCCACTACAAGGAGATGACCCTGACCGGCATCCTCTGCATCGTGGATGGCGAGTCACAGCAGCGGCTGCAAGTGACCCTTGAACCCTACCTCGGAGGTCACGGTGGCCAAAAAGAAAAAGCCTGAGGCCCCGGAGAACCATGAGCGCTGGCTGGTCTCCTATGCCGACTTCATGACCCTGCTGTTTGCCTTGTTCGTGGTGCTCTACTCCTTCGCCATGGCCAAGCAGTCGGAGACCCGGGTACTGATCCAGGGCTTTATCGAATCCTTGGGTAAAATTGGCCTCATCTCCATGCCTGCGGGCTCCCCGGTGATGCAAGGCGGTACCGGGATCCTGGAGCCCGAGTCCAAGACTACCCCCGGCTCTTCCCAGAAGGAGCAGGTACTGGACACTCAGACCCCGGCCGCCGCGGCCGATCCCTTCAACGAGACCATAGGTGCTTCGGAGAAACCCAGCGCGACTCAGTCCTGGCCACACAAGACCAAGGAGCAGGATTGGGCCGCCATCACCAAACAGAAGCTGGATCAGCAGCTCAAGAGCCAGATTGAATCCAAGGAGCTGGAGGTGGAGCAGCTCGGCAGCCAGCTGGTGATCCGGATCGGCGAGAAGACCCTGTTCCCCGCAGATTCAGCCTTCCTGCAGCCCCAGTTCATTCCACTGGTCAACAAGGTGTCCGATGTGTTGGCCAATATCCCCGGCAGGGTGGTGGTGACCGGCCACACCGACAACTCACAGGCACCGGTGGAGCTCTATCGCAACAACTGGGAGCTGTCGGTGCTGCGAGCCGCCACCATAGTCCACACCCTGCTCACCAACCCCAAGCTGGATTCACGGCGGGTCGTCGCCCAGGGGGCGGCCGACACTCAACCCCGCTACCCCAACGACACCCCTGCCCATCGCCAGGCCAACCGGCGAGTGGAGATAGTGCTCTCCCAAGGCAAGGCCGCAGAGCAGGCGCTTCCCCTCCTCACCCCCTGATAACAAGACCCCGCCACGCGGGGTTTTTCATCTTTTCGATTAGTTTATTTTTCCAACGATCCAGTGATTTACCCTGCACCGTAAAGCGATTGAAAATGATTCTCAAATAGGAACCTTGACCTCGCTAGCAAAAACCGATTTTCTTCCCCGCGATTAATAATTAATCCTTTGAAATGACATGTGAATCAACATCTCCATGGCATAATACGTAACACCCTTGTTAACTCACGTGATTAATTCGGTTAGGGAACACTCCTATGTTTGCTGATATTGCTGTCCAGCATTGGGCTTTTGCTGTCTATGTCGTTGGGGCCATCTGTATCTGCCTGACCATGATCGGCCTGGCGTCTTTGTTGGGGGGGCGAGCTTACGGCCGAGCCAAGAACAAGCCTTTCGAATCCGGCATCGACTCAGTCGGTAATGCCCGGCTGCGTTTCTCCGCCAAGTTTTATCTGGTTGCCATGTTCTTCGTCATCTTCGACGTCGAGGCACTCTACCTCTTCGCCTGGTCCGTTTCTGTTCGGGAAAGTGGCTGGGTCGGTTTCATCGAAGCCGCCATCTTTATCTCTCTGCTGCTGGTAGGCCTCATCTACCTGTGGCGCATCGGTGCGCTCGACTGGGCACCAAAGAAACCTGTCCTGACTGACAAGAAGCCAGACTGAATTACTGATACTCCCTTTGAGGTTGCACCATGAAGTACACCCTGACCCGGATTGACCCGGATGCGCCCGTTGAGCGCTACCCGCAGGAACAGCGCCAAACCGTCGAGGATCCCCTGGCCCAAGAGGCCTCCCGCGGCATCATGATCGGGCGCCTCGAAGAGGTGTTGCAAGACACAGTCAACTGGGGCCGCAAGAACTCCCTCTGGCCCTACAACTTCGGCATCTCCTGCTGTTATGTGGAGATGTGTACCGCCTTCACCTCCCCCCATGACGTCGCCCGTTTCGGCGCCGAAGTCATCCGGGCCTCGCCTCGTCAGGCGGATTTCATGGTGATAGCAGGGACCCCCTTCATCAAGATGGCACCTGTCATCCAGCGCCTGTATGAGCAGTTGCTCGAACCCAAATGGGTTATCTCCATGGGCGCCTGCGCGAACTCCGGCGGCATGTACGACATCTACTCAGTGGTACAGGGCGTGGACAAGTTCCTGCCGGTCGACGTCTACATTCCTGGCTGCCCGCCCCGCCCCGAGGCCTTCTTGCAGGCGCTGATGCTACTGCAGGACTCCATCGGCAAGGAGCGTCGCCCCCTCTCCTGGGTGGCCGGCGATCAGGGGATATACCGCCCGCAGATGCAGGCCGAGAAGGAACGCAAGCGCGGCGAACGGATCAACGTCACCAACCTGCGCACGCCGGATGAGATCTGATCATGAAACTGACCCGAGAATTTCCCAGTAACTACACCATGTCCCAGTGGCAGCCTTCCGATCACAGTGATGCCCAGGTGGTCGGCGAGTTGTTCGCTCACTTCGGTGCCGAGCGCTTCACCGTCCAGACCACCCGCACCGGCGTGCCGGTCATCTGGCTCTCCCGCGAGCTGCTGCTGGACGTGATCGGCTTCTTGCGCAAGCTCCCCTCCCCCTTCGTGATGCTGTTCGATTTGAGCGCCACCGACGAGCGGATGCGCAGCCATCGCGACGGCCTGCCCGAGAGCGACTTCACCGTCTTCTATCACCTCATCTCCATCGACCGTAACGCCGATGTGATGCTGAAGGTGCCGCTCAAAGAGAGCGATCTGAACCTGCCCACCATCAGCAAGCACTTCCCAAACGCCAACTGGTACGAGCGGGAAGTCTGGGATCTGATGGGGATCACCTTCGAGGGCCACCCCCATCTGACCCGCATCATGATGCCCAAGAGCTGGCAGGGTCACCCGCTGCGCAAGGACTACCCGGCGCGCGCCACCGAATTCGATCCCTTCATGCTCGATGCGGTCAAGCAGGATCAGGAGCAGGACAACCTGCTGTTCAAGCCCGAAGAGTGGGGCATGAGCCGGGGTAACGAGAACGAGGACTACATGTTCCTCAACCTCGGTCCGAACCACCCTTCCGCCCACGGCGCCTTCCGCCTGGTGCTGCAGCTCGATGGCGAAGAGATCCGCAACTGCGTCCCCGACATCGGCTATCACCACCGCGGCGCCGAAAAGATGGGTGAGCGCCAGTCCTGGCACAGCTACATCCCCTACACCGATCGGGTCGAGTATCTGGGCGGTTCGCTCAACAACATGCCTTACGTACTGGCGGTAGAGAAGCTGGCAGGGATCAAGGTGCCGCAACGGGTCGACATGATCCGGGTGCTGATGTCGGAGCTGTTCCGCATCCAGAGCCACCTGCTGTTCATCGGTACCTACATCCAGGACGTGGGCGCCATGACCCCTGTGTTCTTCACCTTTACCGACCGCCAGAAGATCTACACCATCATCGAAGCCATCACGGGCGCACGCATGCACCCGGCCTGGTTCCGCATCGGTGGGGTGGCGCACGATCTGCCTGTGGGCTGGGCTCGCCTCATCCAGGACAACCTGCTGGACTGGCTGCCCAAGCGGCTGATGGAGTATGAAAAAGCCGCCATGCGCAACAGCATCTTGCGTGGCCGCAGCATCGGTGTCGCCGCCTACTCGACCTCGCAGGCACTGGCCTGGGGCACCACAGGCGGTGGCCTGCGTGCCACCGGCCTCAACTTCGACGTGCGCAAATGGCGTCCCTACTCCGGCTACGATCAGTTCGAGTTCGAGGTGCCGGTGGGTGCCAACGGCGATGCCTATGACAGAGCCATGGTGCGCTTCGAGGAAATTCGCCAGAGTCTGCGCATCATAGAGCAGTGCGTGAAGAACATGCCGGAGGGGCCGTTCAAGGCGGATCACCCGCTCACCACGCCACCGCCCAAAGAGCGCACCCTGCAGGACATCGAGACCCTGATCACCCACTTCCTGCAAGTGTCCTGGGGCCCGGTGATGCCGGCCGCCGAGTCCTTCCAGATGATAGAGGCGAGCAAGGGGATCAACAGTTACTACCTGACCAGCGACGGCTCCACCATGAGCTACCGGACCCGGATCCGCACCCCGAGCTTCGCTCACCTGCAGCAGATCCCCTCGGTGATCCGCGGCCAGATGGTGTCGGATCTCATCGTCTATCTGGGCAGTATCGATTTCGTTATGTCGGATGTGGATCGTTAAGTCCCCGCCGCGTTCGCACCAGAACGCAACGGGACAAGAAGAATAAGCGACAGAAGGTCAAGTCATGAGCCAGCAATGTCAGTGCCAAAATACAGCGTCCCCAGCGGGACAGGGCGGGTGCCAGGGCAAGGGGGACGGTTTCGTCCTGAGCCAGGCCGAACGCGACGCCATCGGGCATGAGATACACCACTACGAAGACCCCCGTGCCGCCAGCATCGAAGCGCTCAAGATAGTGCAGCAGGCCCGCGGATGGGTACCGGATGGTGCCATCCATGCCATCGCCGCCGAGCTCGGCATCCCCGCCAGTGACGTGGAAGGGGTCGCTACTTTCTATAGCCAGATCTTCCGCCAGCCGGTGGGTCGTCACATCATTCGTGTCTGTGACAGCATGGTCTGCTACATCAACGGTCACGAGCAGTTGTTGGCCGGCCTGAAAGAAGTCATGGATCTGGGCCCTGGCCAGACCTCGGCTGACGGTCGCTTCACCCTGCTGCCGGTCTGCTGCCTCGGCAACTGCGACAAGGGGCCGGCGCTGATGATCGACGACGACACCTATGGCGGGCTCGATGCCGTCAGCCTGCTCAAGACCCTGGAGGCTTATCCATGAGTTTGGCATCCTTTGGCACCGCCAACCGCATCGCCCGTGCGGCCGAGACCCATCCGCTCACCTGGCGGTTGCGCGATGACGGCCAGCCGGTCTGGCTGGACGAATACCAGAGCAAGCAGGGCTACGATGCGGCCCGCAAGGCACTGAGTCAGATGAGCCCTGATGAGATCGTCGGCACCGTCAAGGACGCCGGCCTCAAGGGCCGCGGCGGCGCCGGCTTCTCCACCGGTGTGAAGTGGGGCCTGATGCCCAAAGACGAGAGCATGAACATCCGTTACCTGCTCTGCAACGCCGACGAGATGGAGCCGAACACCTGGAAGGATCGTCTGCTGATGGAGCAACTGCCCCATCTGCTGATCGAGGGGATGATCATCTCCGCCAAGGCCCTCAAGGCCTACCGTGGCTACATCTTCCTGCGGGGCGAATACGTCGATGCCGCCATCAACCTGCGCCGCGCGGTGGAAGAAGCCAAGGCCGCCGGTCTGCTCGGCAAGAACATCCTGGGCTCTGGCTTTGACTTCGAGCTGTTCGTCCACACGGGCGCCGGGCGTTACATCTGCGGCGAAGAGACGGCGCTGATCAACTCCCTGGAAGGGCGCCGCGCCAACCCGCGCGCCAAGCCCCCCTTTCCAGCCGTCTCCGGCGTCTGGGGCAAGCCGACCTGCGTCAACAACGTCGAGACCCTGTGCAACGTGCCCGCCATCATCGGCAACGGCGTCGAGTGGTATCAGGGATTGGCGCTGCCGGGCTCGGAAGATCACGGCACCAAGCTGATGGGCTTCTCCGGCAAGGTCAACAACCCGGGTCTGTGGGAGCTGCCCTTTGGCATCACCGCCCGCGAGCTGTTTGAAAACTACGCCGGTGGCATGAAACCAGGCTATCGCCTCAAGGCCTGGCAACCGGGCGGCGCCGGCACCGGCTTCCTGCTGCCCGAGCACCTGGATGCCCAGATGTATGCCGGTGGCATCGGCAAGGTCGGCACCCGTATGGGGACGGGCCTCGCCATGGCGGTGGATGACAGCATCAACATGGTGGGACTCTTGCGCAACATGGAAGAGTTCTTCGCCCGTGAATCCTGTGGCTGGTGCACCCCCTGCCGCGATGGCCTGCCCTGGAGCGTCAAGCTGCTGCGCGCGCTGGAGCGTGGCGAGGGTCAGCAAGGAGATCTGGCCACGCTGGAACAGCTGGTCAGTTTCCTCGGCCCGGGCAAGACCTTCTGCGCCCATGCCCCTGGCGCCGTCGAGCCCCTTGGCAGTGCCCTCAAGTATTTCCGCGCCGAATTCGAGGCCGGGATCAAGGGACCGCAGGACAATCACAAGCTGCTCAAAGGGATCCAGCCCAATCTGCTGGGCGAACGCTGGTAAGACGCGACTGCGCGTCCGCAGCTGGTCCTCTGAACTAGCGCGAGCCAAAGATTTTATCTAATTGAAGTCAGGGAAGTTGTATGGCCACCATTCATGTAGACGGTAAAGAGTACGAGGTAGACGGGGCAGACAATCTGCTGCAAGCCTGTCTGTCCTTAGGGCTTGACGTCCCCTATTTTTGCTGGCATCCGGCGCTCGGTAGCGTCGGCGCCTGCCGCCAGTGTGCGGTCAAGCAATATCAGAATGCCGACGACAAGCGCGGCCGCCTGGTCATGTCCTGCATGACCCCCTCCACCGATGGCAGCTATATCTCCATCGAGGACGAAGAGGCGAAAGAGTTCCGCAAGACGGTGGTGGAGTGGCAGATGACCAACCACCCCCACGATTGCCCGGTGTGTGAAGAGGGCGGCGCCTGCCACCTGCAAGACATGACGGTGATGACGGGCCACAACAGCCGTCGCTACCGCTTCACCAAGCGCACCCACCAGAATCAGGATCTGGGCCCTTTCATCAATCACGAGATGAACCGCTGCATCGCCTGCTATCGCTGCGTCCGTTACTACAAGGACTACGCCGGTGGCGAGGATCTCGGTGTCTACGGTGCCCACGACAACGTCTATTTCGGCCGGGTCGAAGACGGCACCCTGGAGAGCGAGTTCTCCGGCAACCTGGTGGAGGTCTGCCCCACCGGCGTCTTCACCGACAAGACCCACTCAGAACGCTACAACCGCAAGTGGGACATGCAGTTCGCCCCCAGCATCTGCCAAGGCTGCGCGGTCGGCTGCAACATCAGCCCGGGTGAGCGTTATGGCGAGCTGCGCCGCATCGAGAACCGTTACCACGGCGCCCTGAACCACTACTTCCTGTGCGATCGCGGCCGCTTCGGCTACGGTCACGTCAACCTGGCCGATCGTCCGCGCCAGCCCCTGCTCCATGACGGCAGCGACAGACTCGCCATCACGGTGGACGGTGCCCTGAACCGCGCCGCCGATGCCCTGCGCACCGCCGCCGGCGTCATCGGCATCGGCTCGCCGCGCGCCTCGCTGGAGAGCAACTTCGCCCTGCGCGAGCTGGTGGGCGCCGCCAACTTCTACAGCGGCGTCGAGCAAAGCGAGTGGGAATGCCTGCAGAAGATGCTGCAGATCCTGCAACAGGGTGGCGTACGCACCCCGAGCCTGCGTGACATGGAAGAGGCCGACGCCGTGCTGGTGCTCGGCGAAGACGTCACCCAGACCGCCGCCCGCATCGCCCTGGCCCTGCGCCAGGCGGTCAAGGGCAAGGGGCGCGAGATCGCCCGCAAGCTGAAGGTGGACCTGTGGCAAGTCGCCGCGGTGCAGACCCTGGCCCAGAACGAGCGCTACCCGCTGCTGATCACCAGCCTGGATAGCACCCGTCTGGACGACGTGGCGAGCGGCACCCTGCACGCGCCCCACGCGGATCAGGCACGCCTCGGCTTCGCCATCGCCCACCTGCTCGACGGCTCGGCCCCTGCCCTGGCCGATCTGGCGCCCGAGCAGCAAGCCCTGGCCGAACGCTGGGCCGAGCTGCTTGGCAACGCCAAGAAGCCGCTCATCATCGCCGGCTCCGGCGCCCGCTCCCAGGCGCTGCTCGAGGCGGCCAGTAACATCGCCCGCGCCCTCAAGGGTCGTGGTCAGGCCGTGGAACTGGCGCTGGTGGCGCAAGAAGCCAACAGCCTGGGGCTGGCCATGCTGGCCGGGACCGCCGCACCGCTGGAAGCTGCCCTCGAGCGCATCGAAGGGGAGGAGAAGCTCGCGCTCATCACCCTGGAGAACGATCTCTATCGCCGTGCCGCCCGCAGCCGCGTCGATGCCGCCATCGACCGCCTGCAACACCTGCTGGTGGTCGATCATCAGGACACCGGCACCGCCCAGAAAGCGGGTCTGGTACTGCCCGCCGCCAGCTTCGCCGAGGCCGACGGTACCCTCATCAACATGGAAGGCCGCGCCCAGCGCTTCTTCCAGGTCTATGCCCCCGCCTTCTACGACGCCGACATTCAGGTGCGCGAGAGCTGGCGCTGGCTGGCCGCGCTGCAAGGCGCTCTGGACAGAAAACCGCTGCGCTGGAGCACCTTCGACGAGGTGAGCACGGCCTGCGCCGCCAGCGCCCCGCTGCTGGCTGCCATGCGTGAAGCCGCCCCCAACGCGGGTCTGCGCATCCGTGGCATGAAGCTCGCCCGCGAGCCGCACCGCTACAGCGGTCGCACCTCCATGCTGGCGGATCAGGACGTGAGCGAACCCCGGGTCGCGCAAGATCCCGACTCGCCGTTCGCCTTCTCCATGGAAGGCTACGCCGGTGCCCGCCAACCGATGCAACAGGTGCCCTTCGCCTGGGCGCCGGGCTGGAACTCCCCCTCTGCCTGGAACAAGTTCCAGGACGAAGTGGGTGGCAACCTGCGTGCCGGGGATCCCGGTCGCCGTCTGCTGGAACCGGGTGAGGACAACCTCGGCTGGTTCGACAGCATCCCGACTCCCTTCCAGGCCCAGGAGGCGCTGCAGGTGGTCAGTTACGATCAGCTGTTCGGTGGCGAAGAACTCTCCGCCAGGAGCCCGGTCATCCAGGCACGCATGAGCGAGCCCGTGCTGGTACTGAACCCGGCCGACGCCGCCCGTCTGGCCCTCAATGCCGGCAGCCTGATTGCCTTCTCCTGGGGTGGCCACCACTGGCGGCTGACCCTGCGCCTGAGCGACAAACTGGCCAAGGGCCTGCTCGGTCTGCCCCTCGGTGCCAATGGCCTGCCGACCGCGCTGCATCAGACCTATGTGAACAACTTGCAGGAGGCCATCGCATGAGCCACGTGCTGATCACCCTTTCTCAACGCGACAACCGGCAGGAGGTCCGCCTATGAGCGATTCGCTGATTGACCTGCTGCTGGAGGTGGGCAAGGCCCTGATCGTGCTGGTGGGGATCGTGGGGGCCGGTGCCTTCATGAGCTTCATCGAGCGTCGCCTGCTGGCGCTGTGGCAGGATCGCTACGGCCCCAACCGGGTGGGCCCCTTCGGCCTGCTGCAGCTGGCCGCCGACATGATCAAGATGTTCTTCAAGGAAGACTGGATCCCGCCGTTTGCCGATCGCCGGATCTTCGTGCTGGCCCCCATCATCGCCTTCACCGCCTTCATTCTGGCGTTTGCGGTGGTGCCCATCACCCCCACCTGGGGCGTGGCGGATCTCAACGTGGGCCTGCTCTACATCCTGGCCATCGCGGGGCTGGCGGTCTACGCCGTGCTGTTCGCCGGCTGGTCGAGCAACAACAAGTACTCCCTGCTCGGCAGCCTGCGGGCCTCGGCCCAGACCCTCTCCTACGAGGTGTTCCTCGGCCTGTCCCTGATGGGCATAGTGATCCAGACCGGCAGCTTCAACCTGCGGGAGATCGTCGAGGCGCAAGCCGGGCTCTGGAACGTGGTACCCCAGATCCTGGGCTTCGTCACCTTCCTGTTTGCCGGCGTCGCCGTCACTCACCGTCACCCGTTCGATCAGCCTGAGGCCGAGCAGGAGCTCGCCGATGGCTATCACATCGAGTATGCGGGCATGAAGTGGGGCCTGTTCTTCGTGGGTGAGTACATCGGCATAGTGCTGATCTCCTCCCTCATCGTGACCCTGTTCTTCGGTGGCTGGCACGGCCCCTGGCTGCCGCCCTTCATCTGGTTCGCCCTGAAGACCGCCTGTTTCATGGTGTTCTTCATCCTGCTGCGGGCTTCCCTGCCTCGCCCGCGCTTCGACCAGGTGATGTCCTTTGGCTGGAAAGTCTGCCTGCCGCTTACCTTGCTCAACATGCTGGTAACCGGCGCCGTAGTGCTGATGAACGTGCAGTGAGGCACCTATGAAAATCATTAATATCATCAAGGGTGTTGGCACCCAACTGCGGAGCCTCGGGATGGTGTTCTCCCATGCCTGGCGGCCCCGCGAGACCCTGAGCTACCCGGAGCAGGCCGTCTATGCGGCGCCCCGTTTCCGTGGCCGCATCGTCCTGACCCGGGATCCGGACGGTGACGAGCGCTGCGTGGCATGCAACCTGTGCGCCGTCGCCTGTCCGGTCGGCTGCATCTCGCTGCAAAAAGCGGAGCGGGACGATGGTCGCTGGTACCCGGAGTTCTTCCGCATCAACTTCTCCCGTTGCATCTTCTGCGGCCTGTGTGAGGAAGCCTGCCCCACCACCGCCATCCAGCTCACCCCGGATTTCGAGATGGGTGAGTATCGTCGCCAGGATCTGGTGTACGAGAAGGAAGATCTGCTGATCAGCGGCCCCGGCAAGTACCCGGACTACAACTTCTATCGCATGAGCGGTATGGCTATCGACGGCAAGCCCAAAGGGGATGCCGAGAACGAAGCCAAGCCCATCGATGTCAAGAGCCTGCTGCCCTAGGAGTCAATCATGGAATTGGCATTTTATGCCGCGGCCCTGGTCGCCATTTACAGCACGCTGCGGGTGATCAGCACCAGCAACCCGATGCACGCGCTGCTCAATCTCATCATCTCGCTCATCGCCGTGGCCATGATCTTCTTCTGCCTTGGTGCCTCCTTCGCGGGTGCCTTGCAGGTGATCGTCTACGCCGGCGCCATCATGGTGTTGTTCGTGTTCGTGGTGATGATGCTGAACCTGGGCTCGGCCCAGGATCAGGAACGCAACTGGCTCACCCCCAAGACCTGGGGCGGGCCAGCCCTGCTCTCCCTCATCCTGCTCGGCTTCCTGGCCTACGGCATCCTCGGCGTCACCGGGGGTGTGCTCGGTCTGACCGACGTCAGTGCCAAGGAAGTCGGCATCGCCCTGTTCGGCCCCTACGTGCTGGCGGTGGAGCTCGCCTCCATCCTGCTGCTGGCGGGCCTGGTCACCGCCTATCACCTGGGCCGTGAGGACAAGAACGGAGAGGTGCTCTCCGTGCCCAAAACCCCCGTGCGCCCATCTCAAGAAGGAGGTCAGCAATGAGTGGCATTCCCATGGAACACGGTTTGCTGCTTGCGGCCATCTTGTTCTGTATCGGCCTGTGCGGCCTGTTAATTCGCCGTAACTTGCTGTTTATCCTCATGAGTATCGAAATCATGATGAATGCGTCCGCACTGGCGTTCGTGGTGGCTGGCAGCCGCTGGGCCCAGGCCGACGGCCAGATCATGTACATACTGGTGATTTCTCTGGCGGCAGCGGAGGCCAGCATTGGCCTGGCCCTGTTACTGCTGCTCTATCGTCGTTACCACACCCTCAGCGTGGACACTGTGAGCGAGATGCGCGGATGAGCCTCCTATTCCTGACTTTCCTGTTCCCGCTGCTGGGATGGCTGGTGCTGGCCTTCTCCATCGGCCGTTTCGGCGAGCGCACCTCGGCGCTCATCGGTGTCGGCAGCATAGGCCTGTCGGCCCTGACCACCCTCTGGGTTGGCATCGATTTTCTCGGCAACATGCCGGAGGGCGGCGTCTACACCCAGACCCTGTGGCAGTGGATGGCGGTGGGTGAATTCACCCCCAGCTTCCGCCTGGCGCTGGACGGCCTGTCGCTGACCATGTTGGGAGTGGTGACCGGGGTGGGTTTCTTCATCCACCTGTTCGCCTCCTGGTACATGCGTGGGGAAGAAGGTTATTCGCGCTTCTTCACCTACACCAACCTGTTCATCGCCAGCATGGTGTTCCTGGTGCTGGCCGATGATCTGCTGTTCGTCTACCTCGGTTGGGAAGGCGTGGGCCTGTGCAGCTACCTGCTGATCGGCTTCTACTACCGCAATCCCGCCAACGGGGCCGCTGCCCTCAAGGCGTTCGTGGTGACCCGGGTCGGTGACGTCTTCCTCGCTATCGGTCTGTTCGTCCTGTACCGGGAGCTCGGTACCCTCAACATCCATGAGCTGCTGGTTCGCGCGCCCGCGATGTTTGCCGAAGGCTCCCCTGCCCTGTCGTTCGCCTGTCTGATGTTGCTCGGTGGCGCGGTCGGTAAATCCGCCCAGCTGCCGCTGCAGACCTGGCTGGCAGACGCCATGGCGGGTCCAACCCCGGTCTCGGCGCTGATCCACGCGGCCACCATGGTGACCGCTGGTGTCTATCTCATCGCCCGTACCCACGGACTGTTCCTGCTGGCCCCCGAGATCCTGCATCTGGTGGCGCTGGTGGGTGCCATCACGCTGGTGCTGGCGGGCTTCGCGGCCCTAGTGCAGACCGACATCAAGCGGATTTTGGCCTACTCCACCATGAGCCAGATCGGCTACATGTTCCTGGCCCTCGGGGTCGGTGCCTGGGATGGGGCCATCTTCCACCTGATGACCCACGCCTTCTTCAAGGCGCTGTTGTTCCTCTCCGCCGGTGCCGTCATCGTCGCGACCCACCACGAGCAGAACATCTTCAAGATGGGGGGCCTGCGCAAGAGCCTGCCGCTGGTCTATGCCTGCTTCCTGGTCGGGGGCTCGGCACTGGCCGCGCTGCCGCTGGTGACCGCCGGTTTCTACAGTAAGGACGCCATCCTCTGGCAGGTGCAGGCCAGTGGCCAGAACACCCTGCTGTGGGCCGGTCTGGTGGGGGCCTTCCTGACCTCCCTCTACACCTTCCGTCTGATCTTCATCGCCTTCCACGGCAAGCCGCAGACGCAGGCCCATGCCGGTCACGGCCTGGCGCACAAGCTGCCGCTGCTGGTGCTGTTGGTGCTCTCCACCGCCATCGGCGCCTGGATCACCCCCCCCTTGGCGGGCGTACTGCCGGCGGGCCCTGGCGATCACATCGAAGAGGGTCGTCACAGCCTCGAGATCCTGTCCGGCGTCATCGCCGTGGCGGGGATAGCACTCGCCGCCTTCCTGTTCCTTGGCGAGCGTCGCCTGGCAAGAAGTATTGCCGAGAGCGCCCCTGGCCGTCTGCTCAGCACCCTCTGGTTCAACGCCTGGGGCTTTGACTGGTTGTATGAACGGCTCTGGGTCAAGCCCTACCTGCTGGCGACCCGCTTGCTTGGCAAGGATCCGCTGGACTGGATGATGAACCTGCCCGCCGTACTGGCATACAGTGGTCATCAGATGCTGGCCTGGACTGTCACCGGCAAGTTGCGCTGGTACGCAGCCTCCATGGGGATGGGCGCCGTCCTGATCCTGGCGCTGCTGCTGCTCGGTTGACGTCGATGCATTCCCTGAATTCACTGCAGGCCTGCGGGCCTGCACAGCGACTAGAACCTATGAGAGAGCTGATATCGTGACCTTACTCTGGATCTTGTTAATTCCTTTTATCGGCGGCTTGCTCTGCTGGCAGATGGAGCGCCTCGGTGGACAGTTCGTCCGCTGGGTAGCCCTGTTGTCCATGAGCGCCTGCTTGTTGCTCTCCGGCGCCATCTGGTTTAGTGGTGATTTCAGCCTGGCAAACCCCGGCCTCCCCGTCTGGGCGGCCGAGTGGCAATTGCCCTGGATCCCCCGCTTCGGCATCTCCCTGCATCTGGCGGTCGATGGCTTGTCGCTCTTGATGGTGATGCTCACCAGCTTCATCGGCGTGCTGGCCATCCTCTGTTCCTGGAAGGAAATCGTGCAGCGCATCGGCTTCTTCCACCTGAACCTGCTGTGGATTTTGGGCGGCGTGCTCGGCGTATTCATGGCGGTGGATCTGTTCCTGTTCTTCTTCTTCTGGGAGATGATGCTGGTGCCGATGTACTTCCTGATCGCGCTCTGGGGCCACTCGGTCACCGACGGTAAATCCCGTATCAACGCCGCCACCAAGTTCTTCATCTACACCCAGGCGAGCGGCCTCATCATGCTGGTCGCCATCCTGGGGCTGGTGCTGACCCACCACGCCGCCACCGGCGTCTTCACCTTCAACTACCTGGACCTGCTCAACACCCCGATGAACACTGGTGTGCAGTGGTTGCTGATGCTGGGCTTCTTCATCGCCTTCGCGGTCAAGATGCCGCTGGTGCCGCTGCACGGCTGGCTGCCGGATGCCCACAGCCAGGCGCCGACCGCGGGTTCCGTGGATTTGGCGGGGATCCTGCTGAAGACCGCCGCCTACGGCCTGCTGCGCTTCACCCTGCCGCTGTTCCCCGAGGCGTCCGCCCAGTTCGCCCCCTATGCCATGGGGCTGGGTCTGTTCGGCATCGTCTACGGTGCCCTGCTGGCCTTCGCCCAGACCGACATCAAGCGACTGGTGGCCTACACCAGCATCTCCCACATGGGCTTCGTGATGATCGCCATCTATTCGGGTAGCGAGCTCGCGCTGCAAGGCGCCGTGGTACAGATGATCGCCCACGGCCTCTCCGCTGCCGGTCTGTTCATCCTGTGCGGCCAGCTCTACGAGCGTCTGCACACCCGTGATCTGCGCCAGATGGGCGGCCTGTGGGGGCGCCTGCGCTACCTGCCCGGTGTCATGCTGTTCTTCTCGGTCGCCTCACTGGGGATGCCGGGTACCGGCAACTTCATCGGCGAGTTCCTGATCCTCATCGGCAGCTTCCAGGTGGCGCCGATCATGACCATCATCGCGACCTTCGGTCTGGTGCTGGCCTCGGTCTACTCCCTCATCATGCTGCAACGGGCCTGCTTCGGTGCCCCCAAGGATGACAAACCCCTCAAGGGACTGGACAGCCGCGAGCTGGCCATGATGCTGACCATCGCCGGCCTGCTGGTGCTGCTCGGGGTCTATCCCCAGCCGGTGCTCGATACCGCCAGCAGCAGCCTGCTGAACGTGCTGCACTGGTATGCGCTGCCGAGCACAGGAGCCTTGCAATGATGACTTCTCTTCTGCTGCCTTCCTTGTCCATTACAGGAGCACTGTCATGACGTTTACCGCAGCTCAACTGCTGGCCCTGCTGCCCCTGCTGCTGACCACGGGGGCCATGGTGGCCCTGATGCTGGCCATCGCCTGGAAGCGCTGTGATGACACCGCCTTCGTGGTGACCATCACGGGTCTGAACCTGGCCCTCTTCTCCCTGCCCATCGTGATGGCCCAGGGGGATCAGGGTGTCACGCCCCTGCTGCAAGTGGACAGCTACGCCGTCTTCTACATGGGGCTGGTGCTCATCGGTGCCCTGGCGACCTGTACCTTCGGCCGCTCCTGGCTCAAGGGCTATCCGGACAACCGGGAAGAGTTCTACCTGCTGCTGCTGATCGCCACCGCCGGCGGCCTGGTGCTGGCGGGTTCCCGCCACCTCGCCTCCCTGTTCATCGGGATCGAGATGCTGACCCTGCCGATGTTCGGTCTGGTGGGCTACGCCTACCGCGAGCGCCATTCGCTGGAGGCCAGCATCAAGTACATGGTGCTCTCCGCCGCCGCCACCGCCTTCCTGCTGTTTGGCATGGCGCTGCTCTACGCCCAGGCCGGCAGCCTGAGCTTCAGCGATCTCGGTCTGACCCTGGCCCAGAGCCCGGCTCACCATCCGCTGCTGATGGGTGGCCTGGGTCTGATGCTGGTCGGCTTCGCCTTCAAGCTCTCCCTCGCCCCCTTCCACCTCTGGACCCCGGACGTGTACGAGGGTGCCCCGGCACCGGTCGCGACCTTCCTCGCCACCGTCAGCAAGATCGCGGTGTTCTGCGTGCTGCTGCGCTTCTATCTGGCGGTCCCTGCCACCGGCGATCCCATGTTCCACTGGCTGCTGGCGGCCATTGCGGTCGTGTCCATCGTCGTCGGTAACCTGCTGGCACTGATCCAGACCAACATCAAGCGGATGATGGGTTACTCCTCCATCTCCCACTTCGGCTACCTGCTGGCGGTGGTGGTGGCGAGCCGCCTCGGCCAGATGCCGGTGGAAGCGGCCGGGGTCTACCTGCTGATGTACCTGTTCACCAGCCTGGGTGCGTTCGGCGTCATCAGCATGATGTCCAGCCCCTATCGTGGCAAGGATGCGGACTCCCTGCACAGCTACCGCGGTCTGTTCTGGCATCGTCCCTACCTGACCGCCGTCATGACGGTGATGATGTTGTCGCTCGCGGGCATCCCCATGACGCTCGGCTTCATCGGCAAGTTCTACCTCATCGGGGTGACGGTCGATGCCCAGCTGTGGTGGCTCTCCGGCGCCATCGTGCTCGGCAGCGCTCTGGGGCTCTACTACTACCTGCGGGTCATGGTCACCCTCTACCTGCGCGAGCCCGGCATGCAGCTGCGCGATGCCAAGGCCGACTGGGCCTTCTCCTCCGGGGGCCTGGTGGTGCTGCTCTCCGCCATTCTGGTGGTGGCGCTGGGTATCTATCCCCAGCCGGTCATCAGCCTGGTACAGGGCTTCCAGAACGTGGTGCTGCACTAAGCACTTACCCGTCACAGCACAACAAACCGGCCCAAGTGGCCGGTTTTTTTATGCTCCATCCAAGACGATATTCATCCTGCTCCAGCCGGTAACGCGTCGCCCTCCCCTCTCCCCCCTTGCCATCCCCTCCTATCCTGATCCAGAGTCAACGCTCCGGGGCTGCTACTGTAGTGGTCTAATCATCCCGGACACCATTTTAGGTGGTACAGTCGCCACCAAGATCAGAGGTGTTCAATGACAAGATTACGTCGCTCATTTACTGCTGAATTCAAACTCGAAGCCGCATCCC
>NZ_JAKZFK010000045.1:0-25684 GCF_022549315.1 Aeromonas sp. MR16 | reverse complement strand
CCAGGGATGCGGCTTCGAGTTTGAATTCGGCAGTAAATGAGCGACGTAATCTTGTCATTGAACACCTCTGATCTTGGTGGCGACTGTACCACCTAAAATGGTGTCCGGGATGATTAGACCACTACACTGGAACAACATGGCTAACATAGATAAAGAACGCGCCCAAAGGGTGTCGGGCACGTTATAGGCTTAACTTGACCGCCGATGATAAGGGCAGGTTGAAATCAGACAAGGAGAGGTGTCGTCATGGCAAAGGAACTGTCAGCGCTCCGCAAACAATGGCAAATAACGAAAACCCGCTGGCAAGTCACTTGGTTCTGGCGTGTATTTGGCATCAACGCCATGCAAAAAAAGTGGACCAAGCTGCTGGTGTGGGTAGCAATAGTTACAGGCGTCAGCAGCCTGTATTTATACGTTTACTTTTTTAATCCGGTGCTACCGTTGTCACAGTTGACGAAACGCGAAGGGATACTTGTCCATATTTCTCAACCCTTACGTACAGCGCATAAGTCTGCGTTCCAGATTCTGACTGACTCGGGAGAGGAGCTGACCTATCGAGCAGATCTATATAACAAAGCCGCATTTCATGCAGTAAAAGGCAAGCGGGTAACAGTCTGGAGTCAGACTTATTACAGCCTTTGGTGGCCATTTTATTGTGAGCGAGCAAGGGAAGTTCAACAAGGTGATCAGCTCTTGATGAACTATTTGGATTTATACAAAAACACTTTGCACTTTCGTCCACGTTTTGAATGGCTGGCCAAGCACTTGATGATCCTAGCAGCGCTCTCTCTGACCATTGTGACTTTATCTTGCTATAAATATCATCGGAGACAAGAAAATGGCGTCACCACAGAAATTATTTTGTATGAAAATAACTCAACCGTAATGAGCTGGCTTGGCGCAGTAGTCAGCATTACTTGTACCATATTTTCATTGCTACTGATTGCTGGCGCACTAGCCTCTTCGAAACCGATTCTTGGCATCTGGGGTTGGCTGCTGCTATGGCTTATTTTTCTGCTGACGGCTATGTTCTCTACAATATTTATCTACTCAATCCCGAGAAGCAAATATAAGGTCATCTGGAGTAAAAACGAACGTATTTTAAAAAAGATAGGGAAAAATGTAAACCAAGAGATATGTTCAAAAACCTCCCCCATCAGATTGCGCGCAATGAAAATAAATACAGGGAAGACATATATTGAAATGCTGGTGGCGATGGATGATCACGGTGAGATGACGATTGCATCGTCAGGTTATAATGGAAATATTGAAAGGCTGATTGAAACGATATTATTGGCGACTAATGGCGCTTGTATTAAAGAAGAAGGCTAGCTCGCAGGTTCGAATAGCGAAGCGCATTCGGACAATCGCAAATAACCCAACCACGAAATAAGCAAGGATCGGGGAATCCCCTTGGGGAGCCCTTTTCGGCCACATGGTGGCCCTGTCTGGCTCGCCGGAGTCACTTTTATTGGTTTTCCACTGATGACCCAATATTTGCTTATAGTGGCTATCGCCAGATCACAAGCGCCTGTTGCGGCCCTATTACGGGCCGCAGGGCCCTTGCCATATACTCTCCCGCTTCTACGACACGCCGAGGAGGCGTTGATATGCACTCACAGACTCACACTTTCATCATCAATGGCAGCCCACTGCCCTTCCTGCAGGCAGGCTCCGGCGAGCCGCTGCTGCTGATCCATGGCGCACTGGCCAACTATACCCTCTGGCTCGAGCATATCGAGCAGCTCTCACACTACTACACCGTATATGCACCCACCCTGCGCCACTTTGGTGAGGCGGGCAAAGAGGGGCCCTTCGGTCTTGAGACCCACGCCAGCGATCTGTTGGCGCTCCTAGCACAGCTGGCCTGCGGGCCTGTCCATCTGGTCGGCTGGTCTTATGGCGCGGACGTGGCCCTGACCGCCGCCTTGCAGGGGCCGGAACAATTCCAAAGCCTCTATCTGGTGGAGCCGGGCTGCCCGGGGGCGCTGGATGAGCGGGCCATGGCGGCCTTTATGGGCGATGCCGGTGCCATGTTCGGCCCTGTGTTTAGTCAGGTTGGGGAAGGCTTGCTGCAAGAAGCCGTGGCGACCCTGATCGATGGCTCGGGTGGTCACGCAGGCTATTTTGCAGCGCAGCCCCTCAAATGGCAGCAGGCCCAGCTGGCGGAGGCAAGCAGCCTGCCCAGGCAGTTGAGCCAGAACGAGCAGCCGGATTGGTCGCCAGCGCGTCTTGCCACACTCAACCTGCCCACCTGCATAGTGCAGGGTGCGGATACCAGGGCGCTGTTTGCACTGGTGGGCGAGGCGCTGGGCCGGGCCATTCCCGCCTGCGAGAGCCTGCTAGTGCCGGATGTCGGCCACCTCTACCCCATCGAGCAGCCCGCCCTCTTCGTGCAGCACCTGCTGTGCTGGCTCCCCCATGGGGATTCATTCCCGCCTGCCACTGTCCTATAGTGAGCCCTACTCGAACAACCTTTGCGAGCAGCAAGATGTATATCGGCGAATTTGCCCGGCTGGCGGGCACCACTCCCAAGGCAATCCGTCTCTACGAGCAGCTCGGGCTACTGCCCGAGCCCAGGCGGCGCGGCAAGTATCGCGTCTACCGGGCCGAAGATCTGGAGTGGGTCGGCTTTATTCGTCAGGCCCAGCAGCTCGGCTGCAAGCTGAGCGAGCTTGTCCCCTTGCTGGCGGGCCTCACCAGTCTGGCGCAGTTTCCCTGGCAGAAGGTGGAGCAGCTTGTGGTGGGCAAGCTGGCACAGATCGCGGCCGAGGTGGCCAGGCTGCAGCACCAGCACCAGGCCCTAACCCAGTGCGCCGCGCTGCTGGCGCAGCACCCCTGCCGCTATGGCGCCCCCGGCCAGAGCGAGCCGCTCCCACAGGCTGAGCAAGGGCTTGCAGGACGGGCGCACAAGGTGGCTTGACTCTGTCCCATGGGACAAGGGGTCTAATGGGGGCTCACTTCAAGGAGCCACGCCATGACACCCAAGCTGCTTATCATCAACGGCAACCCCAAACCCGACAGCCTCTGCCATGCCCTGGCCAGGGAGTATGCCCGCAGCGCCGAGGAGGGCGGCGCAGAAGTCACCCTGCATCACGTGGGGGGGCTCGCCTTCGAGCCGGATCTGCACCATGGCTATGACGAGGCGCAGCCCCTCGAGCCCGATCTGCTGGCATTGCAGCAGAGTCTGAAGCAGGCCCACCATCTGGTGATCGTCGCCCCCCTCTGGTGGGGCCACCTGCCGGCCCGGCTCAAGGGGTTGCTGGACAGGGTACTGCTCTCGGGGTTCGCCTTTCGCTATCAGAAGGGCAAGGCCCTTCCCGAGCGCCTGCTCGCCGGCAAGACGGCGCGCCTGCTGCTCACCATGGACAGCCCGCTCTGGTACTACCGCTGGTGGCTGGGCTCCCCCGTCGAGCGCACCCTCGAGAAGCCCGTGCTGGGGCTCTGTGGCATCAAGCTGACCCATCGCCAGCATCTGGGGCCTGTCCATACCTCCAGCGAGCGGGAGCGACAGCGCTGGCTGGGCCGTGCCGAGGCTGCGGCTCGCCAGGATGTGCAGCGGCTGGCGCGCCGACTCGCATAAGCGCAGACGAAGGCCACTGCAGCCAGCCTGCCGTGGGCCCTGATGACGGCTGTTGTCGGCAGAGGTGTCCAGAGAGACGGGCAAGGGAGCCTGGGGTGAAAAAGTCCTCGGCGGCCCGGCGCCCTTGTGCTCTAGTAAGTGGGAATCCCCTCTTGCTGGAGCCTTTTCGATGAACAAGATGTTGCTTGGCACCCTCGCCTTGATGCCGCTGCTGGCCAGTGCCGCTACCCCTTCCTTTGACTGTGCCAAGGCCCACAGCGCGGCCGAGCAGCTTGTCTGCCAGGACGCCGGGCTGGCTGCGCTGGATAACGAACTCGCCGCCCTCTATCCCAAGGCGCTGGCTAATCTGTCGGCCGAGCAGCAGAAGACGGAGAAGGCGATGCAGCGCGGCTGGATCAAGGGCCGCAACGAGTGCTGGAAAGAGAGCGACTCGCGCCAATGCGTAGAGGAGAGCTACCAGCTGCGCATCACAGAGTTGCAGATAAAGGGGGGCCAGCTGATGGTGCCAAGCCCGGTCGACTACCAGTGCGACGGCGAGATCCGGCTCTCGACCTACTTCTATAACGAGGCCAAGCGGCCCGCCGCCGTGATCAACCTGAGCGAGGGGGCGCAGCAGTCGCAGGTGCTCGCCTTTGAGGCCCCCAGCGCCAGCGGTGCCCGTTATGAGGGGCAGAATCTCACGCTACTGACCAAGGGGAACGAAGCCAGGCTGGAGCGCTATGACCAACCCACCCGGCAGTGCCGGGTCAGCGGCCAATAAACCCGCGCCACCATGAAAAAGCCCCGCAATGCGGGGCTTTGTTTATTCAGCGTGCGTGATTTATCTCACCATGACCGGCTCAGCCGAGACAGGGGGAGTCTGGAACTCACGCTCTGCCTCGTCGAAGCGATCCAGCATGGCCTTGGAGGGCGCCTTGTCCAGCAGGCTGAACACCACTATGGCCAGGGTGGCGAAGACGAAGCCCGGGATGATTTCATACAGACCCAGCCAACCGAACTGCTTCCAGACGATGACGGTCAGGGCACCGGCCAGCATGCCGGCCAGGGCGCCGTTGCGGGTCATCCGCGACCAGAGCACGGAGAGCAGCACCACGGGACCGAAGGCGGCACCGAAGCCGGCCCAGGCGTAGCTCACCAGCCCCAGCACCCGGTTCTCCGGGTTCACGGCCACGGCGATGGCGATAAGCGAAATCACCAGCACCATGGCGCGGCCGACCCACACCAGCTCTTTCTGGGAGGCATTCTTGCGCAGGAAGGGCTTGTAGAGATCTTCAGTGATGGCGCTGGAGCAGACCAGCAACTGACAGCTCAGAGTACTCATCACGGCCGCCAGTATGGCGGAGAGCAGCACGCCGGCGATCCAGGGGTTGAACAGTATCTTGGAGAGCTCGATGAAGACGCGCTCCGGGTTGGCGGTGACGCCGGCGGCCTGCTCGGTGAAGGTGGAGAAGTAAGAGAGGCCGAAGAAGCCGATGGCAACGGCGCCGCCCAGGCAGAACACCATCCAGGTCATGCTGATGCGACGGGCGCTGGCCATGGAGTGGTGGGAGTCCGCCGCCATGAAGCGCGCCAGTATGTGGGGCTGACCGAAGTAGCCCAGGCCCCAGGCCATCAGGGAGATGATGGCGATGAAGTCCAGGTTCTTGAACATGTCGAGGTTGCTGGCATTCTGCGCCGCCACCTGCACCATGGCGGTGTCGATGCCGCCGACGGCGATGATGACGAACACCGGGGTCAGGATCAGGGCGAAGATCATCAGGGTGGCCTGCACCGTATCGGTCCAGCTCACCGCGAGGAAGCCGCCGAAGAAGGTGTAGCTGATGGTGGCCGCGGCACCGACCCAGAGGGCGGTGTCATAGCTCATGCCGAAGGTGCTCTCGAACAGGCGGGCACCGGCCACCACGCCGGAGGCGCAGTAGATGGTGAAGAACAGCAGGATCACCAGGGCGGAGAGGATGCGCAGCACCCGGCTCTTGTCCTCAAAGCGGTAGGTGAAGTAGTCCGGCAGGGTCAGGGCGTTGCGGTTCTTCTCGGTGTGAACCCGCAGCCGACCGGCCACCCAGCGCCAGTTGAAGTAGGCACCTATGGTGAGGCCGATGGCGATCCAGCTCTCGGAGATGCCGCCGATGAAGACGGCGCCAGGCAGGCCCATCAGCAGCCAGCCGCTCATGTCGGAGGCCCCGGCGGAGAGGGCGGTGACCCAGCTCCCCATGCGGCGGCCGCCGAGAATGTAATCGTCAAAGTTGCGGGTGGCGCGATAGGCGACGAAGCCGATCAGAACCATACCCAGGATATACACCAGGAAGGTGATGAGCATTGGGGTGCTAGCTGTCATTCAAAACTCCGTTATGTGACTGTGTACCCGTTCTGACGACGGGTTCATCCTTAAAAAACCGCCCTAGAGTAATCAGCAGATCCCATAAGCTCAACTGTTTTTAACAAATAAAAAACACAATGAAACCGTTTGCTAACTAATTAAGTAACTACTCAGGGATGAATTAGCCGGATATTATGCCATTGCAGCAACGACTTATCCCGCCGTCTCTGGTCCGATGACATAAAAAAGCCCCGGCCTAGGGCCGGGGCTGTCACATAAGAAAAGGCCAGGATCAGCGATTGATGGCGATCGGCATGCCGCTGCGTTGTTCCAGCGCCTGCTTGATCAGTTGGGAGTCGCTGTCCGCATGGGCGATGAAGCGGGTCACCGCCGGGGAGATGGGCAGCGGGGCCGGCAGGCTGGAGTTGAACTCCTCCTGGCTGCGGGACAGGGGCTGGTGCACTTCCAGGTAGCGGTTGCCATCCGGCTCGACCGAAGCCTTGATCGGCTGGTTCACGAACTGAACGCGGGTACCGACCGGCACCTGCTTGAACAGATACTCGATGTCGTCGTTACGCAGTCGCACGCAGCCGTGGCTCACCCGCAGGCCGATGCCGAACTGGGCATTGGTGCCATGGATGGCGTACATCTTGCCGATATAGAGCGCGAACAGTCCCATGGGGTTGTCCGGGCCGGCCGGCCAGACTGCCGGCAGAGGCTCGCCACGGGCGGCATACTCTGCGTGCATCTTGGCGGTCGGGGTCCAGGTCGGGCCCGCCTTCTTGCGCTGCACGCTGGTCACCCAGTTTTCCGGGGTGTCGGTACCGAGCTGGCCGATGCCGATGGGCAGCACTTCCACCACGTTCTTGCCCTTGGGGTAGTAGTAGAGGCGCATCTCGGCCACGTTCAGCACAATGCCTTCGCGGGGGGCATCCGGCAGGATCAGCTGGTGCGGCACGATGAGCTTCTCACCGGCCTGCAGCAGCAGAGGATCCGCCTTGGGGTTGGCCTCCAGCATGTTGGTCAATCCCAGCTGGAACTTGGCGGCGACGGCCTCCAGCGGCTGGCCAGCCTCTTCTGCCGGTACCACGTATTCCAGATTCTCGCCCACCAGCCGGCTGTTGGCTTCGGGCAGGGCATATTCGATGGCAAACGCAGGGGCAGCCAGGATGAGACTGCAGCACAGTGCAGCCGCAGTGTTGTGGAGGAGCTTCATAACTTTCCTGTGATGAATGGGGTGATTCAAGGCTCTGTACCCACCAGGGCGCGCGCTGCGCGCTGGCGAAGAGAAGGCGGCCATTTTTCTCCTCTACGGGTAAAAATTCAACCAACAAATGGGGCGACAGGGACAAGGATATTAAGCCCTGACCTATCGCCGCAGGCCTTAGCCGTTGCTGACCGTCTCTCTTTGCCAGGCGCGCATGTCATAACCGGTTGGAGATTGATGCAACCGCAGATGAAATTGCCCAATAATGGCAAATATGTGGTCGAAAATATCGGCCTGGATCCCCTCGTAGTCGGCCCAGGCGGTGGTCGCGGTGAAGCAGTAGATCTCCAGCGGTATCCCCTCGCTGGTCGGTGCCAGCTGGCGCACCATCAGCGTCATGTCCTTGCGAATGCTGGGATTGGCCCGCAAGTAGGCATCCAGATAGGCGCGCAGGGTCCCCAGGTTGGTGAGGTGGCGACCGTTGATGGGGCAGCTGATCGCATCGCTGAGCTGCTGGTTGTAGCTGCTCAGCTCCTGCTCCTTGCGGCTGAGATAGGGGGCCAGCAATTTGGCCTGCTTGAGTGTCAGCTGCTCGTCTGCCGTCAGGAAGCGCACGCTGGTCATGTCGATGTTGACGCTGCGCTTGATGCGGCGGCCACCGGATTCGGTCATGCCCTGCCAATTCTTGAAGGAGTCGGAGATCAGTGCATAGGTGGGGATGGTGGTGATGGTCTTATCCCAGTTCGACACCTTGACCGTGGTGAGGCCTATGTCGATCACCTCGCCGTCGGCGCCGTACTTGTCCATCTGCAGCCAGTCACCGACGCTCAGCATGCGGTTGGCGGAGAGCTGGATCCCCGCCACCAGGCCGAGGATGGGATCCTTGAACACCAACATCAGCACCGCTGTCATGGCCCCCAGGCCGCTGAACAGGAACAGCGGTGACTTGCCGAACAGCAGGGCGATCATCAGGATGCCCACCAGGATGCTGCCCACCAGTTTCACTCCCTGGAAGATGCCGCGCAGGGGCATATCCCGCCACAAACGGGTGTGACGGCTCAGGGCGAGCAGGCAATCGAGCAGGGCAAACAGCGCGAGCAGCAGGAACAGCAGGATCCAGAGCTGGGCCAGCATCTCGATCAACAGCAGGCTGTCGGATTTGCGCGGCAGCCAGAGCTCGGCCTGACCGAGCAACACGGCCCCCTGCAGCACGAAGGCGAGCCGGTAGAACAGCCGCTGTTGCAGCTGGGGCGGCAGCCACATCTGCTTGGTCTTGCCGAGCAGCCCCACCAGACGCACCAGCAGCACCCGGTGCAGTACCAGGTGTAGCACCAGCGAGGTGAGGACGATGAAGCCCAGGGCGATCACCAGCGCCATCAGGCTGCTGACCTCGACCCCCATGCCGTTCAGCCAGTGAAAAAAGCTCTCTTTCATCCCTACCTCCGCTACGTGAAACTGCCGTCAGGGTACGTATCTGGTCCGTCATGTCAAATGACAGACCCGCAATCTGCATCAGAAACGACAACGCCCGGCAGGGCCGGGCGTTGTATCAGAGCGCTGGCGTTAGCCCACCAGGCTCAGGGCATCGCGGGCGATGACCAGCTCTTCGTTGGTCGGCATCACCAGCGCCAGGCGGCTGTCGGCCGTGGTGATGGGGCCTTCGCCACCCAGCACGGCGGCGTTGTTCGCCTCTTTGTCGACCTTGAAGCCGAACAGGGCCAGCCGCGCCAGCACCATCTCGCGCACCATGGCGGCGTTTTCACCGATACCACCGGTGAACACCAGGGCGTCGAGGCGACCGTCCATGGCGGCGGCATAGGCGCCGACGTACTTGGCCACCCGGTAGGTGAAGACATCCAGCGCCCGCTTGGCACCGG
This sequence comes from Aeromonas sp. MR16, assembly GCF_022549315.1. Taxonomy (NCBI): domain Bacteria; kingdom Pseudomonadati; phylum Pseudomonadota; class Gammaproteobacteria; order Aeromonadales; family Aeromonadaceae; genus Aeromonas; species Aeromonas sp. MR16. The sequence continues at coordinate 16,700 of NZ_JAKZFK010000045.1, read as the reverse complement.
CGTCGGTCGCATAGTGGGTGGTGACATAGCGGCAGTCGCTGCTCACCTCGGTCATGCCCAGCAGGCCGGACTCGCGGGTGAGGCAGTGGTTGATCTCGTCCACGCTGTAACCGAGCTGGTCGTGCATGAAGAAGACCACGGCAGGATCGATGTCGCCACTGCGGGTACCCATCGCCAGCCCTTCCAGCGGGGTCAGCCCCATGGAGGTGTCGACGGACTCGCCGTTACGGATGGCACAGACGGAGGCACCGTTGCCCAGGTGGCAGTTGATGATGTTGAGCTCAGATAGCGGCTTGCCGAGTGCCTTCGCGGCCTCTTCGGCGATGAAACGGTGGGAGGTGCCGTGGGCGCCGTAGCGACGGATGCCGTGCTCCTCATAGAGCTTGTAAGGCAGCGCGTAGAGGTAGGCCTCTTGCGGCAGGGTCTGGTGGAAGGCGGTGTCGAACACGGCGACGTTCTTCTCGGCCAGGGCCGGGAACACCTTCAGGGCGGCGCGGATGCCGATGAGGTGAGCCGGGTTGTGCAGGGGCGCGAACGGGATGGCGGCTTCGATGCCAGCGATCACGCCATCATCGATGCGAACCGAGCGGGAGAACTGCTCGCCACCGTGCACGATGCGGTGACCTATGGCCACGAGCTGCTCGGCGAGGGTAGGATCCTGGGGCAGGATCTGACCCACTATGTGGTCGAGGGCTGCCTGGTGAGCGGCGCCCGCCCCCAGCATGGCTTCACCCTTGACCCCATGGAGTTTCCATTTGATACGGGCATCATCCAGATTGAAGCATTCGGCCAGACCGGACAGCATGTCCTCACCGGTTTGTGCGTCCATCACGGCAAATTTCAGGGAAGAGCTACCGCAGTTAAGGATCAATACCAACTTGCTCATGTTCTACATCTTCCTGTGCTTCGGCTTTATGCCGACAGTGTCGTGTCATCCAGCATGGATGGGATTCCCCTGTCGGGGGCTTATGGTCGCAGGAAAGTGCGCCCAATTTTTCAATACGGTCGGTGCCGGCCTCATGGGCGCGCTGCGCACTCGTCAAATCGTCAATTCGGGACTGGCCCGTTCATCCGAACCGGCCTCGTCCTGGGCGGGAGCCAGCGCCCCCGCGCCGCTGGCTAGCGTTCGGCCAGCAGCTCTTTGTGGACCTTGACCACCAATTTCTTCACCTTGGCGGGGGTGGTCAGGGTACAGAGAGGCCGATGCAGTTCTCCCGGCCAGAAGATGGCGAAGTCGCCGGGCTGCAACGCCAGATAACTGGTCTGTTCGTCTGCGACGAACCAGAGATCGGGATGGGGGTGATCGGCACCGTCGTTCCGGTAGGCATGGGGCCCCACGCCGATCCACTCCTCACCACGCAGCAGCAGCTGAATATCCAGGTACTGCTCATGAAACTCCCCACGGCGATCCGCCGCAGGCTCGGTCAGCTCTTCACTCACCAGACAGAACAGCTTGAGGCCATCGACCTCGGTCTTGCCGAGCGGGGCGTCGCGCCAGTGGGCCACGTCCTTCACCACCTCTGCCATGATGCGGGCCAATGGCGCGGGCAAGGGGGTGCGTTGCAAGGTGTCCAGACTGCCGGTGATCATGAGATGCGCATCCTTAGGTGTATTCGCTGTCTATCTTTGTCTGCCAATGAAAAAGGACCCGTCAAAGGTCCTTGTCTAGCGCCGTCTGCCATCCATGCAGACTGAAGAAGAGCATAGGTCATCTCGTCGGCGCCGGGTCACTGTTGCACAGTTGCCCGCTTCTTGCCAAGAGATACCCGCTCACTCACCAGATGATCGTACCAGCTGAAACAATATTATTCACTACCCTATTGCCACCAACTTTGACCAGACGCAAAAACGGGAGCATCTGCTCCCGTTTTTTTCTCTCAACCGGTTTCATTCAAACCTTGTTGGCGTTCTCCACCGGCTTGGCATACATGCTTCGCCAGATGGCCTTGTGCTCTGCTGGCACTTCTGACTGGCGGGTCAGGAAGGCGGTCTGCTCGATGGTGCTGGCCTTACCTGGCACATCCGCGGCGAGATAATTGCCGGGGAAGAGGCGATAGCTGCTCCAGATGGCCTTGTCGATCAGGGCGGCAAGCTCGTCCGGATCGCTGAAGCCCTCGGTGATGGGGGCGCCGAAGGAGACGTGTACCCGCCCCTTCTGGCCGACGATGCCGGCGACTATGCTCTCGATATCCTCGAACTCGCCCTTCTCGTAGCTGCCGTTGACCGACTTCTCGTACAGCTCGCGCGCCTTGGCCTTGTCGGTGGGATCCACTTCGTAGCTGATGCTGACCGGCACTATGTTAAGGCTGCGCATGTAATCGACGAACGGGATCTTCTGCTTCTTGCCGTCCACGTAGAACATCTTGAGGATGGCCGGATCCGTCTTGTCGTCACCGTTCTTGGCGCGCCCTTCCTTCTGGGCGATCCAGATGGAATGGCCTTCGTGCACCGACTGGCCAATATAGGCCGACAGCTCGCCGAGCACCTTCATCATCTCCCGCGGCCCCTTGGCGGAGCGCTTGACGATGAAGCTCTTGTTGAGCTTCATCAGCTCGGTGGCGCACGGCTTGCGCAGCAGGTTGTCGCCGATGGCGATGCGCACCGTATCGAAACCGTGGGTGTGCAGCCCCCAGTTGACGAAGGCGGGATCCATGGCGATGTCTCTGTGATTGGAGACAAACAGATAGCCCTGCTCTTTCTTCAGGTGCTCGAGGCCGGAGAAGGTCACACCCTGGGTGGAGGTGGCGATCATCCGGCTCATGTAGCGGGTCACCCCCAGTTGCACCTGACGCACGGTAGTGACCTTGGACCACTTGTGGCGCAGGAACTGGCGGATCAGCGGGCGAATGGCCCAGCCCAGCCAGCTCATCAGGGAGCCGAAACGGTATTTAGCGATGGCGCCGATAAACTCATCATCCTGGATCAGCCGCTCGATGGCTGCCGGCACTTCGTCATCGCGATAGGGGCGAATGTCCGCGAATCTATCTACTTCTGTCACAATGTCAGCCTTGCAAGTATGGGGTCGCGGCCAGCAGTTGCTGACCGGGAAAATTCAGGGCGCAATTTTACACGCTTTTGGGATCAGGGGTATGAGATGCGCACCTATAGTGCAATCTTATCGCGAAAAAGCCGCCCCAATCACATCTGGTGTGACCAGATGAGCCCACCACTCAATCCTGGACAGCAGGATTGATGAGCGCGGTGAGGATGTGATCCTCCCAGCGGCCGTTGATCATCAGATAATCCCGGGCCCGGCCCTCCCGCTCGAAGCCGAGCCGCTCCAGCAAGGCCCCGCTGCGCAGGTTTGCCGGCATATAGCTCGCCATGATGCGGTGCAGGCCACGTTCGCGAAACAGATATTCGATACCGGCAGCCACCACCTCTTGCATCAATCCCTGCCCCTGGTGCGTCTTGTCGACCGCATACCCCAAATGGCACGCCTTGAACATGCCCATCACTATGTGGGTGAAGTTGCAGGTGGCGAGCACCCGTTCGCCCTGTGGATCGAGCGCCACCAGTTGCACGGCGCTGCCGTCGAAAAACTGGCTGTAGCCGTCGCGCAGACGATCGTGCCAATGGTTCAGGGTATAGAAGCTCTCGTCGCGCCTGGGCTCCCAGGGGCTGAGGTGATCCCGATTGCGCAGGTAGAAATCCAGCATCAGGCCAGCCCTGTCCGGTGGCAACACAGTCAGCCGGGTGCGGGCCGTGGCGATATGGGGCAGTACCATCAGTGATCCCTTTTCTGTAGCCAGTCGTCTCGCCGAATCGGAGTGCGGGCCGTGGTGAGGTGCGGTAATACCATCAGTGATCCCTCAGCCGCAGCCATTCATCCCGCAGCAGGCCGTAGTGGACCTGATCCACCACCCTGTCCGCCAGTCGCTCCGCCCGCCGGGTGATCCCCTCCTGCTGCATGCCGAGCCGCTCACACACCGCCCTGCTGCCGTCGTTCTCCAGCGCCGCGCTGATCTCCACCTTCTCCATGCCCATCTCCTCGAAGGCATGGTGGATCAGCGCCTGACAGGCGCGGGTGATGATACCGTTGCCCTGCCATCGCTCGGCCAGCCAGTAGCCGATGCTGACCTTGGCGAGTGCCTGATCGATCTGGTTGTAACCGATGACACCGACCACCTCCCCCTGATACTCGATGGCGGTGGTCAAGCCCTCGCCCCGAGCAAACTTCTCGATGGCATGGCGGATGAAGCTGGCGCTGTCCGCCGGCTGCTGGATGTAGGGCACCCAGGGCAGCCACTGGGTCAGGTAGTCGCGATTGCGCTGACACAGGCCAAAGAGTTCGCTGGCCATGTCGGGCTGCAGGAACAACAGCGCCAGCTCGTCATCCAGTTGCCATGAAAACATGCGTCCTTCTCCTCTTTGCTCGGCATGGGCCATCATGAGAGCCAATGTAGTCAATCAACCCCTTGTCTGCCAAGGCATTTTTGTATCCAACTCCCGCTGGCAACCCCCATATGGAGGAACCCATTTGGGAATCATTTTGAGCATTTACTCATTCTCGTGCCGCTCTGGTATAAAACACCAAAAATCACAAACAAGGCAGTGATTCAAGGTGGTAACAGTCGAACCTGCTACCGCCTTATGCTGCCCTGTCACATATAACAGGCAGCAATTTCTTTCCCGATCACTAGTGTAGGAACGCCGGGCAACGAACCCGGATCCTGATCTTCATCGACTTAAGGAAAGACGAGATGAACAAAGTGTATTTGGCCGTGGTACTGGCCTGCTGGGGAAGCGCCGCCATGGCGGCAGAACAGGTGGAAGTAAATCAGGCAGGAGGGCTGGCGGGGCTCTTGGGCGCGCCGAGCGCCGGTATCAGCACCTTGGCCGGGGATGGCGAGTTTCGCCAGGTACGGGTCGTCAAGCTGCCCAACGGCCAGCAGCGGGTTCGCTATGAGCAGACCTGGCAAGGGATCCCGGTCTGGGGTCAGGTGGTGGTGGCGGAGCAATCTCCCGCGGGTCAGGTGAATCAGGTCTCCGGCCGGGTACTGCGCCAGATCGGCGCCGACGTCGCCAGCCCCACGGCAGCGCTCTCCCCTGCCGATGCCGCCCTCAAGGCGCGCGCCGGTGCCAAAGGCAGCAACGAGCAGGTCAAGCTGTTCGTGATACAGGACGACGCCGGTCAGGCCCGCCTGGTCTATCTGGTCTCCTGGCTCGCGACAAGCGATCAGCCGAGCCGCCCCTTCGTGATGGTCGATGCCCAGAGCGGCACCGAGATCAAGCGCTGGGAGGGGATCAACCACCAGGATGCCACCGGTCCTGGCGGCAACCTCAAGACCGGCAAGTATTTCTACGGCGCGGACTTCGGCCCGCTGCAGGTGGATGACAACTGCCGCATGATCAGCGCGAACGTGGACACCATCAACCTCAACCACGCCACCTCGGGCGGGGCCGTGCACCAGTTCACCTGCCCGGAGAACACGGTCAAGGAGATCAACGGCGCCTACTCGCCGCTCAACGACGCCCACTTCTTCGGCAACGTGGTGTTTGACATGTACCGCAACTGGTACAACACGGCGCCGCTGAGTTTCAAGCTCAAGATGCGGGTGCACTACGGCAGCAACTACGAGAACGCCTTCTGGGACGGCAGCCAGATGACCTTCGGTGACGGTGCCACCACCTTCTATCCGCTGGTGAGCCTGGACGTGGCCGCCCACGAGGTGAGCCATGGCTTCACCGAGCAAAACTCGGGGCTGGTCTACTCCGGCCAGTCCGGCGGCATCAACGAGGCCTTCTCCGACATGGCGGGGGAAGCGGCCGAGAACTACATGAAGGGCAGCAACGACTGGCTGGTGGGGGCCCAGATCTTCAAGGGCAACGGCTCGCTGCGCTACTTCGAGGATCCGACCCGGGATGGCAGCTCCATCGGCCATGCCAGCGATTACTATGATGGCATCGACGTGCACCACAGCTCCGGTGTCTACAACCGCGCCTTCTACCTGCTGGCCAACACCAGCGGCTGGAACACCCGCAAGGCGTTCGAGGTGTTCGTGCTGGCCAACCGCCTCTATTGGGGTGCCAACACCACCTACGATCAGGGCGCCTGCGGCGTGACCAAGGCGACCGCAGATCTGGGTTACAGCCTGCCCGATGTGACCGCCGCCTTCACCGCGGTCGGCGTCAACGCCTCCTGCGGCGGCACGCCCCCTCAACCCGGCAACGTGCTGCAAAACGGCGTACCGGTGACAGGGCTCTCCGCCGCCAAGGGGGGCAAGCTGAACTTCACCATCGATGTGCCCGCCGGCAAGAGCAAGCTGGTGATCGCCAGCAGTGGCGGCAGCGGGGATGCGGATCTCTACGTGAAGTTCGGCGCCGTGCCGACCGGCACCAGCTATGACTGCCGTTCCTACAAGAGCGGCAATGCCGAGACCTGCACCCTGAACTCCCCCAAGGCAGGCACCTGGCACGTCCAGCTCAGCGCCTTCAGCGCCTTCTCTGGCCTGACCCTCAAAGCCGGCTACTGATAAGGTCTTGAGCGGAGATAACCTCAAGCGCCGGACTTGTCCGGCGCTTTTTCATGCCCGGCGGTTTATGCTCAGCGGCCCGCCCAGCGCTTGGCCAGGGTCCTGGCCGCCTCCAGCACCCGCTCCTTCTCCCGGTTCGGCCGCTTGCCGCTGCGCCAGGCCATCATCACGTCCCAGTGATCCGGCGGCAAGTCCACCACGTCCAGCTGCACCAACCGGCCAAACTCCAGATCCCGGCTGATGGCGAGCGCCGGCATCAGGGTGATGAAGCCATGCTCCAACGCCAGCTCCCGCGCCGCACTGGCGGGCTGGATGGCATGCAGCGGGCTCGCCACCTGGCGCAGCAGCCGCAGTTGCAGGATCAGCTCGTCACAGCCGGTGCCCCACTGCTGGGGAGCCAGCCGCTCGTTGGCGATGTCCTGCAGGGTCAATCCGCGCCTACCCGCAAGCGGGTGGGCGGCACTGGCCACCGCGATGATGGGGGAGCGATAGAGCAGCTCAAGCTGGATGCCCGAGATGGCAGGGCATTTCAAGATGAAGCCGACGTCGGTCTCCCCGGTCAGCAGCTCCTGCATGATGATGCCGGAGTGATCCGTGTTGCAGCGGATCTCGAACGCCTCGTCCACCAGAGCCAGCAGCAGCGGCCCGAAGACGACAGTGGTCAGGGAGGGCAGACAGGCGAGCCGGATCCGTGGCAGGGCGGGGGCGCCCTGCATCGCCAGCCGGCCCCCCTCCAGCGCACTCAGAGCCGCACTCGCGGCGGGCAGGAACTGCTCGCAGGCCGGGGTGGGGGTGGCGCCACGGCGATGACGAAGAAACAGGGGTTGCCCCAGCTCCTGCTCCAGCACGGCGATCCGCTGGCTGACCATGGGTTGGGACCAGCCGCGAATGGCGGCCACCTTGCTGAAGCTGCCACGGTTGGCCACATCCAGCAGCAATTGCAGATCATCGAGGGTCATAGCCATAACGGAATCCAATATGAAATATAGCCAGTTGTCGGCTACCACTATATCTGGCCCCCTCCCAGAATAGCAGTATCAATTGTCATGAGATTGGCATAGCGCCGCCGAGTCAGGGACTTATCTCCGTCCTTGGCTCTGTTTGGTGACGCCGCCGTTCGGGCAATGAACACACACATAGATAAAGTCATCGATGCAAGCAGGGGTTTGAGGGTCATGGTGGAGCGGGCGAGGCGGTTGGGGCGGTGGTTCTTGGCATTGGATTCCCTCTTGGTGATCCTGGGATTTTTCGTGGTCATGCCCATGATAAGCCTGCGATTCGTGGATCAACTCGGCTGGGCTGCCGGGGTGGTCGGACTGGCGCTGGGCCTGCGCCAGCTGACCCAGCAGGGACTGGGGGTCTTCGGTGGCTCGCTCGCCGATAAATTCGGCGCCCGCCCGCTCATCGTCTGCGGCATGTTGCTGCGGGCATTGGGTTTCGCCAGCCTGGCCTACGCCCAGAGCGGGCTGGAACTCATCCTCTCCTGCATCATCTCGGGGCTCGGCGGCTGCCTGTTCGACCCTCCCCGCGCCGCCCTGGTGATCAAGTTCACCCGTCCGCGTGAGCGGGGCCGCTACATCTCCCTGCTGATGATGCTGGAGAGCGCCGGTGCCGTGGTGGGCGCCCTGCTCGGCAGCTGGCTGCTCAACTTCGATTTCGAGTATGTCTGCCTGCTGGGGGCCGCCCTGTTCGTCTGCGCCGCCCTGTGCAACCTGCTGATCCTGCCCCCCTACAAGCTCTCGGTGCGGCCGACCCCGATCCGGGCCGGCCTCGGTCAGGTGCTGGCGGACAAGGCCTTCTGCCGACTGGTGCTGATCCTGAGCGGCTACTACGCACTCTGGGTACAGGTGATGCTGATCTTCCCCATCCTGGTCAAGCAGATGGCGGGCAGCACCACGGCGGTGGGCTGGATGTATACCCTGGAGACGGCCATCTCGCTGGCCCTGCTCTACCCGCTGGCCCGCTACGGCGAGCGCCACTTCAAGCTGGAGAGCCGGCTGATGGCGGGGGTGCTGCTGATGACCGCCGGCATCGGACTGGTGGCCTTTGCCACCACCCTGCCCGCCGTCTTCATGCTGCTGGCCTGCTTCTATCTCGGCATCGTCATCGCCGAGCCTGCGCGGGAGACGCTGATGACCAAGCTGGCGCAACCGGGTGCCCGTGGCAGCTACATGGGGTTCAGCCGGCTGGGACTGGCGCTGGGCGGCATGACGGGTTATGTCGGCGGCGGCGCCCTGCACGACTACGCCAATGCCCAGGGACAACCCTGGCTGCCCTGGCTGGTGCTGGGCACCGTCGGGGTCGTCACCCTGCTGCTGCTGGTGAACTGCTTCCAGCGCGATTCGCGTCTGTCTCACGTCAATGCCTGACCCCGGCCGGGGAATCCCCCCGGTCTGCTGAGCCCTCTCCAACAGGGCGCCCGATCCCCGGATCCGGCGCCCTGTTTTTTATGGCTCTCGTCAGCGGCCAAGCCCCCCTCCTTCCCCCTGATACTGCAAACGCCCTCGGCGATATAGGCGTCAGACGCCCATAAAAAAAGCGGCAGATTGCTCTGCCGCTTTTTGCTCACCCTGGCGTCAGGTTACTTGTCGATACTCAGCATGTTGTTCTGCAACATGAAGTCGATGACCTGGTTGGCCGTGGAACCCGCGCCGCCGGTCAGGGTATCGAAGGTATGGTGCATCAGCACTATCTCCTGAGTCACCGGTGCCGTGCTGCTCTCCTTGACCTGCAGATGCACCCCTTCGTTGTCCTGGAAGACCGAGAGCAGGCTCTTCAACGCGCTCTCCGTCTTGCTGCCATCGCTGTCCAGCAGATCCTTCAGATCCAGCTTGTCCCCCTCCGCCTTGGAGAAGTCGACGACATAGTCCTTGCTGAGCGTGCCAGCGACAGTGTCTCCCTTCTGCCAGACGAAGGTGTCGGCTCCCCCATCCCCCTTCAGGATGTCGTTGCCAAGACCCCCGGTCAGGATGTCGTTGCCCAGCCCACCGCTCAGTACGTCGTTGCCGGCACCGCCAGAGAGGATGTCGTTGCCGGTGCCACCATAGAGGGTGTCATTGCCGGCCTCGCCAAACAGGGTGTCGTTGCCACTGCCACCGAACAGGATGTCGTTGCCGGCGCCGCCGTACAGGAAGTCGTCCCCCCCCTGACCAAACAGGATGTCATTGCCATCCCCACCGAGCAGCACATCGGCCTTGTCGTTGTTGGCAGACTGATCGAAATCGGCGGCATGCTCCTGGATATAGCGGTGCACGTCCGCATCCAGCACGTCGCGGCCCAGCTGAGCCGCCACATAGCTCTTGACCGCCGCATAGCCTTCCCCGGCAATACCGGCGAAGTGCAGCGCATCGCCGAACAGGATGTCATCGCCCGCCCCGCCGTCGATCCGGTCTGCCCCCGGCAAGTTGTTGACCGAGGTACCCAGGATGGCATTGGCCAGATCGTTGGCAGACACGTTGGACTGCACGATCTGGTCGCTATCAAACTGTTTCAGGGTATCGATAGAGACGCTGCTGCCAATACCTATGGCCTGCAGGGTGACATTGTTGATGGTCAGGAGCGGCAACACTGCCAGTGCATTTTGCAGCGCCCAGTAATTGCTGTCATAGGCAGTAGAGATCTCGAAGGTGCCATCCCCTTGTGCCTTCAAGGTTCCGATGGGGGTCGAGCTCCACTTGTTGTTATTACCATTCTGTGACCACTTCTGAACATTGCCGTTGGCATCGATCAGCATCCTGCTGGAACCACCTATGTTGGCGTAGAAGGCTTCTCCCTTGACGTAGTTGTTGACGTTGACAAACGAATCGAGGCGTTCGTTGGTCTTCGTGTTCACGACCGGGTTGGTGTCTTCATAGTCGTAATAGGTGTTTGGGGCCCCATCGGTGATGAAGTAGGCCAAGTTCTTCGCATTGGTGTTGTTCTTGGCGGTGTCACTGTTGAACCAGTTGGAGGTCGTCTTGAGGGCATCCTCATAGTTGGTCGCACCACCGTTCCAATAACTACCGTCCATACCATTGATGATCGCCTGCAAGTTGCTCAAGGCATTAGGATCCTTCAGATCCACAGTGATCGACTTGTTGGCCTGAGTATCAAAGTCCACCAGGAAGATATTAACCTTGCCGGCCCCCTCAGTTCCCGCGCTGGCCTTGAGGGTAGCGAACACCTGTGCCAGCTGGAGCTTGATGGTGTCCATGGCGCTGGTGCCGATACTGCCGGAGCTATCGACCATGAAGGCGATGTTGTAGTTCTGGCCCGGCAACACCACGCTGCCATCCAGATCCCCTACCACTATGTTGTGCTCGCTGCCGTAGGTCCGGTTCTGGTCGCCCGGCTCCCCTTCGGTGGCATTGAAGTAACTCAGGCGGATGCTGTCATCGTCGGTGGCGGAGCTGGTCTGATCGGTCCCCACCTCCTTGGCGATGGCCTCGACCTTGAGGTCCACCTGGCCGGCGCTGCCGCCCGGTACGCGCAGGGTCAGCCCGGTCAGCTTCATATCCAGCGCGCTTGCGCTCCACAGGCCGCTGCCGGCAGCAAGGGTGATCTTGCCATCGGCCCCAGCGGTGCCCAGCAACAAGCTGCCGCTATAGAGCTGGGAGTTCTGCGGCATGCCGCTCAGCACCAGGCTGTCGAACTGCTCGCTGCCATCCCTATCGCTCAGTGAGGCGTTCAGTTCCACCGGATAATCGACCACGGTCGGCTGCACCAGGGTCAGACCGCCCGTATCCTGATTGATCTGGTAGATGCCGTCGGCGAACTGGACATACTCGATGTCGTGCAGCGCCTTGGTCGTGGCCGCGCCGTTCTCCGTCACATAGAAGTTGAACCAGCGATCATTGGTCGAATAACCGCTGCCCTTCTGGATCACGTAGTCGGCACGGTTGCCGGTCAGCACGGCAACGTCTGTGCCCACACCACCATAGAGGCCGTCATTGCCGAGGCCTGACACCAGGATGTCGTTGCCGTCACCGCCGTAGAGGGAGTCCCCCTGGATGGAGTTGCTGCCCACCAGTACGTCATTGCCCTGGCCGCCGGTGAAGTTATCGCCGCCGCCCTTCTGGCTCACTATGTAGTCGTTGCCGCTGGTGCCGGTGATTGCATCCTGACCGCTGGTCGTGTCCGTCAGATTGCTGGTGATCCCGAAGGCCGTCTTGTTGAAGTTGCCGGACTGGAACTGGCTGGTGGTGATGCCTGCGCTCGGGAAGCTCTGGCTGTAGAGTGGTATGCCATTGCCGGACAGGATCACGTTGACCGTCGGCTTGTCGGCCACCGCCGCCACGTCGAGCACCAGCTTGCCGCTGTTGCTGAGGTTGGCGCCGTCGCTGATCTGGTAGCCGAAGCTGGCGTAGTCGCCCTTCATATTGCCGGTGACGGCACCGTTGCCGTTGCTGGCGTTGGTGCTCGACTCGTTCAGGCCGGGTACGAAGCGCAGGTGACCGGTGTCAACATCGGCGTAGGAGATAAGATCCCCCACCTTCACGGCGACCCACTGACCGGCCGCGTTGAGGTATTCCAGCTTGCCGTTGAGGGGCAAGGTACCGATCTGCACGCTCAGATCGGTTACCGCCTGATCGTCGCTGGCACCGAACTGGGCCCACTTCAGCACCTGCGGCTGATCTTCCAGCCCTGCGCTGTAGCCACCCGTCGCGGTCGGCGCACGATCGTTGTCCACTATGGTACCGGTGCCGGTCTGACCACCTATGGTCACCGACAGGGTCTCATTCGCCTCGACCAGACGATCGTCCACCGTCGGAATGGTCACGGTGAAGCCGGATACCCCGGCCGGCACCGTGATCTTGCCGGTCGCGCTGTTATAGGTCACCCCGTTGCTGAACTGGGCTGTTCCCCAGTCCAGGCTGGAGGCCGGGTTGGTACCGCTGCCTCTGATGGCGAAGTCGTACTCGGTCGCTTCCTGAGTCGCGTCGGACAGGGTCACACCGTGGCTCAGACTGCCGCCTTCAGTCACGCTCCCGCTGGATATCCCCTCCACAGTCGGGGTGAACAGCGGCTTGGTAGCAAAGGCCCCCTGGCTGGAGTCGCCGTCCCCATCCACCACCTTGATCTGGAAGTCGATGTCCCCGTCGCCCAGCGGCTTGGACATATTCTGATACTGGAAGAACTCCCACTTGCCGGTGGCCGGGGTGAACTCCAGACGGAACACCAGAGAGCCATCGCTGGCCTTGCCGACCAGGGTATTGGCCGACTCCATCGAGGTGGTGATCAGCTTGCCGGTGGCCGTGGTCAACGCAGTCTCGGACGAGCCGAGCAGCTGCATATAGCCTTTGCCATCCGCACCCCACTGCGGGGTGACGGTGCCCGAACCGTAGGCGATGGCCTGCGCCGTGCTGGTACCGAGGAACTCGATGCTCTTCACGGTGAAGTCGCTGTTGTCGGAAGTGTTGGTGTTACCGTTGTTGGTGGCCTTGATCACCATGGTGTCGAAGCCGCCCTGCTGCACCTGGAAGTTGCCGGCATAGTCACCGCCCGCAGCGTTTGAGCTGAAGGTCTGGGTACCGATCAGCACGCCACCGCGATAAAACTCGACCACACCGCTCTCCAGCTCGCCACCGAACATCTGGCTGAACTTGATGTTGGCGCCATAGGCGACCTTGCCCGCATCCAGCTTGATGATCAGCTGTTCGGAGGCCGAGGTACCATTGGCGAAGTGGCGGAAATCGATCTCGTTGGCGATGTTGTGGTAAGGGGCAGCCACGCTGGATACCCCCAGCCCGGAGCTGGAACCATTAACATTCGCCGCGATCAGCGTCGAGTCGGTGGCCGACTTGAAGCCCTGGGCCGTGATGGTAAAGCCGGCCATGCCGAGCGTCGTCTGGTTGCCGCTGTATTTGGTCAGATCGAACAGCCCGGTCAGCGCATTCGGAATATCTGTCTTGGTGACGGACACCGCCGCCGCATCTCCCGCAATCGGGGAATCATCCTCGACCGAGATGGGCAGGCTGCCAGTGGTGGTGGTCTTGCCATCCGATACTGTCACGCCGATCTGGAAGTTGAGCACGTCCTCACTCCCCTTGACCGGGTGGTCAAGCGGAGCCTTGAGGGTCACGTCGTAGCCCCAATCCCCCTTGCCGCCTGCCGGCGCAGTCAGCTTGACGTCGATGACGGCCTTGTAGTCCGCACTGCCTACCGTGCCGGTATAACCGGTCAACACCTTGGTGGCGGCATTCCAGCTCCACTGCACCGCAGTACCGCCGGAAGTCAGACCGGTCGGCCCACTCAGGCTGATGGTCAGGCTGTCCTGGCTATCCAGGTCGCCGACCGTGATCTTGCCGCTGGCAGCCACGCTGTCCGTTGTGTCGCTGCTGCCTGCCGTATCGGCAATACCGCCGACAAGGCCCTCTTCAGATACCACGGCCCCCTTGTCGATGCTCAGTGTCGGCGCATCGTTGGTGCCGGTGATGGTGATGGTCAGCGTGCTGGTCTGGCTCACGGTGCCGTCGGTCGCGGTGTAGGTGAACACCACCCCGGCAGTCTGGCCGGCCGCCAGTTTCTGCGCATCCGCCCCGTTGGCGTTGAAGCTATAGCTGCCGTCGGCACGGATGGTCAGGGTGCCGTAGCTGTTGGTCAGCACGGTATCACCACTGGCATTGACTGCACTGGCCGTCCCGCTGGTGCCGCTCAGGATGCCGGTCACCTTCAGGGTGTTGCCATCCATATCGCTGTCGTTGGCCAGCACCCCGTTGGCCGCATTCACTGTCAGGATGGCGTCTTCGTTCACCGCCCCCAGATCGGCCTGCAGCACAGGTGCATCATTGGTACCGGTGATGGTGATGGTCAGCGTGCTGGTCTGGCTCACGGTGCCGTCGGTCGCGGTGTAGGTGAACACCACCCCGGCAGTCTGGCCGGCCGCCAGTTTCTGCGCATCCGCCCCGTTGGCGTTGAAGCTATAGCTGCCGTCGGCACGGATGGTCAGGGTGCCGTAGCTGTTGGTCAGCACGGTATCACCACTGGCATTGACTGCACTGGCCGTCCCGCTGGTGCCGCTCAGGATGCCGGTCACCTTCAGGGCGTTGCCGTCCACATCGCTGTCATTGGACAGTACCCCGTTGGCTGCAGTCCTGGTCAGGATGGCGTCTTCGTTGACCGCCCCCACATCAGCCTGCAGCACAGGTGCATCATTGGTGCCGGTGATGGTGATGGTCAGGGTGCTGGTCTGGCTCACGGTGCCGTCGGTCGCGGTGTAGGTGAACACCACCCCGGCAGTCTGGCCGGCCGCCAGTTTCTGCGCATCCGCCCCGTTGGCGTTGAAGCTGTAGCTGCCGTCGGCACGGATGGTCAGGGTGCCGTAGCTGTTGGTCAGCACGGTGTCGCCACTGGCATTTACCGCACTGGCCGTCCCGCTGGTGCCGCTCAGGATGCCGGTCACCTTCAGGGCGTTGCCGTCCACATCGCTGTCATTGGACAGCACCCCGTTGGCCGCGGTCACCGTCAGGATGGCGTCTTCGTTGACTGCCCCCAGATCGGCCTGCAGCACAGGTGCATCATTGGTGCCGGTGATAGTGATGGTCAGCGTGCTGGTCTGGCTCACGGTGCCGTCGGTCGCGGTGTAGGTGAACACCACCCCGGCAGTCTGGCCGGCCGCCAGTTTCTGCGCATCCGCCCCGTTGGCGTTGAAGCTGTAGCTGCCGTCGGCACGGATGGTCAGGGTGCCGTAGCTGTTGATCAGCACGGTGTCGCCACTGGCATTGACCGCACTGGCCGTCCCGCTGGTGCCGCTCAGGATGCCGGTCACCTTCAGGGCGTTGCCGTCCACATCGCTGTCATTGGACAGCACCCCGTTGGCCGCATTCACCGTCAGGATGGCGTCTTCGTTGACTGCCCCCAGATCGGCCTGCAGCACAGGTGCATCATTGGTGCCGGTGATGGTGATGGTGACCGTGGTGGTCGAGCCATCACTCAAGCTGACGGTGAACTGCTCGACATGCTGCTGGCCCTTGGCCAGGGCATCGACGGTGGCGTTGTCCGCCAGCACGAAGCTCCACTTGCCATCGGCACCCACCTTGAAGCTGCCGTAATCACGGCTCTCGTTGCCCGCCACAAAGGTCAGGCCCGGGTTGTCCGCATCGCTCGCGGTCAGGGTGCCGGTCACCGGGGTCAGATCCCCCTCGGTGGCCGCGCCGCTGTCGGCGGAGATGACCGGCAGATCGTCGGTGCCGGTGATGGTGATGGTGACCGTGGTGGTCGAGCCATCACTCAGGCTGACGGTGAACTGCTCGATGTGCTCTTGCCCCTTGGCCAGGGCATCGACGGTGGCGTTGTTCGCCAGCACGAAGCTCCACTTGCCATCGGCACCCACCTGGAAGCTGCCGTAGGCACGGCTCTCGTTGCCCGCCACGAAGGTCAGGCCCGGGTTGTCCGCATCGCTCGCGGTCAGGGTGCCGGTCACCGGGGTCAGATCCCCCTCGGTGGCCGCACCGGTGTCGGCGGAGATGACCGGCAGGTCGTCGGTACCGGTGATGGTGATGGTGACCGTGGTGGTCGAGCCATCGCTCAGGCTGACGGTGAACTGCTCGACATGCTGTTGCCCCTTGGCCAGGGCATCGACGGTGGCGTTGTTCGCCAGCACGAAGCTCCACTTGCCGCTGGCATCCACCGCGAACTGGCCGTAGGCGTTGTGCTGGTTACCGGCCACAAAGGCCAGGTCCGGGTTGTCAGCATCGCTCGCGGTCAGGGTGCCGGTCACCGGGGTTTGATCTCCCTCGGTGGCCGCGCCGGTGTCGGCGGAGATGACCGGCAGGTCATCGGTGCCGGTGATGGTGATGGTGACCGTGGTGGTCGAGCCATCACTCAGGCTGACGGTGAACTGCTCGATGTGCTCTTGCCCCTTGGCCAGGGCATCGACGGTGGCGTTGTCCGCCAGCACGAAGCTCCACTTGCCATCGGCACCCACCGCGAAGCGGCCGTAATCACGGCTCTCGTTGCCCGCC
Source organism: Aeromonas sp. MR16 (assembly GCF_022549315.1). Lineage (NCBI taxonomy): Bacteria > Pseudomonadati > Pseudomonadota > Gammaproteobacteria > Aeromonadales > Aeromonadaceae > Aeromonas > Aeromonas sp. MR16. The sequence continues at coordinate 283 of NZ_JAKZFK010000045.1, read as the reverse complement.
ACAAAGGTCAGGCCCGGGTTGTCGGCATCGCTTGCGGTCAGGGTGCCGGTCACCGGGGTTTGATCTCCCTCGGTGGCCGCGCCGCTGTCGGCGGAGATGACCGGCAGATCGTCGGTGCCGGTGATGGTGATGGTGACCGTGGTGGTCGAGCCATCGCTCAGGCTGACGGTGAACTGCTCGACATGCTGTTGGCCCTTGGCCAGGGCATCGACGGTGGCGTTGTCCGCCAGCACGAAGCTCCACTTGCCATCGGCACCCACCGCGAAGCGGCCGTAATCACGGC